>CAILQK010000462.1 GCA_903836265.1 uncultured Bacteroidota bacterium | reverse complement strand
TGCTGCTGCTCCTTTTTTCCGGTCAGGCCTTGCATGCCCAGGGAGCCAGGCTGGGCGTTCAGGGTATTCTGAAGAAGTCGAGCGGGGCTGCACTGGACGATGGCAACTACTCCATTACGTTCAAACTGTATAACGCGGAACAGGGGGGCACTGCACTCTGGACAGAAACACAGACTGATGTGGAGGTTACCAGTGGTATATACACGGTGGCACTCGGTTCTGTGACCAGTCTGTCGCTGCCATTCAATGAAGACTATTATCTGGGAGTCAAGGTAGGCTCCACGCCCGAGATGTCGCCCCGGGCAAAACTGACCATAGCGCCGTATGCACTTTCGCTGAAAGGCAACAGCAACCTGTTTCCGAGTACAGGGGCGGTCGGAGGCGGTACGGTGTCACCCAACAGCAGTTATCTGCTGCACCTGAACAACTCTTCGGGTGCGGCTGATGAAAGAATAGAGGGTACTACTGGTGCCCAGATGACTTTCAAGAAAGGCAGTGCCCAGTATTTCCTTGGTTTGACATCTTCTGATAACAAGTTCAGATTAAACTCCGGAACCAGTGATATGAAGTTCAGATACAGTGGTTCCGATATTCTGACTGTTCTTTCAGGGGGTATCTCGGTTACAGGTTCCGGGATATTTTCTGCAGGGCTGACTTCATCGGGAGGTGCCTCTACCCTGAATAATATCAAGCTGGAATCATCTGCCATCAGCAATACTGCCGCAACCAAATTCAAGCACAATGGAAGTCAAAAACTGGAAATCAACACGGATGGGGTCGGGGTAACCGGGCTTCTGGACTTGACTGGTTCCAAATCGTACAATACAGCATACGCTTTTTACGCGAATGACGGGAACCTGGCGTGTGCTTCTACCGGCACTGCCAGCGGGAGCAATAACTATTCGCTTTCAGCCACGAGCAAAATCAGGGCAATGGAGTTCAATGCTACTTCCGACAGGCGCATCAAGAAAGATATAGTCCCGGCTGACAATACGGCTGATCAGGAAATACTGCGCCGGTTGAGGGTGTGCGATTATAAATACATTGATTTCGCAAACTATGGAACAGCGTCAAAGAAAGGGTTCATTGCTCAGGAAGTCAGAGAGGTATTTCCTGAGGCAGTTACCACAAGCAAGGATTTTATACCTGATGTATTTGACAGGCCGTCGGAGTATGTCGTCCGTGACGGTCGTATTTTATTATCCATGCCGGACGCACACGGTCTTGCCGAGGGTGACCTCGTCAGGTTGTATTCCCCGGACGGGCAGCAGGATTTGAGTGTAATGTCTGTACAGGACAGCCACTCTTTTACACTGGCCGACTGGAAGGGAGGACGCCCGGAGTGGGTGTTTGTGTTTGGAAAGCAGGTGGATGATTTCCTTCAGGTTGATTATGACAGGATACATACCCTGAATGTGTCGGCTACAAAAGCGCTTGTACATCAGCTGGAGACTGCCGGAGCCGATACCCGGGATATCCGTGAGCAAATTGATAACAACAAGACGAAAATAGATCAACTGGAGTTGCGGATGCGTGCCATGGAAGCCAGAATATCCAACTGATACAAGGCTTCAACATTCAAATTCTAAAAATGACAAACATGAAAAATAACATATTCACGCTGGTCCGACTGATGTCAGTAACCCTGTTTTCGATGTTTGCGCTGGCTTCACTGGCACAGAGTGCCAAAATTGGAGTGCAGGGTATTCTCAGGAAGGGCGACGGGAAATCTGTGGAAGACGGCAATTATGCCATCACCTTCAGGTTGTATGATGTTTCAACGGGAGGAACGGCACTGTGGTCAGAAGTACAGTCCCAGGTTGAGGTTGCCGGAGGTATATACAGTGTGCAGTTAGGCTCGGTAAACAGCTTGTCGTTACCGTTCGACAGCGACTATTATCTTTCGGTTCAGGTGGGTGACAGTCCGGAGATAACCCCCCGCCAGCAGCTGACGGTGGCGCCCTATGCGCTCTCGTTCAAGGGAACAGGAAATGTATTTCCCAGCTCCGGCGCTATCGGAATTGGCACCACCAGTCCTGCCTCGGGGTCCAATCTGCATCTCAAAAACGCCTCGGGTGTAGCCAATCAGTTGACAGAGGGCACCACGGGTTCCAGGGTTGAGCTAAAAAAGGGTGCGGCTACTGCCACAATCGGTCATAGCAGCTCTGGCAGCTACATGGAGATCAATAACGGAGTAAATACTGTCATGCAGTATAATGGTACCGACAAGCTGGTCGTGACCAGTACCGGAATTAACCTGACAGGCACGGGCACTTTCACCGGAGGAGTAACCGTCAGCTCAGGGACGGTTACTGCGGGAAATTTTACGGTATCCGGATCGGACATTAATAACCAGTCCGATACAGATATCAAGCGCGCTGGTACAACCATGTTGGGTATTCGGAGTAATGGTGCAATTATTCCCGGGCATCTGAATGTCACCGGATCCAAAAACTATACGGGTACTTATGCATTTTATAACGGCAGCAACAATCAGGGTTGTCAGACGGATGCCAATTTTTCCAGCGCCTATTCCATCAGTTGCAGCGACAGGGTACGGGCACCCGAATTCAATGCATTCTCCGACAGACGCATAAAAAAGGACATTACAACCAGTAACGCTGTTGCAGATCTTGAAATTTTGCGGGGTTTATGTGTCAGCGACTATCGTTACAAGGACTCCCTCATGTATGGTCTGGCATCCAAAAAGGGATTTATCGCTCAGGAGGCGAAAGAAGCGTTTCCCGAATCAGTAACTACAACAGCCGGAGTCATCCCGGACATTTATCAGAAATCCGCCCGAATATCGCGTGAGGGCGACAACCTGAGTGTCAGCCTGCCCGGAGTACATGGACTTTCATCGGGTGATACAGTCCGAATAATGTTCGATGGAAATTACAGAGATTGCCGGGTAGCTGGCACGCCGGATGCGCACACCTTTACTGTAGCAGGCTGGCGGGATCCTGCTCCCGACGAATTATTTGTATTTGGGAGGCAGGTGAATGATTTCCTGCAGGTGGACTACGACCGTATTCACACCCTCAATGTGTCGGTAACCCAGGAACTGCTGCGCAGGAAAGATGCCCTGGAGCGAGAAAAAGCTTCTCTCAAGCGAGATAACGAAGCACTCAAGGCTTCACTGGACAATATTGATGTCCGAATGCGCAAGGTAGAGGCAACATTATCTCACTAGCTGATTCAGTGAAATTCATTTACGCTGACGCAAAAATCTTCACGACGAACTGTCAATAACTGAAAAAATATCATATGAAATTTCAGTCTTGTTTCAAAACGGGCGCCATGCTCGTCATACTGTTTCTGTCCTCAGGCAGTTTGCTCAGTGCGCAAGGTGCAAAACTGGGTATTCAGGGTATCCTTAAAAAAGGTGATGGCACTTCCGTTACAGACGGAAATTACGCACTCACCTTCAGGATCTACAACGTAGCAGAGGGTGGTACTGCCCTCTGGACAGAGACGCAGAGCAGTGTACCAGTCAACAGTGGACTCTACAATGCAGTGCTGGGTTCTGTAACGACATTGAATCTGTCTTTCAGCGAAGACTACTTCGTGGGTGTGAGCGTAGGTTCCACCCCCGAAATGGCCCCCAGGCTACAGCTTAGTACAGCACCCTATGCCCTGTCGGTCAGAGGCAGCACAAATACTTTCCCCAATACTGGTTCAGTGGGAGTCGGCACAACATCCCCTGCTTCGGGTTATCAGTTACATCTGAGGAATACGGCAGGTAATTCATACCAGTTACTGGAAGGCAGTACAGGTGCCGGATTGACCTTCATAAAGGGGTCGGTACAGGCTACTGCTGGAATCGGCAGTTCGGACAATATTCTCCGATTCAGTCCCGGCGGTACCAACAGCCTGGTTTTCCAGCGCAACAGCACCGATGTGTCAGAGGTGAATAATAATGGTATCAGTGTAGCCGGTACTGGTTCCTTCTCAAACGGCCTGACAGTTTCTTCCGGCACTTTGACGTTGGGAAATATTTCGTTTTCCGGCAGTTCCATAGACTGTCCTGCTGATATGAATATGAAATACGGAACAACTACGATGCTTACAGTGAACTCCGAAGGTGTGACAATGCCCGGGCATCTCACAGTAGCCGGTTCATCAAGTTATTATAACAGTGGCAAAGTGGCCTATTATGCCAATGACGGAGGGAGTAGCTGCCAGAATACCGGCTGTAACGGTGCCGGCTCGACTACGTCTGCCTCAATCAACTCTACTAATCGCGTCAGGGCATCCGAGTTCAATTCCTATTCCGACCAGCGCATCAAAAGAGATATTATACTCTCCGATGCAAAGCGCGATATGGATATCATGCGCCGTTTGCAGGTGGCGAATTACAGGCACAAGGACGTCGTCGAAAAAGGTGCCGATTTTAAAAAAGGCTTTATAGCCCAGGAGGTAGAGCAGGTATTTCCGGAAGCGGTTGCAGTCACCACCGACTTCATTCCCGATGTATATCAACTTGCCGTTTCTGCTGCACCGGAAGAAAATAATCTGCTGGTTACGCTCTCCCAACCTCACGAACTTAAAGCGGGTGATAAGGTGCGGGTGATCAATCCTCAAGGACAGCGTGATTATATGGTAAGTACTGTCCCGGATGATCGTCATTTTACCATAGCCGGCTGGGATACCGAAAAACCCGAGTGGCTGTTCGTGTATGGCAAGGAGGTGGATGATTTCCGTCAGGTTGATTACGATCGCATACACACCCTTAATGTTTCGGTAACACAGGAGCTCATTCGCAGTATGGAAGCACTGGAAAGTGAGATAGCCGAACTGAAAAACGAAAATAACACACTGAAAGAGCGGAGAGACCGACTGGAAGCCGGGGTCAGGAAACTGGAGGCTTCCGTGTCTAACTGACCAACCCGTCCTGACGGGAAGCAGACTTCTCATTCAGCCGGAATTTCACGAAGACTCCGGATTTATTTAAACCCAGATTGCACTGGCAATACAAGCAAGCAGCATTCGTCATGAAGAATTATATATCCATTATTGCACTGTTCTGGTGCATCAGTCTTTGCCCGCTGAGTGTATCGTCGCAGGTGAACTGTGCCGATGGCTCCGTTACCACCGGAGAAACCTATTCCGGACAGGTTTTTTTCAACTACGGGGCTGTAAACAATGCTTTCAGTACAAAAAACCGTACGACGCTGACAGTTGGCGAACCCCTCACGGGTGTATTTGCCGGTCAGCAGTACAATGGACTGATGGGTTTTTACGGCCGTTTCCTGTTGCCACCCCTTCCGCCTACCGTAGTGGCGTCGCAGGGAGAATTGCTGGATCGCATTCAGGTTACCTGGACCGTGGATCCGCTCAGTCCGGATGCCAGCGAAGGGTTCAATATTTACCGCGACAATATATTCCTGTCGTCGGTGGGGAAAAACGTTCGAAGTTACAATGATTTCAACGTCATTGCCGGCCGGCCCTATGTGTATAAAATAACCGGTATCAATGAGTTTGGCGAGGGTACAGGCGGTGAGGCCATCGGCTTTCAGACGCCCAACGGGGTAGTAACCGGGAAAGTAGAAACCAAAAATCATCAGGCAGTAGCTGATGCGCTGGTCACACTCACACCCCTGCAGGGGTTTTCTGCGGCGTTCGGTTATTCGGATGGAGCCTTTTTCAGACTGGATCCGTCGGTCACGTCTATTTTGCCGGATGCGGGAAATTCGTGGACAATTGCGTTCTGGGTACAGACGGATTCAGCAGCCGGGAATGGCTCTGTAATCAGAATTGGCGCAGACAGCCTGTATTTCCGGGCCAAAAACAGCAGTTCAGGTACCGACGGGATAGAAGTAAGTTACACAGCAACAGGCAGTTCGTTTCTTTCAGCCAGTTTTCCGGACAGTACCAGACACGGTTGGCACCACGTTGCACTTACTTACAATGCGGAGGGCAGCCAGGGCAGGTTATACCTCGACGGTGCACTCGTAAACATAAGCACTATGACCGAGCCCGGTATAGAGAATACAATAGATATGGGCGCCAGTACGGGTCATGGCAACTGGGCGGGGCGTGCCGATGAGTTGCGCATATACCACAAACTACTGGAAGAGGTTGATCTGGATGAAGTTATGATGGGGACAGCTTCTTCCCTCACTCCTGGTCTGGCGTATTACTGGAAATTTGACGAGGAACAGGGTGCTGCCTCCTTTGACATCATGACAAGGCAAAAGATGCATTTTTGCGGTGCCAGTTTCAGCAGCAACCGTCCCAATGTTAAAACATCCGGGAAAACGAATGAAGACGGGTATTACCGGATTGAGGGAGTGAGTTATGGCACTGGCACAACATTCCTGGCAACACCTTCCAAGGATTTCTATACATATCGGGCTCTTCGCTTCAACCGTTCTCAGTCGGATTACGCCGGGTTGCCCGATTTTTCCCTGACGCCAAAGGCCACGGTGGAATTGTGGGTGAACAGCTCGGGGCCCGATGGAACGCAAACGGTGATGTCCAAAAAGTGGGGTAGTAACGAGTTCCGGTTAAATCTGGTGGAGAACGGTAACAGCAACGATATAGTCTGCCAAATTAACGGAAGTTCGCATAATTTTGGAACACTGGGGGTAGGCTATCAGTTGCTGTCGCTGGTTATAGACAGCTCGGGAACCAACCGAACTGTCACATTGTACAAAAATGGTGTACTGGCGGGCAACCATACTTTTACCGGAGTAACAGGAAACTGGTCTGATACCACACAGACATGGATATTGGGGGGGTATTTCAGCGGCAGTACCCTGCAGGACAGTTATGGTGGCTTCATTGATGAAGTTGCCGTATATGATACAACGTTGAGTCAGACCGCAATTCAGTCGCATTACGATGATGTGCGTATTTCTCCCGAAGCGGGCCTGGTTGTTTATTTCCCCATGAACGAGGGGAACGGGAATCGGGTCAACAGTAACGGTTCCCTGCTGCTGCCTCATGGCACCACCTATGGAACAGAATGGTCTTCGTTTGCCAGCAGGCAGGAAACCACTCCGCACGACTTTTCACCTGATACCAGACAGGTAACCCTGAATCCGAGTGTCACTTCGGTTGACCTGGTTGACTTTGTGGATTTGTCAACAATACCCGTTTCTGGTTATGTAAGATATAAAAATACCGATTGTTTTGCGAAAAATGTTGAAATACTGGTCAATGGAGCTTCTTTTTCACCCAAAATATTCACCGATTCGACTGGACGGTTTGTGGTGGAGCTGAATCCCGGGGATAACGCTGTTTTATCACCATCATTTGAGGATCATCAGTTTACTCCCGCGCAATGGCAGGTGACAAACGTGAACAACCCTGTTGCCGGTATCCTGTTCAACGATATCACTGTAAGATCTGTACACGGTCAGGTAGCAGGAGGTAATTGCAAAAAATCCATCATAAAAGCGCCTCCCGGAATGGGGCAGGGGACGGTGTGTACCGTGAAGGTCAGGTCTTCCGATGGCTGTCTGGAGCGGCAGCAGACTATAGATAATCAGGAAGGTGATTTTGAGTTTCTAAACCTTCCACCGCTGGAGGGAATGATTGTTTCTGTTATTGAGCACTCCGATCCTGACATAAAAAATGCCTTTCAGACAGCAGGTGGTTCAACGGTTGATCTCAGGAAAAAGGACACCATCATCAACTTTATATACTATGGAGTACCCGAAATCGAGATAACCGGTTTTGATCCGGAGCCCGGTTGTTCACCTGAAATAATTGTATTGGACAAGGGTCAGCCAGTCACTATTGATATCAAACTGAAGGAGGTATATGAGTCTACACCTTCGGATGACGGAGTTTGCTATCTGGATACGGCCAATACCAAAATTATCAATTACCTGTCGGAGATAGTACTTGATACGGTGATGGGTGATGGCGTTTTGACGTACAGTTTCGTGGTCGGGAACCCCAATCCCTCCCCGCCTTATCTGAAAAACTTTCAGGTGGTGGCCACCGCACTGCCATCGGGCAGGGAGGTGAGTACCAACAAGCAGATTGTTGTAACCGGAATCAGAAACAAGGAGAGTACATTCACTTCACTGATGCCGACCATGCCCAGTGTCATCCTGCGCGATCCCCCCGGAGATGGCAGTTATGCCTATCTTGAGAAGGGTACATCTCTGTGCCATGCCTATTACGCGACCCTGGATATTGAAACCGGTTTCGGCGGTGCACTCGACCTGAGTCTGGGGGGAGATGTTACGCTGGTTACGGGAATCGGGGTAGCGACAGTGCTGGAAACCTCCACTACTTACACGATTGGTACCGATTTCACCCTGACATGGCAAAAGACTTCAGACTCAACGTTCCAGACCTGCACTACGCTCAATGAGCGCTTGTCAACCAACGCCGGTGATCTGATTGTAGGAGGTGAACAGGGAGGTGATATCTATATGGGAGAAGCCTTCAATTTGATTTTCGGATTCGCTGATGTTGTCAGTTTCAACAATACTACCTGTTCTCCTGAAATTGAAAGCATACTCAACGTGGAACCCGATGAATTTCCCACGGTTTTCATCTACTCTGAATATCAGATAAAAAATTATATCAACCGGTATATTGACTCTCTGCTGAATAATCCTGACTTGACACAGGATGAAATCAACAGATATCAGGAGTCAAAAGAGCGCTGGGAGGCAATTCTCGAGAGTAACCAGGCACTTAAAGACAGCTCTGCTTTTGTCAGAAATCTGTCGTTTGACGCACTGGTGGAATACGAGTATTCAGAAACAAGCGATACGACCTACTCGCCTGAACAGGACATTACCCGTACTTTTAATAATGATGAGGGTTTTTATATCGCCATTGGAGGTGATATAAATGGTCTGGGTGTTGAAGGTCAGGTAAATTTTATCAGGAGCCGTTCAGTATCTGAAAAAAATGAGGAATTGGAACAAAAGGGAATCACGACAGGTTACGTTTTCGCCGACGATGATCCGGGAGATGCCTTTTCTGTGGATGTTTATATGGATTCTGTGTATAAAACGCCGGTATTCAAAACCAAGTCGGGTCAGTCCATGTGCCCCTGGGAACCGGGAACTGCTCACAGAGAGGGCAATACGCTTGAGTTCAGAGATGGTAGCGTAGCACTTCTTACGGATGTCCCGCCCGATGAGCCTGCTGTTTACAAATTCTACTTCGGGAATAACAGCCAGACGAATGAAACTCGTTCCTATGCATTCACGGCCGGACCGGAAAGTAATCCGCATGGAGGTGTCATCAAGTTGAACGGTGCCCCCCTGGATCACCCGGTTATGTATGCTATTCCTTACGGGGAGTCTATTCCCGTAACTGTGACGCTGGAAAGGGGACCTGAAGAGTACAATTATGACAGCCTTGAGGTAGTACTTTATTCGGATTGTGAAGATACGAGAGCGAATATTCTGGGCATACTGCCGGATGACGACAGGGTCTGTTATTCAGCACACTATATCAGTGCCCATTTTACCCGCCCCTGCAGCGAGGTGGATATCAATGTGCCTCAGCAGAACTGGGTAGTTTTCCCGGATCCGAATACCACCGGTTCAGATGACGTACTGAGGGTCACCGTAAGTGGTTATGATACATCGGCAACGGATTTTCAGCTTGTCAGATTGCAATACCGGCCTTCCGACGGCGATGGTTCCTGGATTAATGTAACCCCTCTGTCGGATATTTACAATCCGAACTGGTCAGGGTATGACGCACTGCCTGATCCCAAACCGTCAACGCTGCAACCCGGCTTTACACAATACTACTGGCAGACTGCCGGACTGGCAGATGGTCCCTACGAGATGAGGGCGGTTTCTGTCTGCTCTGGTAACGCTTCCGACAAGCCCGGATACTCTCAAATAATAAAAGGCCGCATTGACCGCGAACCACCTTCCCTGCTCGGAACTCCCGAGCCGGCCGACGGGGTTTTCTCCAACGGCGATGAAATATCCTGCAGTTTCAACAAGCTGATCAACTGCAACCTGATTCAGGCCGATCAGATGAACCCAAACAATGTCGGACTGTATGATGCCGAAACTGATGCACTGATTGATGCCACTATTTCGTGCTATGAAAACAAACTCATCATCGTACCCAACGTGGATAACCGCTTCATCGAAAACAAAACCCTGCGCGTCGAACTCCACGACATTGAAGATAAAACCGGAAACAAACGCGATTATCTGGCATGGGATTTCAAGGTGGACAGAAACGAACTGGCCTGGCTGACTGACAGTGTGGGCATGACCAAGGATGTACATGAAACCAAAACGATGACGGCCAGTATTTACAACCGGAGTGGCTCCACCGTGCCTTTCAAGATTGTCAACAGTCTGCCGTGGGTGCGGGTGGTGCCCGATACAGGCGTACTCGTTGCCAACGAAATAAAACCCATACAGTTCATTGTGGATTCCACCCTGGCAATCGGTTCGTGGAGCGGTGTTGACACGCTGAAAACGATTCATGTGGGTGGATATATCAAGGGAGGTTCAGAACCCCTTAAAATTGGTGCCCGTGTTTTGTGCGACAGGCCAGCATTCAGTACCATCTCCAATTTCGCCAGTACATATGAGAATACGATGAATCTGGTACTAAAGGTAAATATTCAGGGTCAGTTCAGTGTTGATCCTGAGGATATGGTGGCTGCTTATATCGGTGATCAACTCAGAGGCCGATGCAATGTGCAGTTTGTACCACAGCTCAACGCCTACCTTGCATTTCTGACCGTTTACGGTAATCCGGGCGATCTGCAGGCTCCTGTACAACTGCTGGTGTGGGATGCACAGTCCTGTCTGGTTTATGCATCAGTACAAGAGTCCTTTCACTTTGTTCCGGATCAGGTAATAGGTACACCTTTGTCGCCTCAGGTGATCCATACAGCTGGCTATATACTGCGCAGAATTCCTCTGGGTATCGGCTGGAACTGGGTTTCTTTCAATTTGCACTTCCCGAATAACAGCATCAACAGCGCACTTGCCTTTCTGAAGCATCCGCAGGATGGTCTTGTAAAATCACAGTCATCATTTGCCTCTTATGTGACTGGAACAGGGTGGGCCGGTTCTTTGACCAGTGTGAATAATGTATCAATGTACAATTACAATTCCCACGTAAACGATACGCTCAAAATGATTGGCGGCCTGATTTCACCTGACACGCTGCCCATAACGGTTGTGCAGGGCTGGAACTGGATCGGCTATGTACCCAATTACTCGCTGCCTGTCAATGACGCACTCGGATCCTTGCCAGCTGCGGTGGGCGATATCATCAAGAGTCAGGAGGCCTTTGCCCAGTACATAGGCGCGCCACACGGCTGGATAGGAAATCTGAAATTCATGGAGGCACCGAAGGGTTACCAGATCAAGGTCGCCAACCCGGGCACGCTGACATATCCTGAAAATACCCAGTTCAGGGGAGGAGAACCCGCCGACCGCGGGGAGAATCCCGAACAGGCTTCTTTCTGGACGGTCAACCCCTCGCAGTATGAATATGGCTCCACATTCATCGGTATGCTGTCGGTTGACGGTGCCAACGCCACAACGGCCAGCCTCGAACTGGGAGCTTTCCATGGCGACGAAGTGCGCGGATCGGCACAGGCAGTGTTCATCCCGTCCATGAATATGTACCTGTTCTTCATGACGATGTACTCGAACGTATCAGGACAGCCCATACATTTCAAACTGTATAACGCAGGAACCGGAGAGATCATTGCACTATCGGAAACGATGACCTTCACGCCCGACCAGCATCAGGGTACGGTGGCCAGTCCGGTACCGTTTACCCTCACATCCACCGGAACCTCCGAGGGCAGCCTGTCGGTTACATCATTCAGTGCGGTGCCCAACCCTTTTCATTCGGAGACATACCTGCAGTTTGTAACCGGCAAGCGGGAGTCTGCAGAAATATTGATCACTGATGTTTGTGGAAACCTGGTTACCAGAATAGAAGTAAATACTGTAAGCGGACTGAATACTGTACAGTGGAATGCCGCCGGCGGAAATCCGGCAGGTGTTTATCTGGCACAACTCAAAACTGAATCAGGTGTGCTGAGTTGCAAGCTGATTCTGCAGTAAAAAGAGGCGGCGGGGCTGTATAAAGAAAACATACAGCCCCCGCCACCGACAGAAAATTATTGTGATCATTTACCGGAATCCGTGTGTGA
>CAILQK010000461.1 GCA_903836265.1 uncultured Bacteroidota bacterium | reverse complement strand
GACGAGGGCCGGGAGGAACCGCAAGTATATAAAATGCCGCATTTGTAATGTTTCAGCGATTCAAATTGAAAAAGCACCAATTTTTGGCACTTCATTTTGCAAGAAACATATTTTCATTTACTTGGGCAGCAAAAAATATTTCCATCGGTCAAAAAATCCGGTAACGGAAATGGTACCCAGTTCGGTGGATGCATTCATCAGCACGCATATTCCCACATCATCCCGCCGGTTGAAGGCGATTTCTCCCCTGAAGCCGTTGACGTACCCGCCGTGATATATAATGGTATCGGTGTCATGTTTCAGTACCCTCCAGCCGAGCGCATAATAGGCGTCATTTCTCCGAACCCAGTGATGAAGTACCGACCGCTCGGCACCTGTACCTGTTACCGGTTCAAATACTTTGTCGAGTGTGGAGTCGGCCACTATTTTTTTCTTGTGGCCAAGCAGGAGTGTGAGCCACGCTCCCATATCCGAAATGCTCGCATTAACCCCACCCGCTGCTGCAGAGTTGTAGTACAGACTGGAGATGGAGTCCGCCCGAAAACCAGCACCGGTCTGGAAGTGCGGCAGGCATTTGTTTGTGCATGAAATCATGGACAGGTAGTCGCAGGAGGCATTTTTCATTCCGGCTGGCGCGAATATTTTTTCTCTGACGAGTTCCTGATAGGTCTGCATGGTTGCCGCCTTCATCACCTCTTCTGTCACGCTGAAGGCTGCGTTCTGGTAACTGTAGTATTCGCCTTCCCGGCCGCTCAGGGGAGCGTGCGGAAAGTATCCTGCCACAATCTTCCGGGTATCGTAGCCCCGTTCTATCAAATGTGTAAATGCGTGATACGGCAGTCCGGTTGTATGCGACAGCAAATGCCTGAGCTGTATTCGTGCGGCCTGTGCATCATCGCTGAGCCTGAATTCGGGGTAGCAATCGCGGACACGCTCATTCCAGCCGATCCAGCCTTCCTGCACCAGTATGCCGGCGAGCACACCGGTGAAACCTTTGGACAGGGATCCGATACGAAAAACAGTATTTATATCCACGCTGCCAGGAACGCCCGTCTGCTTCACACCGAATCCCTCCATCCAGAGGACGGAATCCCCTCTGACAATAACAATGGCCGCTCCCGGCGTACCGGTAGTGGCCATTGTTTCAAGGAAAAAACGCCTGTAATCAGCCAGGAAAGCTGCGAGTGCAGAATCTGCAACCGGCCTGTCTGAAACATTTGTATGGGCGGCCAGTTCGGGCTCATTGCACGCAGGGAACTGCAACATTACCGTTAGCAGCGCGCACAGGAACAACAACCGGAGGGCAATCGCCCTGATTTGATTCAGCAATACAGAGGACGGTTAGCTGCGGGCGCCTTTACCCATGACACGGGCAACAGTAGCGCCAATCTGTGCAGGCGATTCAACAACTACGATGCCATTCTCGGCCATGATCCGCATTTTGGCAGCAGCAGTATCATCCGCGCCGCCCACAATAGCACCGGCATGGCCCATTTTGCGTCCCTTGGGTGCCGTCTGACCGGCAATGAAGCCAACAACCGGCTTCCTGTTGCCGTTGGAGTGAATCCAGCGGGCAGCCTCGGCTTCCAGTCCGCCACCAATTTCGCCAATCATGACGATACCTTCGGTTTCAGGATCATTCATGAACAGTTCTATTGCTTCGCGGGTAGTTGTTCCGATAATGGGATCGCCACCGATACCAATGGCCGTTGTTATACCAAGGCCGGCTTTGGCAATCTGGTCAGCAGCCTCATACGTGAGCGTTCCCGATTTTGAAACCAGTCCGATCGGACCGCGTTTGAATACGAAGCCGGGCATAATGCCTACTTTTGCCTCGTCAGGCGTGATAACCCCGGGGCAGTTCGGACCGATGAGCCTTACATCCTTTCCATGCAGAAAAGCCTTGGCTTTTACCATATCCTGAACGGGAATACCCTCGGTAATGGCCACGATAACCCTGATTCCGGCCTGAGCGGCCTCTATGATAGCATCGGCGGCATAGGCTGGCGGCACAAAAATAATTGAAGTGTCTGCTCCGGCTTTTTGTACTGCATCTTCCACAGTATTGAAAACCGGACGCTCCAGATGCGACTGCCCCCCTTTGCCAGGCGTGACTCCGCCCACTACATTGGTTCCGTATGCAATCATCTGCTCGGCATGGAAAGTACCTTCTTTCCCGGTAAAACCCTGCACGATGATGCGTGAATGTTTATTGACAAGAACTGACATTGTTCAGTAATTTATGTGATGTGTTCAGATTGAAACTTTTATTCGCCAGCCTCGCGGATAACGAAGACTTCCTCGCCGGCACGTTTCATATAATAGTGCTCCCGGGCGTATTTTTCTCTGGTTTTTTCAAAATCTTCGGCTTCCTCCCTGGCTTCTTTGATTTTGTCCTGATAAAATCTGCAGTCTTCTTCCAGATTGGCCTGTGCCTTGTGGAGTTTCCATTGCGTCCACAGACTGTGCCTGTCAAGGAAAATCATAATGAAAAAGAAGATTGTCAGTGTCAGGTAATACCTGTTCTGAAGAGGCTCGGGCAGATTGGCCCAGATCACTTTCCACGGGTTAGAAGGAATGGCCATTTAGTTTCATTTTAGCGGGGTCAAAAGTAGTTCATTTCGGGCGATTTATCCCAAATAAATTCATTTTCAATGTGCGTTGATGAATCAGGAGACAGAGATATACGCAAATTGCAGTGCAAATGCTGCAATCAGAATGATCAGGTGCAATATCTCTGCATACAGCGGTTTCATATCTTCGTAACTGTATGCAAGCAATATTCCGGCCGGGGCCCCGACCAGCATGAATCTGTCCCACTCCCAGCCCGCACAGAAGAATATGTGCAATCCGCCGAACACAAGGAGCCAGAACATGACAGCCACCGACTTTTGTACCAGTATTGACTTGCCTCTTGTATAGGCGGAAATATTGAATATGAAAAAAAGAAAGAGCAGTGATATCAGGGCCAACCCGGGCCACTCCGCGGAAGTGTCAATTCCTGAAACCAGTTGTGGCCAGTTGAAAACATCACTGACATGTTTCTGAAAAAACGCTCCTGCCCGGTCATGCCAGAAGTACCAGGTCCAGCCCATCTGAAGCGGAAGTATCAATCCGGCAAGAAAAACCGCGTAGTCACGTGGCCCCCAGCTTCTCATAATTCCGACTGAAATAAACATTGCGGGGGCAATCAGCAAGGCACGCGGATAAAACAGGCCGGCAGCCGAGATACACAGGGAAATGTCGAAAATATGCAGCGGTGACCTGGGCGACTTGTACGCATAGAAAAGAAATCGCAGCGACCAGACTATAAAAAAAGAGGCAACCAGCGCTGCCGAGAGGTACAGGAATGAGGGATGCAGTGCGGTAATCAGCGCGAAAGCAACACCGGGCAACCACGACCTGCTGTCCATCAGACGAAACTGATCGGCGATACTGTTGATCATGATGGACTGCACCGCCACAAGTGCGATTGTGAGCAGGGAAGATGTCAAAGTGCCTCCGCCGGTATTGCCAAAAAGATCGGTGTATAAAAGACCGGCATCTGCTGTATCGGCCCGGGCGGGCAACCACCCGGCAAGGCCGATGAAATGCAGCCCGAAAACGTACAGGATAAGCAGTAATGCGGTCGAAAAATGGATGTTTCTGAAAAAATACAGCACAACTTGATATTTGAGGGTGCCAAGGTCGCAATTGCCCCGCACTTTTTACAGTTCTTTGCAGTTCAAAACGATAATATCTGACAGGTTTATGCCAGTAATTGCAACATCCTTCGACGGACTGCTCATTTTTGAACCCGGGATCCTGCACGATGAGCGGGGCTATTTCTATGAAAGTTACAATCAGCGCGTATGGGCAAACGCCGGTGTAAACTGCCATTTTGTTCAGGACAATCAGGCGAGGTCAACACGCGGTGTACTCAGGGGACTTCATTATCAGTGTGGCGAGATGGCCCAGGCCAAACTCGTAAGGGTTATTGAAGGCGAGGTACTCGATGTGGTGGTTGATCTGCGACCCGATTCCGGAACTTACGGACAGTGGTACTCCCTGCGGCTCTCCGCAGAAAATCACCTCCAGATGTTCGTGCCCAGAGGATTCGCTCACGGCTATATCGTACTCAGTGAAACTGCCGTTTTCTTTTACAAATGCGACAACTTCTACTCCAAAGAATCGGAAGGCGGAATCAGGTACGATGATCCGGTACTGTCTGTTGACTGGCAGTTTGACCTTGACAAGGTGCTGGTATCCGAAAAGGATCTCGTTTTGCCCGGTTTCGGCCAGCACAAACCAGTATAGCCCATGAAGAGCCAACAGGAATATATCGCTATCGGACGTGTCAGGAAGGCACACGGCATCACCGGAGAGGTGAAAGTCAGTATCGAAGACCGCTATCTGGAGGATTTTCTCAAAAACGAGCGCATTTTCATCGAGATGAAATCTTCCCGCATGCCCTATTTCATCTCTTCTGTACGGGGTGAAAGCGAGATGATTGTCAAACTGGAAGAGGTGGATGACCGCGACGCTGCTGTCGCACTGCACTCCAAAGAGATTTTTCTGCGAAAGCAGGATCTGATACCCGATGATGAACGCGAGTTTGAGCCCGAAGAGGAGGATTCACTCATGTACCGCTTCCTGAACGGATATTCTGTTGTGGACAAAACATCAGGCCCTGCGGGTGTCATCACCGAAGTGGTCGAAATGCCCCGGCAGGAAATGGCCTTTGTCGTTCACAATGGCAAAGAAGTACTTATTCCGCTCAATGAAAGTCTGATCATATCCATTGACCGGGAAAACAGGACACTGCTGATGGACTTGCCGGAGGGACTGCTCGAAATGTGATTTACTGCCTCTCTCTGACAGACAGCAGCAGCAGTACCCACCCGACTGTGAAGAATACGCCGCCCAGCGGTGTAACCGGACCAAGCACTGCTGCCGGCACAGCCATTATGTCGCGGCAGGCGAGCAGGTACAGGGAGCCGGAGAAACACAGAATGCCTGCAGTGAAAAACCAGCCTGACAAACGCAGATAACGCACATTGTTGTTATCGCCGTTCATGAGCATGGCGACTGCCATCAGGGCCAGGGTGTGGTAAAACTGGTAATGTACCCCTTTCTCGTAGATGCCCAGCTGGTACTCCGTGAGCAATGGTTTCAGTCCGTGAGCACCAAATGCACCGATTGCGACTGCAATGGCACCCGACGCGGCTGCAATGCGGATAAACAGTCTTGAAGAATCTGTCATAGTTTGTTACTTTTTGACGTAGAGCAACCATACAAAGCAGGCTATCCAGCCAAGCAGTATCAGTTGCAGGTAGCGGTCGCGCAGGAGTGCGCGCGTGGGCGACTCGGTCTTGTTGAAAACCAGCGTGAGCTGAAGATACCTGAGGATACCCACGATCACGAAGAACGCCGTGTAAAAGATGTTGTTGCTGCCAATACGATCGATCACCTCGGGCGAAAAGCAATACATCAGGTAGGCTACCACTGATACGGTAGAACAAACCACCATGGCCATATCCAGGAACGGCAGGTTGTATCCTTCCAGCGACCTCCTGAAATTGGTTTCACCCATGGCAACGATGTATTCGCCCCGGCGTTTCGCCAGCCCGAGAATAAGGGCCAGCAGGAAGGTGAGTACCTGCAGCCAGTTGGAGACTGCCACTCCTGCCACAGCGCCTCCCGCGAGCACCCGAAGGATGAATCCCATACTGATAAGTGATATGTCAATAATGGCAAAGTGCTTGAGAGAAAGCGTGTAGGCGACATTGATGACAAAATACAGGGCACAGTAAAGCAGTGCATCGGGACTGAGCCAGGCGATGACGCCTGTACCTGCAGCCAGAAGCAGCCCCATGATAATCATTGCCTGCAATGTACTCACCACCCCGCTGGCAACCGGCCTTTTGCATTTGTCGGGATGCTGACGATCGTGAGGCGCATCCACTGTGTCATTCAGTACGTAAACGGACGAAGCGATCAGCGAGAAGGTGATAAAGCCGGCGAAGGTTCGCTCGAAGATGAGTGCCTCACCCAGGCGGGCGCCAAAGAATGCGGGCAGGAAAAGAAACAGATTCTTTACCCAGTGCTCTACCCTGATCAGATGTACAAATTGCCTGAATGTCATCTGTGCAAAGGTAAGGCTCTCTGCCAATAACATTGCACAGACCTTCCGAATTGACAGCAGGATGACACTCAGACACAGATATTACATCTTGTAGTCGTTATCGCGATCCGGCCTGTCGCGCTTTTTACCCCAGGAATAACCAAATTTCAGGGTGAGCTGTGCTGTCCAGCCGTTCAGACTCGATCCGTCGAAGCCGGGCAGTGTTGAATTGCCTATCATCCTGTAACCGCCGTCAATTCCGATGTGGCACCACCTGAGGGCGTTTATTTCCAGTCCGACAGTGGGCTGCATCACCAGTATTTTATCAGAATCGCTGGCCGTCTCAATCCGGCCTCTTCCCATTTCAAAACCGATTTGCGGGTGAATGGCCTTGTGATTGCCAAAGCCTGCATGTACAACAAACGGATTCCAGGTCATGTCGAAATCCTGATTGTCCACCACGCTCCATCGGAGCCTGTCGGAAAGGGAAAAACGGCCCCAGCCTATGAGTACAGTGCGACCCAGTTCAATTCCCCAGAAAGCGCCTCTCGCATAGCTGATATCATCGCCGATCTGGGTGAGCTGATGACGGTAACCGCCCCAGAAACCCGTCCAGCCCCAGCTTTTGTCGCCCAGAACGGTTTGTTCTTTTTGCGCATGAGCCGTCAGGAAAGCCAGAAGAAACAAAGTTGAAAAAAGTAATCTTTTCATAGCAGAGAGTTTATTCAAAAGACGAATTTGACGGTGCAATGTTACAGGATGATCAGGTTACGGGTTATAAATAATAGAATATTCACTTAATTCTAACGACGATTTAACCTGATTTTACGACATGAGGCACTGAAAATACGAGAGCCACCCCGTTGCGGAGTGGCTCTCGTATTTTCAGTTTGAAGCGACCCTGCCAAACTCAGGGTTTCAGTACAACGAGGCGCCTGGTACCAACCGAGCGGCCCTTGCTGTCTGAAAGATTGTACAGGTAAGTTCCCTTTTTGAAATTGTCAAGATCAATGCGGATAGAGCGGTTGCCGGACAACTGGTAGGTTTCTTTCCAGACAACCTTTCCGATGATGTTGTATATTTTGAGTGTGTATTCCTCCTGGGGCAGATTTGAGCAGTCGAAACGCACCCAGTCAACAGCAGGATTCGGGAAAGCAGTGATAGTGGCGCCGGTTTCTTCATAAATTTCATCAGTTGAAGTGACACCATTGTCCTTGAAACTTACTCTCAAAACACTGCTTCCATCATTGCTCATTGTAGCTATTGCGATATCCTCCTTTTCTGTGCCGCTGTAGAACCTGAATGTGACAGATGTATCCGGTTGTGTGAGGCCGCCGAGGCCGCCGCCGCCTGCTCCACCGAGCAGCGTGCTCAAATCTATCCAGTTGCCGAAACCCGGAAAGATAGCGACATACAGTTCGACCTGATTGGTACTGATATCCGTTCTTTTCTTTCGCAGCACCGGGTACTGGCCTCCCGGGATAATGCAGGTACCCCATCCGTCAACCACCTCGCGGCGATCTACGGTTGTGCGGATACGCATTGAATCTATGTTTACCGGCAGGCTGGAAAAAATACTGTCGAGGAAGGGAGACTGGTCGGTCGGGAAAGTAAGCCCGAGGTTAGACTGCGTATTTTCGATATCGAAAAAATTCATGGGTGACCTTCTCTCTATCAGGGCAGGAGAGTATGCTGTATTGAATGGTACATTGATCTGTGGCAGGTTGCCTCCTCCAAAGCCAAGGAGTTCGAACTTGCTGCTGGTCACATTGTAATAGACCTCTCCATTGGTACCTTCACCCAGCATGATATCTGCTGTCGGGAACCGGAAGAAATTGACACCCTGATTGGCAGGTTTGAAAATAGTGACGTCTCTGTTGTCAGCATTCAGCGTTGAAAAGTCCCAAATCTGGCCACCTCCGGGCGGAGTGGCAGGATTGATACCATCCGGTTCTTCGTCGAATGCAATATACAGGGTGTCACCCGCAACAGGAAATGTCGAGTTGGTGACGGTGATTTGCGCCGAAGCGCTGATTGCCAGGGCTGAGAAAGCTGCAAGTAGCATTCTTTTCATCGGATGGTTTGTTGTTTAAAGATCACTGGTATGGAATGGACTTTGTAGGTGAAACCCGGGCTAAAGGTAGTGAAAAATTGATGCCCGTTCCATCAAACATAGCATTTTGTACCCATATAACCAAAATTGGCTGCTTCGGGAAGTCGGAACGATATTTTTGAAACTGGTCAAAGGAGATTTTTAACCAGCAGCACATCCAGAGCCTCAGTGGCCAACTCATCAGCTATGCCGAATTTTTTCTTCAGGTGAAGGAAAACTTTGTGCTCTGAGGGCGTAACCAGTCCGTCGGCCATGATGACATCAAGGCAGTGGTAAAAAAGCGGGAGACGGGTTTGTTCACGAATCATGTCGGCTGCTGCGTTAATGAGTGCCTCCGGGGTGCCGAGCTGATCGTAAAGAGCCGTTACGATGTCGGTCAGCAGCCTGGGGTCGTGCCCTATGAAGATATTTCTGCTCCTGATTGTACTGGCATACACGGCATTTTCTGATCCGTCGTCTATCT
>CAILQK010000460.1 GCA_903836265.1 uncultured Bacteroidota bacterium | reverse complement strand
GATTCGGTCGGCAATATCCGGCTATTCGGACAAATTTCCGCAAAAGTACACAAAATTTTGCGGATTTTCCAATCAAACTGTTTGCGGTTTTTTTCGCTGAATTTTCACGGATGGCTTCGTATCAGGTCCGACAGTCACAATCCAGAAATCGTCGGGGTTCAGGTACCTGCAGGCGAGCTGCTGCAGTTCTTCGGGAGTGATACTGTTGATTTTGTTTGCCAGCCGGCTGAACACACCGAGATGGAGTTCTTCAGCCAGCAGCCCCCTGATGATATCTGATACGTTGAGCGGGCCATCGAGACCGTTCAGCAGCATTCCAAGCAGGTAATTGCGCACCATACCCAGCTCCTCGTCCCCTACCGGTCTCTCCCTCAGTTTCTTCATTTCTGACAGTATTGCCCGTACGGCCGATGCTGTATTTTCTGCATTGACCTCAGTGGCAATATAGAAGCATCCATCATTCACATAGGCATCCAGTGTTGAGTAGATATTGTACGTGAACCCTTTTTTTTCCCGGATGCTGGTCATCAGTCGCGAGCCGAAGTAACCTCCGAGTACCGTATTGAGTACATAAAGCCCGTCGTAGTCCGGATGGTTCCTGCCAAAAGCCCTGCGCCCCACCTTGATGGCTGTTTGCAGTGAGCCGGGGTGTGAAATATGTATCCGTGACGGTTTTTCACCACGCTCTGCATGACTGGCCAACGGTATGTTTTTATTTGTTGCAGGCACTTTCCAGCCGGTTCCCAGATGCCGGTTCAGTGCAGCTTTTGCCTTCTCGTCAACACATCCGGATGCCACGATGAAACAATTGTCCGGACGATACCAGTTTTGATAGAAATGCTCCAGATCGGTTCGCTGAAGTGAAATATAGTCGGCCTCAACGGAATTGTAACCATACGGATGATTTTCACCGAAAATAAGCTCTGTGACCTTTCGATAGGCAACGGTTTCCACCTTTTCCAGTTCTACCGACAGCTCCTGAATACCCGTGCGCTGATAGGTTGCGAGTTCCTCATCAGGGAAAACGGGATCTGTGATCAATTCGGCAAAGGCTGGTATAACATCCGGGGCGTATCTTGAGAGCGTATAAAGTACAATGTTGGCCGTATCAAGATTGGACGGAATACTGACTGAGGCACCGTAAAAATCAAAAAATTCGGCAATTTCAGCGCTTTTTTTCAATGAAGTACCCTCCCGCAGCAGCCGTGCAGTGGTACGCGAAGTCAGCCTCTTCTCCTCGCAGGAGCGACCGGCCCTGAAAACCACCTCGATTTTGAGTATCTCCTGACCCGGAAAATCCAGGACATAGAGCAATACTCCGTTATCCAGTTTGTACATCACCGGTTCCGGCAAGTCCAGACTGGTAACCGGATGAACCGGCGGAGCATTACGGTTTATTGCAGTCAAAACAGATGTGTTTGCCAAATGGAATTGTTTAGTTTATGCCGTGAATCGGGGTCGCGAAGGTATGCTGCTCAGCTTTTTCCACAAAATGTTAGTCATTTAAAAGCAATTTCGGGAATTATTTATATACTTTTGCGTCAATTTACATCCGTTGACCATGAAATTCAGCACATCCTCTTCAGAACTTCTGAAACAGCTCCAGATAGCCAATGGTGCTATCGGGAATAATCCGGTACTGCCTATACTCGAAAATTTTCTTTTCCGGGTAGAAAACAAGAAACTCACTATTGCGGCAACCGACCTTGAAACGAGTATCACCACTTCGATTGATGTACTGGCCGATGATGATTTCTCGGTGGCTGTTCCTGCAAAGATTCTGCTGGATACACTCAAGGCGCTGCCCCAGCAACCAGTCACATTCAGTGTGGACAGCAAAAACTGGGGTGTTGAGATCACTTCTTCCTATGGCCGCTACAAACTGGCCGGAGAAAGTGGCGATGAATTCCCCAATGTCCCCGCGCCCGATTCAGTTGAAACGGTAAAGATCAACAGTCAGTTCCTGCTGGATGCCATCAACAATACGGTTTTTGCCACCTCCAGCGACGAGCTGCGCCCGGCCATGACAGGTGTTTATTTTCAGGTGGAAATGAACAAACTCACCTGCGTTGCTACCGATGCACACAAACTTGTCAGATACACCACCCACCAGCTCGTGGGTGAGGTAAGCACAGCGATTATCATTCCCAAAAAGGCACTGAATCTGCTGAAAAATGCACTCCCGGCTAACGATGGCGTCACCATCTCTTTCAACAAGGCCAATGCGTTTTTCTCTTTCGGAAGTATGAGTCTGGTATGCCGCCTGATTGATGCACGCTATCCCGACTACAACGCAGTCATTCCGATTGACAACCCCAACCGGATGACACTCGGCCGCGCAGACTTTCAGAATTCTCTGAAGCGTATCGCTATATACGCCAACAAAACTACCAATCAGGTGGTTCTCGATATTTCTGACCAGAGCGTGACCATCAGCGCACAGGATCTGGACTTTTCGAATGAGGCTACCGAGCAAATGTCCTGCATCTTTTCGGGTTCACCCCTGAAAATCGCTTTCAATGCAAGGTTCCTCGCCGAAATGCTCGGTGTCCTCAGCTCCGATGAAGTAACAATGGAATTTTCCTCCCCCAGCCGTGCAGGCATCATCACACCGGTCGAAGAAAGCAATTCGAACCACGAAATACTCATGCTGGTCATGCCGGTCATGCTCAACAACTAATTCCGTCCAAGATTGTTTATAACCGTCGTGGGTGTGGGTTTGATACTCACACCCACGCTGTTTTTACAAATTAATCCCGGGGTCCCCATCAAGGTAATTTTCATGAAATTTCTGACTAACCTCTTTCTCTGTCTTTTCTTTCTTTCATCCTCTGTTTCCGCACAAAATGCTTCCGTCAAAGGCCAGCTTCAGGGCCCTGACAAAGAAGCAGTCGCATTTGCCAATATCGGTCTGTTCAGTGCTGCCGACAGCAGTCTGCAAAAAGCAGGTATCACCACCGAGTCCGGTATTTTTGAATTGCGCGGCCTGAAGGCAGGTACCTGTTACCTGAAGGCTGCCTGTCTGGGTATGACCGACCTGTATATCCCGGGCATTATTGTTGCTGAAAATGAAATGCTCGACCTTGGGGTTGTATCCATGTCTGCCAGAACTCTGGAAATGAACGAGGCCGTGATCACTGCCACCCGTCCGATGGTGGAAGTCCGCTCTGACCGTACGGTATTCAATGTACAGGGAACTGTCAACAGTGCAGGTACCGATGCCCTGTCACTCATGCGTAAAGCACCCGGTGTAACGGTAGATAACAACGATAATATCAGTGTACTCGGGCGCGCAGGTGTACTCGTTTACCTCGACGGGAAGCGACTCCCGCTCTCTTCACAGGATTTGTCTGCCTATCTTCAAAGTATCCCGGCCGATCAGATTGATCGCATTGATATCATTACCAACCCCGGCTCGCGTTACGAGGCAGAAGGCAACGCAGGTATCATTGATATCCGGCTGAAGAAAGACAAGGGACTCGGTGCCAACGGTTCACTGAACTCTACTGTCAGTCAGGGCAGATTTGGCCGGGGAAACCTCAGCGGCACCGGCAACTACCGAAACAAACTGATCAATATCTTCGGCTCTGCCCTCGCCGATGCCGGCAGGAGCTATCACAATATGAATTCCCTGAATTATCAGAACGGAATCGTTCAGGAGGAAATCAATGACAGTGAAAATGACACTCGGAACTACAACATCAGGCTGGGGACTGACTTCTTCCTGTCCAGATATCATACCGCAGGCTTCATTGTCAGTGCCGTCAATAATTACGCCGACAGAAGTTCCTACAACCGTATCACGCTGGCCCGGCAGTCAACACCCGATATCATCGACAGTATTCTGGTGGCTGGCAGTACAGCAGACAATCCGCGGACACAGCGTACTGTAAATGTCAACTATCGCTACGACAATACGAAAGGACGTGTACTCAACTTCGATCTGGACTACGGAAGCTATATCAACGAAACGCGCAGGCTTCAGCCCAATCTGTACTATGATGCCACTGAAACATACGTTCTGACAGAAGTAAACCAGCAATATGATACTCCTACGGATATTGATATTTATACAGCCCAGCTCGATTTTGAAGACAAGCTTTGGGGTGGCAATTTCGGACTCGGCAGCAAGTTGAGCAAAGTCGGATCTGACAACACTTTCCTTGTTTTTGACGAAAAAAACGATGCTTTTTCACAAAATGACACGCTTTCCAACGAGTTTACCTACGATGAAATGGTATGGGCAGGCTATATCAGTTACGCCCGGGCTCTTGGCAATAAATGGAATATGAATACAGGTGTGCGTGCCGAACATACTGATATCACCGGTAATCTGCGCGCGTTTCTGCCGGAACTTCAGGAGCCTCCGGTACTGCAGAATTATCTGAACTGGTTCCCCAATGTCGGTCTCACATACGCTCACGCGCCTGAACATATTTTCTCCATCAACGCAGGCAAACGTATCAACAGGCCCGACTATAATGTGCTGAATCCGTTCAATAACCGGCAAAGCGAACTGTCTTACGAGAAAGGAAATCCATTCCTGCGCCCGGAAATAGTAAATAACGCGGAAGTCGGTTACACCTTCAAAAGCCGCTACAACTTCAAGGCAGGTATCAGCCGTACCGATAACCAGATCACACGACTGATTGCTCCCGATTCCATTGATCCGCGGGCCGGATATATTACATGGGAAAATATCGCAACCAGAACTGTAGTCAGCTTCAATGCCAGCGCTCCGGTTCAAATTACCCCCAAATGGAACGCCTACTTCAATGTAAATGTATCACATATCAACAACCAGGCCCGTTACCCCAATGGAGCGGTAATTGATGTTCAGGTGTTTTCATACAATATTTATCACCAGCAAACCTTTGATCTGCCCTTTGATCTGAAAGGAGAAATTTCCGGCTATTATTCCGGCCCCGGCGTTTGGGGCGGTGTATTTCTCTACGACTCGAACTGGAGCCTCGATCTCGGACTGCAGCGAAAGTTTATGAAGAACCGGCTGAATGTTCGCCTCAGCGTCAGTGATATTTTCTACCAGACAGGCTGGAGCGGTGAATCAACATTCAACGGACTGACCTCATTCAGCAGCGGACGCTGGGACAGCAGACGGACCAGTCTGAATATCGGATACAGGTTCGGAAACGATCAGGTAAAATCGAGAAAACGCCAGACAGGCATTGAAGCCGAACAAAAGAGAACCGGCGGGGGCTGATTCTCAGAACCCGGAGCAAACCACACACCGGTCGGTTTTTCCAAAACTGGTCTGCAACACAATTTCCATGCCTCCCGCGAAGCGTGATCGCGTACGCGCGATGTCTGCATCGTAGGATATCGTGACTGTAAACTGGTCGTTACCCATCTGCACAGCCGGTACAAGGGTGTTCAGCGAAAATGTCGAACCGGGCAGGCTCCCGCCCCTCAGGTATGCCCCGGCAGTCATCTTCGTTCCGCCACGCCCTGTAAAACCGGTCTGGTAAAATACTCCGGCCATGGTCTGCCACTGCAGACTGTTGGAGCCCGTCACCGACTGGCGGCGATACAGTGCTCTTAACTGTACACTCTGGGCATGTGCACGCGTTTTCCAGACCGAACAGGTTCCGTACAGAACCATGCCCACGCCCAGCCGGTTCTCGTTGCCCAGCAGGGAGTAAACAGGCTTGTTGAGATGGCGCCATGACAACCCTGCCGACCAGCCGGCTTCATTATTGTACAGGACGAACCCCGACGAGAGGTCGGGCTGGAAAATATTGTCGCGCAGGAAGTTCTCGCCGTTGCTGTTCGACGGATCGAACGAGCCGTTCTGAAACTGTTCATCAAATTTCAGTTTTTCCGGCTGAATACCCATGGCCAGTCCGCCCAGGCTCCCTCCAACCGCCGCGAAGGTTTCATCTCCCAGGTGCTGGTGATAGGCTGCCGTCAGCATGCCATTGCTGTTGTAATAGTAACCCAGCGGACTGAAATCATGCTGTACGCCTATTCCAAAGGCATAATAGCTTTTTTTGCTGTTTTGCAGGCAAAAGCGCATATCCGCAAAAGCAGAAGCACCCTGATACGAATTCTGGTTGATCAGATTATCCCATTGTCCGCGATAAAGTGCTGCCACTTGTGTGCGGTGCACCGAGCCACTGCCGGTTGCTGCCGGATTGAGCAACTGGGGCAGTTGAAGGCTGTTGGCGAAGTGATAGTCCTGCGCCCCGGCAATGAGCGGCAGTACGAGAAGAGCCAGAGAAATGGAGATGTTTCGCATGGTAATTATCTGATTAATTGTACGGTACCCGCGTAGGTACGGTTTATTCCGTCGGGAAAAATGACTGATATGGTAAACCTGTATGACCCGGCTTCCGCTTTTTCACCCCTGAAATCGCCATCCCAGCCAAACAGCCGATCTTCCGGCCTGGCGTTTTCATGCCCTTCCAGCTCCGCGAGATCAAATACGGTTTCATTGTACTTGTCAAAAATCCTGAAATATTCAATATGAAGGGCTTCAGGGAAGTTGCTCCGGGCATAGAATACATCATTAACTCCGTCATTGTTCGGTGTAAAGGCGTTCGGAATAAACAGGGATGCATCGTAATCAATGGAGACATCTATCCGGACGGTATCTGTTTTGGTACACCCATTGTCATCGGTAGCAGTAACAGTATATATCACCGACTCAATGGGCCTTGAAACAGGATCGGCGATGAACGGGTCACTAAGCCATATTCCCTGCTCCCACAGAAATTCAACGTCTGTTTTGTTGACTTTTGCAGACAAGGGTGCATAATCACCAAGCACAATATCGAAATAGTCCTGCTCAACACGCAGTTGAAGTTCGTTGACCGGCAGTACATAAACGGTGGTGTCTTCTGCACACCCTTTATCGCTCTTTGCCTGTACTGTATAGGTGCCAGGCAACAGTCCGTTATGTATGGAGCCTTCGGAACTGTAACCGGGGCCCGTAACAAGCAACTGACTGGCAGCGCCGGTAAAAGCGGTGAGGCTCGTTCCCTCTGAAGCAATACAGCCGGCTTCCGTGGCAACTTCCAGGTCCGGCACAGGGAAAACCTCAAAAGTGACCTGTGCAGTATCCGGACAGATACCATCATTTGATGTGAAAAATGCTGCCGAATAGGTACCCGCCTCGCTGAAGGTACGCGAGAAGGTATAATCATCCGATATGTAACCGTCGCTCAGCTTCCACCGAATGGCAGTAGCGCCGGTTGCCTGACTCAGGAATGAAGCCGTCGCAGGTGCACAAACCTGCGGGAGGCTGAAATCGAAAAGCGCCTCCGGTATGGTTCTGACAACCACTTCAACGGTGTCGGATGCCAGACAGCCCTCCGGAGATACAACGCTGAAGATGGCTGTGTAGTTACCCTGGTTCGCATACGCGTGCGTGTGAGAGCATCCATCCAGCAACAGGCCGTCACCGAAACGCCAGGCGCAGGTTATACCCGGCATATTGCTTGTCCCCTGAAAAGATGCGGGAGCGAGTGTACACACCGAGTCGGATGCAGCAGCCAGAGCAGATGGCAGCTCATGTATCAGCAGGCTTCCTGAAACGGAGCTCTGGCAACCCCGCTGAGTAGTAGCCTGCGCGAAGGGGGTATATGTGCCCGGGCCGGGATATACATGAGAGATATTACGCTGCCACGAGGAATCCCCGTCACCAAACCAGAGCTGAATACCCGGTGCTGTCGAGTTCACCAGAAAGTTGACGGGTTCACCCGGACACTTCTGCTGATCGTGAATCAGGGCGATATCCGGGAGCGGATACACAGTTACGGGCAGCCGCACGCTGTCGTAACCACAACCATAAGCGAAAAGAGTGATGAAATACTGTCCGGGATCCGTGAAATGCACGGTGATGGTATCTCCGGAATAATCCAGTCCGGTTGAAACCTCCCAGTCAATTTCGGCACCCGGAGTGGCAAAACTGATCACCCGGGCCTGCAGCCCCTCACATAATCTGGTTGTATCGGGAAGCCCCACCAGGGCAGTTACATCCGGAGGGTTGACAACTATTTCACGCCAGGCCGTGTCTGAGCCACACAGATTGGAAGAAACCAGCCATATTCCCACCGTATCGGGCTGGTCGCCCGTGAACAGCTGAAATGAGGTGGGCTGATCAAAAGACCCGGAATACTGATGACCATTGGACACATGATAGGTGTGATTCAGGGGATTCCCGTAACTTCCGAGTGACAGTTCCACTGTACTGCCGGAGCACGGCTCGTCAAAATCAACCTGAAAAGCAGCCCTCGGCCGCGGAGCCACCTCGATAACATGAGAAAAATCTGCTGCACCACACCCATTGACCATGACTGCCCTGACCAGGTAGGAGGTATCAGAAATACCATCGTAAAAGGTAACCGGCGGTGGATTGTAACCATAATATTTCTGTCCGTTACCCAGATCCCAGATAAACTGCCGGCCATCGTTGGGACTCAGATTATTGAAGTAAACCGTGAGTGGTGCACATCCAGAGTCGGGAAACACTTCGAACCTGATCACTCCCGGCATCTGTTCCCCCGGTATTTCCACCTGAATGTCGTCTTTGACTGTACAGAGTGGCTGGTTGTTGAGCGGATTCACAGTAAAGGCTGTATAATTGACCTGATAAGTACCCGGCTCGGAATAGGCGTGCTGCAACAGTCCCGGTATATTGGTTCCATCTCCCCAGTCTACCAGATATACAACACCGGAAGAAGCATTCGGAGTAATCCGGATGGTTTCGCCCCTGCAGGCAGTATCCCTGTCAACAATGAACCCTGCAGCCGGGGGGCCATACACTGTTACCGTCCGGCTGTCCCGGTTACACGCTTCGGGCAGAATCGGGTTCGTATAGATAAACGTATAGGATGTGTCCAGCGAAAGTTGCGACACATCCACGACATTGCCAGTCACCGCGAAACCGCTGAAAAAACCGCCCGGAGAGGCATTATTGAGCTGAACCGAAAGCTCGGTATTACAAACAGCCAGATCCTCCCCTGCCTCAACTGCATTACCGGGTACTACCTCCACAATGATGGAGTCGGTACGGCGGCACAGATCGAAGCCGCGAACAAAGACGAGCAGATACGAGCCCGGAGAAACCGGATCAAAATAAAAGCCGCTGCTGTTTTTAAAAATGTGATTACCCTCCCAAAAACCGATAATGGTATCACTGGCTTCCAGATATATACGTTCTGTCCCCGAGCAAAGAACTGTATCACTGGAGTAAATTTCCACATCTTCAGGCTCAATGAAACTGGAAACAACACTTTTCTCGAAAGTTCCGCAGGTATTGCTTGCTGTTGCGGTGATGAAATAGGGGCCGAAGGCTGCATTCATCTTTACAGGGAAGGAATCCTGTATCGCTCCGTTTATCTGGTAAACCAGTGCAGAATCAAACGGTGCAGGGGTAAAATCAATTTCCAGGCAGGCCAGTGCAGGTGTATCGAGCGCCACTTCAAGCGGGGTCTCGACAATGACGTGAACAGTATCGGCCCGCCGGCAAACTCCTGCTCCCCTGAATGTTGAAATCTCAAATATTCCGGCAGTATTCGGGATAAAGTACACCCCTGTGGTATCGGTATAAAAACTGGAGGCAGGGCCTGTCCATCCACCCGGAGGGAATGAAAGTATCTGAACAGTATCGGACCCCACACAAAATTTCTGGTTGTCGTTAGGGTACGCAATTGCTATGTTTGGTGCAGTCCGGAGTGCAAATGTGTCGTACGCATGAACCTCTCCGCAAAAATTGGAGTCAACCACCTCCAGAAAATACATGCCTGAGGAAATGGGCAATGTCACGGGAAAGGAGTCATACTCGATACCGTTAATCGTGTAAATGTCACTGGTATCCAGCGGAATTGGCGTATATTGTATAGCTGTGCATGAATCACCCTGTGCCTGCAATTTCGCAGAGGGTACCCTGATGATATTGACTACCACTTCATCCCTGTCATCCGCTATACAGTTGTTGCTTACTCTCAGATAGATTTTGTACTTCCCGGGTTTGGAAAACTGCATGGCTATAATATTGGTATCGGGCGCTTCCGGATCCGGATACCACTGCCATCCATCGGAGGGGCCATCCACACTCCACGAAAAACTGTTGCTCGCAAAGGAATTGGCCCCGGTAAGCTGGAGATACTCCAGGGAATCATCCATACATATATTGTATTCATTCCCGAAAACATTGATGGCGTTGTTGGTGGCCGGTATCAGACTGGCGTTGGGCTGGCTGGAAACTGTAACGGTGCCGGAAGTACAAACCGTGTCACAAACATTTCCCACACAGTAATTTATATTATAGGTGCCACCGTTAACAAACGTATAGCCAAGTGTATTTCCAGTGTAGTACTGTCCGTCACCGATATCCCAAACTTCATAGTTTACACCTGCAACCGGACAGTTCACGAGCCCTCCCCCACCCCCTGATGTAACTGATCCCTGAAAGGTGACCCCCTCATTGGCACACGGATTGGACGACATGGCAAACCGGGCCACCGGCGGATTTCTGAATGTGAGAATAAACGCACTGTTGGTTGGATCAGCCAGTGTGTCTTTCAGAAATGTCTGCATCACAATTGTGTAAGACTTCTGGTACTTGCACGTACCGAAAAAGTCGGACAGATTATACTCGTGTGTCTGAGGCGGCGGATTGGGACTGCCCGGAACCACCGTATTGGCCGAATTATCGCCCCAGTCAATTTCAAAATGATCGATACTGTCTCTGTTCGGATCATTGGGATCAACAATAATGTTCACACAAATTTCCTCCAGTGGACCTGTAATACAGTAGAACTGCACTCCGTCGCAGGTTGCAATTGTCGGATTGTTGTATGATTGGGCCATTGACAATTCTGCGAAACAGCAGAGGCCCAGTATTGTCAGAAAAAAATTTTTCATTACCTGATCAGTTGTAGCGTTCCGCTGAAAATGACGACCTGTTCATCTATGTACCTGACGGCGATAACATACCTGTATGATCCTGCCTCAGCTTTCTGCCCCCTGAAAGTTCCATCCCAGCCAAAGTCCGGTATTTCAGGTATAACAAGGCTGCTGGCATCAGTACCTTTTGACTCAAAAACCAGTTCGTTGTACTTGTCAAATACCCGCATGTAATCGAGACTGACTACCGACGGGCTGCTGCTGCGTACGTAAAAAATATCATTGACCCCGTCTTCATTCGGGGTGAAGGCATCGGGGATAAAAATCTCTTCTTCCCTGTTGATTTTGAGTACAACCCTGACTGTATCTACCCTGATACAGCCGGTTGAATTCGTGGCATATACAAGATAAACCATGGATCTTTCAGGGGCACAAACAGGATTGCCGACATCAGGGTTATCCAGGAACAAGTCCGGTTTCCAGACGAAAGTGGCGCCCTGCTGATTTGAGACAGCATTAAACTGTACCTGTTCTCCGGGGCGAATTTCAAAATAATCCGGTTGAGCCTCCACATGTGCCAGAGCAGGCAATGACAGTGCTATCGTTGAGTCTAATCTGCAGCCAATCTGGTTGAGTATTGTAATATGGTACAGTCCGGTGTCAAGTGACTCATGAAAATCACCCGTCCGGGTATAACCTGGAGAGGAGACTGTAACAATATTGGTCGGATCAGTAGGTATCCGCAGATCTATACCGTCTTCAGGATCGCAAACCGGGTCGGCGATAATTTCTGCCTGAATGGCATTGTCAAGAACCAGCGTTATCCGGCCGGTGTCCGGACACAGACCGTTGTTACTGGCAATCAGTGTTATTTCATGGAGCCCGGATGCTGTAATCAGCCTCGAAAAGCTGGTCTGGCCGGAGATATATACACCATTATCTTTCCATAACACATTCGTGGCTGCCGGAGAGACCACTCCAAACGTGGCTGTTACCGGTACACAGGTCTGCGGGAGCTGATGTACAATGTCCGCGTCGGGCGTTTGGGTGGCTGTTACATACAATGTATCAGCATGTACGCAGCCATTGGGCGCAAAGACGGAAAAAACAGCGGAATACTGTCCTGCCTGCGCGTACGCATGCGCGGCCATGCAACCCGGCTGGAAGCTGCCATCACCGAAGCGCCAGTAACAGTTGACGGGCGGTGGTGTGCTGCTCCCGGAGAAGGATACCTCTCTTCCCGTACAGGCAATATCATCTGCACTGGCCTGAATATCAGGAAGTTCCAACACATCAACAATATCTGAGTCCGTTGCCTTGCAGCCCGGAAGCGTACTCACTGTGGCAGTCACTGTGTAACTGCCGGGAATGGGGTATCGGTGGGTGGAGGAGACATCAGAAGACGTAGTGCCGTCGCCATACGCAAGCAATATATCTGGAGCATTGGTATTTACCTGAAATGAGGTTTCCTCGTGCGCGCATACGTGCGAATCGGTTATCAGAGCAACGTCAGGGGTCGGATAAACCTGAATGGGCAGATTCATACTGTCGTACCCGCAACCATAGGTGTACAGTGTAGCGGTATATACACCCGGTGTACTGAAAACAACCGAAACTGTATCCAGGAGAAAGGTATTCCCATCGGAAAATTTCCATAATACGGGCGCTCCGTTGGTTGACTGACTGTACAGCACTACAGGGCTGCCCGTACAGCGCGGCGTATTGGGCGTTCCAATCAGGGCATCAACGGCAGCAGGGTGTACAATTACTTCCCGATAGGCTGTATCAGTACCGCAGGAGTTGGCCGATACCAGCCAGATACCAACAGTATCGGGCTCACCCTGTGCACTCAAATTCAGCACCGAGGAAATACCTGCCGTGGCAGCAAGTGTATCTCCGGCAGATGTGTAGAAAGTATTGGACAATGGATAACCTTTACTCAGAAGCGAGGCCTCCAGCGGCGCACCTGAACAGATTTCACTGACAGAAAGTGCAAAATCAGCTACCGGATTCGGTAGCACTTTGACATCTTTCTCTGACTCATAGAAACCGCATCCGCCGGGCACGCTCAGACGGATGTGGTAAACTGTATCGGCAGCTCCATCCGGATAAATGACAGGGGGAGGCGAATATCCATAGTAACTCTGTCCGTAACCGGTCTGCCACAGATAATGGTTGTGCTGGGCGGCACTCAGATTGACAAACTTAACCGACAGCGGTGCGCAGCCAGACGCCGGCTGCACTTCGAAGTCAACGGCACCGGGCGGCAGCGGTGCCGGAATTTCAATGATTGCCGAGTCTCTGACAGTACACAAAGGCAATCCGGTTAATGGGTTTACATTGTACGCAGCGTAATGCAGCAAATAGGTACCCGGAGTACTGTAACTGGCCGACATGGTGTTGATGGTTCCATTTCCCCAGTCAGTTTCATAACCAACCCCGCTGATGGCATTCGGAATGATGGTGATGAGTTCTCCCTGACAGGCTGTATCTCTGTCTGTGACAAAACCCGATTCGGGCAGCGACCTGACTACCAGCCTGAGTTCATCACTCCTGCAGCCCGGAGGGAAAGACGGATTGGTATAAACATACGTATAGGCGGAATCGCGACTGACAGACGCCAGATCAATCGTCGAACCGGAAACTGAAAAACCGGTAAAGAAGCCGCCGGGGGTGTAACCGCCAATTTCAACTGACAACTGTGTTTCACATACGTATATATCATCTCCGGCGCGGATACTGTCGGAAGGAGCAACCCATATATCCATGGTATCGCGACTCAGGCATATCCCTGTACCTCTTGTATATATCAACCGGTAGTTGCCTGTATCCACCGGGTTGAACCAGGTTTGTCCCTGATATTTGAAAAGATGCTGCCCGCTCCAGATACCCGTCGAGTCGCTGGCCCAAAGAGGAAGTGATGGTGTCTCCGTACAAAGCGCCGTATCGGGCGACAGGATATACACCTGTTCCGGATAGATAACCAGCAAAGTAGTGGATACAACAGTGTCTGTACAGGCATTTTGTACAGAAGCAACAATATTGAATGGACTCTGCGAAGCTTCCAGTGCCACAGGGAATGAGTCGCTCACTATCCCGTTAATGGTATAAACCGCCTCCGGTTCAAAAGGGGAAGGAGTGTAATTCCAGAGCAGGCACTCCACAGCGGGTGTATCAAGAGCGAGCGGGACAGGTTTGTCAACCTGCACAAACAATGTATCTGCCCGACGACATACCCCGAAATCCCGGAAGGCAATGAACCGGTAGAAACCGGGTGTGTTCTGAACAAAAAAAGTATCCTGCGGAGTGAGCTGAAGGCCCGATCCTTTCCAGAACACAGGCAAGTTTGCGTTCAGCCGCAAAGTATCAGGATTGACACAGACTGTCAGTTTTGAAGTATCGGGAGATAAAATAACAACATCTCTGGCAGTTTGTACGAGAAACGTGTCACGTAAAAACTGATAGGTACAGGTATGATTCAGTTCTGCCTCTATATGGTAAGGTGTATTACTCACAGGCAGTATTACAGGGAATGTATCAATCTGAAGTCCGTTAATCCGGTAAACTGCAGCTGGCAGATAAGGAGTTGGCGTATAACTGAATTCAACACACGTGTCACGCTGGGGCGACAGTGACAGTACGGGAGGCTCCACTACCTCGATTACAAGAGAAACTGTGTCCGGTTCGTTACAAAAATTGTCTGCCCTGAGTTTGATGGTATAGGTGCCCGGCTCGAGAAAGATCACCCGGGCCACACTGGTATCGGGTGGATATGGATCGGGGTACCAGAACCAGTTTTGCTGCCCGTCGCCCAGCCAGGAATAGAAGTTTTCATATTGGGAGATACTGCCATCGAGCCTGATCGTTGACCAGGGCTCCTGAAAACAGACGCGATAATGCAGGTTGCCGATTTGTGTGGCACCCGAGTCAACCACCGCAGCTGCCTCTGTAGAATTGACTGAAGCAATCACAGTGTAGCGACAGACAGTATCACATACATTGCCGGCGCAGTACCGGAGTGTCTGCACGCCCACAGTATCCCAGTAGTAGGTAGCCGTGTTGCCATAAAATGTGGTTCCATCCTGTACCAGCCACGACTGGAAGGTGAGTGCCTTGTCAACACAGGGAGCATCATTGTCGTTGCCAATGAACCTGACAGGATCACCCACACAAGCCACATAGGGATCAACATAAAAATTGGCCTTGGGCGGATTGCGCAGCGTGAGGACAAATGCGCTGTTGGTTACTTCAATGGACGGCAGTGTGTGATAGGTACGCAATATAACTATATAGTAACCCTGATAGATACATGAGTCTGCAAATTCAGTCAGATCATACAAGTGGGTCTGGGACGGAGGGTTCAGCCCGCCGGGAATGACAGTCAGTGCCGTACTGTCGCCCCAGTCAATCTCAAAATGATCAATAAACGGGAGGTTATTGTAGGCCGGATCCACGACAATTTCGACGCAGGCCTCCATGGTATCTGCCACTACGCACAAATATTGCTTCCCGTCGCAGGCTGCGATGGTTGGATTGTTGTTCTGGGCGCGGGAAATACCGCACAACAAGAATATGAATGTAAGCGCGCTTAAAAATCTTGCCATGAAGAGATGCTTTCCACAGATACAGTACATTTGGTACCCTTTCATGCAAACGTACAAATAATACAAAATAAAAATACGATTTTATAATTTATATTCAGGAGAGATCTGATGATGACAGCCTTCCGGGTATATGTGGTTCTGATAATACGGCGTACATTTGCCCCTCATTATTGTCTGAAACCCGGGATTCTGTACAAGTACTCCCGAAAACAAATCTTCATGAAAAATCTTCCTCTCATCCTCAATATTGTTCTCTTTGCGCTTGTGGGGCATCTCTATTATCTGAATTCAAGAGGTGCCAAACCAGTAGTGTCTCCTCCTGCTTCTCTCGCAGGCGGCGCACGCATCGCTTTCGTGAATGCCGATACACTTGATGCCAGATATGAGTGGCTCAAGCAGCAAAAGGAATCTATCAAACAGCGTATCGAAAGCGAACAGAAAAAACTGGTTGCGGAAGAGGAATCGCTGATGCGCGACGCACAGTCTTTCCAGGAAAAATATCAGAGTGGCACCATGACCCAGGCCGATGCCGAAAAAACAGACGCTGCACTTCGGTCACGTGCACAGAAACTCGAGGAAAAGAAGAACAAACTGGGCGAGTCGCTGGCTGAGGAGCAGAAAAAAGCCTTCGACGACCTGTATGCCAACGTGGAGGCACAACTCAAAACACTGTCTGACCAGATCGGTTACGACTACATTCTCTCATACACCCGGGGCGGACAAATTCTGCTTGCCAACGACAGCCTTGATATCACCACGCAGGTGCTTGATCTGCTCAATAACAAGAAGTAATTGAACGTGACACTCAGGCTCGCAACGGAAAGCGATATTCCGCTTATAGCAGATATGGCCCGCAGGATATGGCTCGACTATTATCCGGCTGTTGTGAGCGTGGAACAGGTGGAGTATATGCTGGAACGCTTTTACTCGGCCACTGCGCTCTCCGAACAGATGCATGACGGACAGGCCTTCTATCTGCCTGAAGCAACAAAACTGGGAGCAGCCGGTTATCTGTCGGTGAGCAAAACAGTACCTGGAAGCTATTTCATGCACAAATTTTACATCGACAACGGATTGCGTGGCAGGGGAATCGGACAGGAAGCTCTTCGTCTCCTCGGGCAGGTACTCCCGGAAATGAATGAACTGCGACTCAATGTAAACCGGAAAAACTATCAGAGCATCAATTTTTACTTCAAGACAGGCTTCGTTATCGAAAGCTGCATGGACATACCCATCGGCAATGGCTATGAAATGAACGATTTCCGCATGGTACTCCACCTCAAACGCAGCGCCCTATGAGCAATACCGGGCGGGCCTATCTGGCACTGGCAGCAATCTGTGTTATCTGGGGAACTACCTACACGGCTATCAAGTATGCTATCCGTGATTTTCCCCCATTTATGCTGGTGGCCATCAGACAAACATCTGCCGGACTGCTGCTCATATCCTGGGCAATTCTGACGGGAAAGCGGGTTTGGCCCGGCAAGCAATACACCCTGCGGCAGGCACTCACAGGACTGGCAACCATCACCGGTGGAAATGGCTTCATCTGCTGGGGAATGCAGTATGTTTCCTCCGGACTGGCGTCTATTATCGGTGCGCTCACTCCCGTGGCAGTAGTTCTGATCAACTTGTTCTGGCGGGGAGCTGAAAAGACAAATACCCGTGTGCTGACCGGGGTTTTACTCGGCTTTGGGGGGCTTGCCGTCATCTTCAGCGACGGCTGGTCTGATTTCTCCCGACCGGAATACCGGCTGGGTATTGCCGGCTGCTTCGCTTCCTGTGTAACCTGGTCTTTGGGCACTGTGATGGCCAAGCAATGGAACTCCCTGGAGGTTTCACCGCTCGTCAATGCAGGTTTGCAGTTGCTCGCAGGCGGACTGGGAGGCGCTGTCATGAGCCTGCTGATTGATCCTTCCTGGAAAATTGAGCACACGATGGAAGCATGGATATCCGTGCTTTACCTGGCACTCATCGGCTCTGCCCTTGCCTTTACCCTGTACATGTTTATTCTGAAGCACCTGAGTGCCACAGCATCCTCCCTGTACACCTATATCAATCCGGTAGTGGCCATCCTGCTGGGCTGGGCATTTCTGGGCGAAAAGCTTACTGCAGCTGTAGCGATCGGCATGACCGTAACCATTGCTGGCGTCTGGCTGGTAAACTCCGGCCACAAACAAGCTGCATAAAGTCGGGATTTACCTCATTTTTTCAACGAAAAAACTTTCAGACCCACCTCTTCCGGTTGCTGGTTTCCTTCTGTAAGTTTAAGGTTGCTGTCCATCCGGATATTTTGATAAACCGAATTGGGCACGCCCGGTCTGGGCCACTGGATTTCTATTTTTCCGATACTTGTTGCGTCACCCAGGCCGATTTCCTGCCTGATACTTTGAGAGCCGAAGCTGCCTCCTGTTCCGACGGTAGCACATATCTGCCGTTGGGTTCCATCTTTCCTGTTCACAGTTATCTTTATTTTGGCTCCCATGGCATCCCGGTTGCAGGTTTTACCTTCGAGAAACAGGGTTATCCAGTGATTGTCATAGCCCGGATTTTCGAAAAGTACACAGTTGGATATATCTCCCTCGAAAGCCCCGCCCTGTACTGCATATATATCCTGGTCACCATCGTT
>CAILQK010000459.1 GCA_903836265.1 uncultured Bacteroidota bacterium | reverse complement strand
ATTGATGTAAGAGGCAGCAGGGGATGCCAGGAAAGCAACTACACTGGCTATTTCAGCGGGGTCGGCAAATCTGCGAAGAGGCACCCATTCCAGCATTTCCCTGACAACAAATTCTCTTTCTGAACCTGTCGAGACAATTTTCTTTTCAATAATCTCTTCCAGTCTGGCGGTAAGTGTAAATCCGGGCAGTACATTGTTAACATTGATGCCATATGGCCCCAGTTCCGCAGCGAGCGTCTTGGCCCAGCCGGCGACTGCCCATCGGGTAGTGTTCGAAACCCCAAGACCCTGAATTGGTTCCTTTACAGATGTACTGATTACATTGACAATACGGCCGAATCCCGCTGATTTCATACCTGGCACCAGTCTTTGCGCAAGCAGGTGATTACAGACAAGATGATTCATGTATGCTTTTTGGAAGCTCTCTACTGAAGCGGTGATAATTGGCCCTCCTGCTGGTCCGCCTGTATTATTGACAAGCACATGAAAGATATTGTCATCAAGCAACCGGGAAACAGATGAGTCAAGCTTGTCGGGCTCATTGTAATCGGCTACAATGAAACCATGTTTTTGGTCTGCGGAACAATCAAGTTCGCGCAATGCGTTCTGAAGAGCAGACTCAGTCCTTGATATCAACGTTACACTGGCTCCGAGTTTCGACAATTCGATTGCCGAAGCAAGGCCAATTCCTGCACTTCCGCCTCCCACGAGCGCATTTTTTCCTTTCAGAGAGAGATTCATTATCTGTTTTTTTGCAAAGGTCGCAATTTTTACGGTTTCAGTTCGGGGCTGTATCAAGTTCATACAACCTGTAGTAAGTTATTACCTCGGCCAGTCGCCTGTTGAAATCGTTTACTTTTGAGATATCTTCCCCCCTGATCCCGTTTACCCACTTTTTCCAGTCCTTGCCCGCCGACTTTTTCAGTTCACCATACCACGTCTGCCCGGACAAATAGATACTGAAGTCCCGCCATCCATCCCAGGCTGTTTCGTATTTTCTCAAACAGGCGCCGTTGAACGAACAAGTTTCACCCTCCCAGTCATCATCGCAGGGTATCATGAAGTAGTTGTCTGACTGCCCGATCCGGTCGTCGAGGCCTGCGTGGCTGTTCAGGAAGGCCGTACCGAGGAGCACGGATGCAGGAATGCCAAATTTTTTCCTTTCACTGACGGCTACCTTTGAAAATCTGCGAAGAAAACTGCCGGCAGTGGCCGCATCAATTTCTCTCGCCTGCTTCCGGGCCTCATTTTCTGCCCCCAGAGCGAACGCCGTTTCAGTCTCGCTGATACCAGCCCTCGGTGAAAATTGTGTTAATCCGGGGAGAGATTGCAACATCAGCTTGTTCCGATACCTGTTAAAAGCAATCAGCAGCAGTATGCAGACACAGGATATTGAAAACCAGTTGGATTTGAAATAACTCAAGATCATGTCATAACAGATTGACAATTAAACAATATTAGATTTTTTCTGACCTTTTCGGTCAAAACGCGTCACAAATGTACAAACTTGTACAATTAAAAACAAAAAGTTTTATTTTTTTGGCGAAAAATTATTTTTAAAACAATTTTATCCTGCGTTACTGTCCTGCAGGATTCAGCCGGAATCGCACGACCGGAAAAACCAATAAAATTCCGACTAAGCCTCCACAGAGCACCATTTTCAGAACAAATGTTTGGGGTATTATTTTTTTTCAAAAAAAAGGCGAATTTTTTTTGCATATTTCAGGTTTTGTTTTTCTATCTTTGGCGGCTTTTTTGAAAGGCCTTTTTCAACAGGCAGCGAAGTAACATTCCCGGATGTGTTCCGGCCAAACAGAAATTAACATTAATCAAAATGTCAGCGATCTCTTCAGGACAAGACAACCTGCTTGAAAATCTTCAGAAATACTTTGGATTCGATGCTTTCAAAGCGGAGCAGCAATCAATTATTCAGAGTTTGCTGGATGGGCACGATACATTTGTCATAATGCCGACTGGTGGCGGGAAAAGTCTCTGCTATCAGCTTCCTGCGATGATGTTGCCCGGCACAGCCATTATCATCAGTCCGCTCATTGCGCTGATGAAAAACCAGGTTGATTCGTTGAGGGGATATTCAGATCATGATTCCATTGCGCACTTTCTGAACTCCTCGCTTACAAAAGCCCAGATGAAGGCCGTCAAGCAGGACATTGCCGATGGCAAGACCAAGCTGTTGTATGTTGCACCGGAAACCCTTACCAAGGAGGAGAACATAGAATTTTTCCAGAACTCCGACATTTCTTTTGTAGCTGTTGACGAAGCTCACTGTATCTCGGAGTGGGGTCACGATTTCAGGCCGGAATACCGCAGGATTCGCACCATGCTTGATGCAATTGCGCGGGATGTACCCATTATGGCCCTTACTGCCACTGCAACACCGAAGGTTCAGCTGGACATTGTGAAAAATCTGGAAATGGACGGTGAGCACACGTATGTTTCATCGTTCAACAGGGACAATCTGTTTTATGAGGTCAGGCCGAAGGTCAAGAAGGACCAGACGATGAGGCAGATCATCCAGATTATCAAGGAGGAGTTCCGGGGGCAGTCTGGTATCATTTACGTACAGAACAGGAAAACCGCCGAGGATCTTGCCGAGGTATTGTCGGTCAACGATATCAAGGCCGCTCCATATCATGCCGGTCTTGATCCAAAGACCCGTGCCAACACACAGGATGCATTCCTGATGGAGGATATTGATGTAATATGTGCCACTATCGCGTTTGGAATGGGTATTGACAAGCCTGATGTTCGCTTTGTCATGCACTATGACATGCCGAAGTCTATCGAGAACTACTATCAGGAGACTGGCAGGGCGGGCCGTGATGGTCTTGTGGGCAAGTGTATTTCGTTCTACAACTACGCAGATATTCTCCGTCTGGAAAAGTTTTTGAGGGACAAGCCTGTATCCGAGCGCGAAATGGGCGCCCAGCTGATGCAGGAGGTGGTTGCCTATGCAGAAACAGCCTCTTGTCGCAGAAGATTTCTGCTGCACTACTTCGGAGAAAACTATAACGACGACGACTGCCATAAAATGTGCGACAACTGCAAGTCGCCCAAAGAGAAGGTCAGTGTTCAGGAAGAAATGGCAAATGTCATCCAGTGCATTCTGGATCTGAACGAGAACTACCTGATGAAAACGGTCATGGACTACCTGATGGGCAGGGAGACCAAGGAGATGAAAGATTTCCGCTTTACGGAACTCGACAACTTCGGGGTCGGTGACGACAAGGACGAGAACTACTGGAGTTCCATTTTCCGTCACGCCATGATCAATAACCTGATTTACAAGGAAATAGAGCAATTTGGCCTCCTGAAAGTGTCTGATGCCGGTCGTGCGTATGTCAGGGAGCCTTACCCAATCCAGATTACTATCAACCACGACTACGACGAGGGCGACTATGATGCCGATGATGAGAGAGGCGGCACGGCGGTACTGGATGAGACGCTGATGAACATACTCAGGGACCTGCGTCGCAATACAGCCAAAAAGTTCAGTCTCCCGCCCTATGTCATTTTCCAGGATCCTTCCCTGGAAGAAATGGCCACGCAGTATCCGATCTCCATGGACGACCTCAGTAAAATCGTCGGAGTTTCACAGGGCAAGGCACAGAAATACGGTCAACCTTTCATTAACGCCATAAAGAAGTACTGCGAGGACAACGAGATTGAACGGCCAATGGACATCACCGTCAAGACAGTTGCCAACAAATCAAAAACAAAGGTTGCGATTATTACTGCCATAGACCGCAAGATTCCACTTGAAGATGTTGCCAAAAGCAATGATCTTTCCATGGACGAGCTGCTGAATGAGCTTGATATGATTGTGAATTCGGGTACAAAAATCAGGCTGGACTATTACCTGAACAAAAATATTGACGAGTATGTGCGGGAGGCTGTAATTGACTATTTCAAGGAGGCCGAAACCGATGACATTGATATTGCCTATCAGGAGCTCAAGGACGACGAAATAACATGGGAAGAGATTCAGCTCATGCGAATCAAATTCCTCAGCGATTATGCGAACTGATTTTTGACCTCGCTGAAAACGAGTTCCGGTTCAAAACCCATTCTGAGTGCCGCCTCAACAGTCTTGTGCCTTGAGTCGGCACTATCTTTGCAGGAGGCCTTTTTTTTCCTGATAACAGCGCCCAGTATCTCGAGATATTCTGTTTCGTCCAGGTTTGAAAGTGCTTGCGAAATAACTTCCGGACTTATGCCTTTTGCTCGAAGGGCGAGACGGATTTTAATTTTGCCCCAGTTATTCATCCTCAGTTTGCCCCGCGCATAGGTTGAAGCGAATCGTTGCTCGTCAAAATATCCGTCGTCGCGGAGTATCCCGAGAATCATCCCGGCTGTTTCCCCGGCTGCGCCGAGTTCATTCAGTTTTTTATACACTTCGGCGGGTGCCCTCTCCTGCCAGGCACAAAAGCGCTCCATTCTGGACAGAATTTCATCCGGTGTGAGCGGTTCCTGCTCCGAATATTTTTTCCCCCGGCGCATTACCTGAGTTTCAGCATTTCCATACCCGATGAGGTCCCGATTCGGTGCGCTCCTGCCTCAATCAGCGCCTGCGCCTGTTCGGCTGTTCGGATACCACCTGCTGCCTTGATTTTGAATTGGTTACCTGACAAACGAACAAGATTTTTTACCATCTCGGGGGTAGCATTATGTCCGTGAAATCCGGTTCCGGTTTTAAGCCAGGGCAAACCGGCGTCCCTGGCCATTCCGATTACACGGACGAGTTCGTCGGTGGTAAGAAGGCCACATTCAAGAATCAGTTTCAGGGTTCCGCCTCTCGATTGCGTGGCAAGTGTCAGTGCGTCCAGATCCCTGCTGACATGATTCCAGAGCTCACTTTTTACTGCTGAAATATTAAGTACAGCATCAATATCACTGGCGCCTTCATCCATTGCACGCCTGATTTCATCACTTTTGGAGGAAATGGAGGAGTAGCCCATGGGAAATCCGACGACAGTCGCAAGACGTGTT
>CAILQK010000458.1 GCA_903836265.1 uncultured Bacteroidota bacterium | reverse complement strand
CCACACACTCACACCCACACACTCACACCCACACACTCACACCCACACTCTCACACCCTATCAATGACACTGGAAGAAAAAATTGCCAAAGACCTCGTTGCAGCCATGAAGGCAAAAGACGAAGTTGCCCTGCGTAGTATCCGCGCTATCAAAAGTGCTATCCTGCTTCTTAAAACGGACGGCTCCGGTCAGGCTGTTGATGAGGCAAAAGAGGTGCAACTGCTCCAGAAACTGGTAAAAACCCGTCAGGAGTCGTTCGACATTTTTATGAAAAACGGACGGGAAAACCTGGCTGAGCGCGAAAAAGAGGAAATTGACGTTATAAAGAAGTATCTGCCCGCCATGCTGGAAGGGGCCGAGCTGGAGGAAGTACTCCGCAAAATTGTGGAGGAAACCGGAGCTACCTCTGCCAGAGATATGGGCAAGGTGATGGGCGCTGCCAGTAAACAGCTGGCCGGCAAGGCTGATGGCCGCGCCATATCGGAGATTGTCAAGAAACTGCTCGGTTAATGATCCTTCGCGCAGAGCAAATCATCAAAGCCTACGGCAAGCGGACTGTCGTCAAAGGTGTGTCGTTCGATGTACGCCAGGGAGAAATCGTGGGGCTGCTGGGCCCCAATGGCGCCGGAAAAACGACATCGTTTTATATGACGGTCGGGTTTATCAAGCCTACATCCGGGCATGTATTCCTGAATGACGATGATATCACCGACCTGCCCATGTACAGGCGCGCCCAGCGCGGAATCGGCTATCTGCCCCAGGAACCCAGCGTCTTTCGCAAACTGACTGTGGAAGACAATATCAGGGCTGTGCTGGAGATGACCAGCCTCAGCCGCGTTGAGCAGGAAGAAAAACTGGAATCCCTGCTGGAAGAGTTCAATCTCGATCGCGTACGCAAGGGACTGGGCGACACGCTTTCGGGCGGGGAGCGCAGGCGCACGGAGATCGCACGCGCACTCGCGACGAATCCCGGCTTTATTCTTCTCGACGAACCGTTCGCCGGTATTGATCCCATCGCTGTGGAGGATATACAGTACATCGTGGCCAAACTGAAAACCAAAAATATCGGCATCCTGATTACCGACCACAATGTGCAGGAAACACTGAGTATCACCGATCGCGCCTATCTGATGTTTGAAGGCTCCATACTGCGTGCCGGAACGGCTGAAGAACTTGCCTCTGATGAAATGGTGCGAAAAGTATATCTCGGAAAACACTTCGAACTGCGCCGGAAAGTGATTGACGTCTGAAATCATACCTTACCCATGTTAAACCGGTTTATTGCCCTTTCCGGCCTGCTTTTGGCCAGCTTCCACCTGTTGAATGCGCAAAATATTCCCGCCCGACCCAAACTGGTAATTGGTATCGTGGTGGACCAGATGCGCTATGATTATCTGTACCGCTATGAAGCCGAATACGGAAGCGGAGGTTTCAAACGGCTCCTTCGCGACGGATTCTCGTGCGAGAATACCCACTTCAATTATGTGCCGACCTACACCGGGCCCGGCCATGCTGCTGTTTACACTGGTACAACCCCTTCTGTGAATGGTATTGTGGGAAATGACTGGTTCGACAGGGAACTCAACAAGAACAGGTACGTCACTGCCGATCCTGCATATCAGTCGGTAGGCGCTCCGAATGGCAAAACCGGTCAGCACTCACCCACCGTGTTGCTCTCCACCACAATAACCGACGAGCTGCGGCTGAGCAACAACTACCGCTCCAAAGTAGTGGGCATATGCCTGAAAGACCGTGGCAGTATTCTTCCTGCCGGCCATATTCCCAATGCAGCCTACTGGTTCGATGATGCAACAGGCAATTTCATCACATCAACGTATTATCCCGACTCGCTCGGCTTGCCGAAATGGGTGCAGGACTTCAACGGCCGCAAGCTGGCAGAGAAATATGTATCGGGCAAGTGGGAAAAACTGCCGGGCGTTGATTACAGCCAGAGTTTTGCCGACTGGAAACATCACGAGGATGCTGCCTATTTCAAATATTTCACGGGTGATATGCCGTATGATCTGGGCGCTATCCGGCAAAGGACAGGCAGTGTGGGCGTGATTCGCTTCACACCCTTCGGTAATACCATCACCCTCGACTTCGCCCTGGAGGCCATAGACAAGATGGAACTCGGAGCTGACAACTGGACGGATTTCCTGTGTCTCAGCTTCTCGAGCACCGATTATGTGGGGCACCAGTTCGGCGTACACGCAGAAGAAACACAGGATACTTACCTGAAACTGGATAAAGATATCGAGCGACTGCTGAACTACCTCGACCAGAAATTCGGAAAAGACCAGGTGCTGGTTTTTCTGACGGCCGATCATGGTGGCTGCGAAACCCCGGAGCACTTCAAAGAGCTTCGGATACCCACCGGAATATTCCCCGAGAGCAAACTGGAGTTACAGCTGGAGCAGGCACTCGCTGTCGCTCTCGGTGGAGCAGGCGACTATATACAGGCAGTATCCAATCAGCAGATATGGCTCAACTGGCAAACCATTGCCGATTACCAGGCCGACCCGTATAATGTGGAGGCGACCATTAAAAACGTCATGCGCGATATGCCGGGTGTGTATGATGTACTGACCCGCGATGATCTGGATCTGATCTCTTCGGACTATCCGTTTGCATCCAAACTGCGCAATGGCGTACATCCCCGCCGTTCGGGCGATATCCTGTTCCAGCTCGATCCGGCCTGGCATGCCGATGATTCCTATTTTGGAGACGGGGGCTGTACACACGGTTCATCATACCCTTACGATACCCATGTTCCGCTGCTCTGGTACGGCTGGAAAACACCGAGGGGGAATACTCACCGGTCGGTACAAATCACCGATATTGCTCCCACGCTGGCCTCCATGCTTCGTATTATGGAGCCGAATGGCACAACAGGGGAGGTGATACAGGAGTTGTTCGGGAATTGAATTTTATCATGATTTGTGGCAATCGGGCCTTATCCGGGGGAAGTAGTTACCCCGGATAAGGCCCGATTGCGTTAACAGGTGTTTCATGAACAGTATTGTTAAACCGATGGAGAAACCGCTGTGGCAATGGTACTTTGATTTGGATATCCTGTGTACTGGTGTGGTGCAGATTACTGAGGGAATACTTCAGGAATCACCAGTATATTGTAAAGCAGCAGCATTTCCCGGTTAAAGATGAGATGCAGAAGCCATATTCATGGCAAATTCACAATTTTACTTCTGGATTGAAATAGTCTGGTGAAGCATATCACCACAGTTCAGCTGACTGCTCCGCAGAATGAGCGTGTTATGAAAAGGGATTCTGCCGGAGTTAACTGCAGCAGAACATAATTCACACTTACAAAGATGGGTAGTATGGTGTGTTGTATCCTTGAAATACGTGTATCACTTTCTGCAAATTGTATCATAATCAGTATAAAATCAGAAAGGGAGCTTTGTTGCCGGCGAATCTGCAAGACCAACCCCAAAAAAAATGAGTCCCGCCGAGCTGTGGCGAGACTCATGTAAGGAGACTGGATACGGGCGCCGGAGCACCGGCAGAAAGTATGAAGCGTATTGTGGTCTGATTAAAGATTAAAAGGACAAATGAAGTAACTGAACGCCGATTAAAATGAAAGAGATGAGCGTGTTTCGTGTGAACGCTGCCGGGTGTGTCAAACCGCAAGCGATAATTGCGCAACCGTGGTGTAAAGATGCATTCACAGGCGGTTTGCAGCAAAATATTGCTTGTCTCAATTTCAGAACTCTGTCTCAAAATCGGATATTTTTTCTTTTTTTTCAAAATTCAGGAAGATTTTCAGGGGTATTTTGGGCCATTGACTGGTATTCGATGGGTGAGAAGCCGGTTGCGGCCTTGAAATTGCGGTGGAAAGCGGCGCGGCTGCCGAAGCCAGTCTTTTCAACAATTTCACTGGTTGTAAGGTTGGCGCCGGATGTCAGAAGCCTTCGTGCCTCATTGACTCTGAATCTGTTGATCAGGTTGGGAAAATTGGTTTTCCCGATATCGCTGATTGCGCGTGAAACATAGCGCTGGTTTCGGTTCATTTTCTGGCAAAAATCCTGCAAGCCGAGGGAAGGATCGAGGTACAGTTTCTCAGTTTCCAGGCGGTTCAAAATTGCATTGTACAGGTTGGTGAGCGCTCTTTCCCCTTCTGGTTCACTGTCGCTGTCTGTCCGGGTGGTGTCGGGCTCCATGACCTGAAGGGCCGGACTTATTCCGGGAAAACTGTTTGCGATTTCCACGTTCATCCTGAACATGGCCGTGGATGCCTGCCTGAGTTTTCTGTATTGTAATGCTATGATTGCAACAGCCAGTATGGCCCCGAGCAGGGCAAGAAGCGAAAGTAGCAGTTGTCTGTTTTTTTTCAGGATACCTTCTTCCAGCCGGGAGTTCTTTTCAGCCATTTTTTTGACTTCATGAATAGCCTGGAATTCAGCATTGATGATGCGGGCATTTTCGGCAGATTGCTCTGCCTGGTATTTTATATAGTTTTCAAGCACCTTTTTATATGATGAATAATCGCCTCGCTTCATCTCAAGCAGGAGTTCCACTTCAAAGATATCTTTCAAATGGTCTTTTCTCTCTGCTTCGACGGAAAGTTGCCTTGCCCTGTCGAGATACTCCCTGGCCAGTGTCAGATTCCCGTCTGCATCAATCTCATTTTTTGCCAGGATACGGAAGGCGGTAGCCAGTATCCCGTCCATGTTGTCTGATCCTGCCAGCGAGAGAACCTCTTTCAATAATACACCTGATCGGGAATAATTTGCCCTGTCTGATTCGAGCCTGGCCAAATTGACAAGTACGGTGGCCTGGCCCCGGATATGACTGACTGATTTGTAGAACTGAAGCGAATTATTGTAGCATTGTTCTGCCAGCGTTACATTGTCCGGGTAAAAGACGTTGGCCATATTGAGGTAAGAATCGGCAGCAGACAGGGTATCCCTGTGCCTCAGGGAATAGTTGAGTGTTTTGTCCAGTATCCCGGCTGACGTATTTCTGGCCCCCATGGCATAGTTTAACATACCGATGTTTAACCATGTCATTACTATCATGGAGGAGTCGCCCTGTTGTTCTGATATGGCGAGCGATTTTTTATATGCCTCAATTGCCTCCGAATACTTCGTTTGCCTCTCATAAATGATAGCCATGTTATTCAGGCAGGCATCTGCTATTGCCGGTGATACACTGACGAATGGAGATTGCAGTACTTTCTGGTAGTAACTCAAAGCCAGATTTCGCTTGCTTTGATACATACTTGACTGTCCGAGGAGAAACCACGTTTTGGCGATGATGGAATCGGGTATGGCGGGGTTGTCAGCAAATTCCAGCAGAAGGGCATTCCCGATGGAATCGGCGGTGGCTGCATTGTCCGGCAGCGACTGCCAGGTTTCCCTGATAATCTGGTTGTAGTTTTTCTGGGCACAGGTATATTGCCTGAAAGACAAAAGGCAGATCAGGAGCAGAAGAGACAGACGCGGCTGCATAAATTATGGTTAATATGAAGCGAGAAGACGAGCGAGGGGACAGAGTTTACATCAATCCGAAAATTTTGGCGTATTTCATCATCTCTCCCGGGTTGCTTATTTTAAGTTTTCCTGTCATCATGGCCATCATGGGGTTCAGGTCTTTGGAGAGGAGCTTCTGGAGTGTCTCGGCAGAAGCGGTTACCTTGCAGTTGGCTTCGCCGTTGAGACCTTCGTTTACCTCCAGTTTGCCATCATTCAGAGATACTGTGAATTGACCGGCGCCCGCAATATCAAAGTGGAATACAGAGCTGAGTCCTTCTACTGTTTCCGGGCGGACTTTTGCGGGCAGAGCATTCAGAAATTCTTTAATATCAATCATGTTCGGGTTGATTTGGTGAAGGACAGGAGAGTGGTTTATCAAGTGTTGGAGTGGATCAAATCCATTTTTTTACTCTGAAAACAGACAGCATTCCGAGCATCAGGGAAGCCATGATACCCAAAAGAATAAAGTAGCCGTTGTGGGTGCGAAGTTCGGGCATATTTTCAAAATTCATACCATAAATGCCGGCAATAAACGAGAGTGGTATAAATATAGTACTGATTACGGTGAGCAGTCGCATGACATTATTCATTTTGTGAGCAGCTTCGGCCTGATAGTAAGCTTCCATACCGGAGAGTATTTCCCGTTCGCTGTCGAGGCTGTCCATGATTTGTGCGACGTGGTCGGCGAGGTCCCGGATATAAAGCCTGTTGCTTTCCCCGACGAAAGCGCCATCGGTCAGGTAGAATTTTCCAACGGCATCTTTGAGCGGGACGACGCGGTGTTTGACTGCATTCACCAGGCGTTTCAGTTGAAAAATCCGTGCCTTTTCGTGGTCGTGGGCGCCTTTGGTGTGCAGTGTTTCCTCCAGTGCAAACATTTCATTTTCGACCTGATCCAGAATTTCATAGTATCCGTCCACGATGGTATCAATGATGGAGTAGGTGAGATAATCAGCTCCTTTTTTTCTGATACGGCCCACGTTTTCGGCGATGCGTTTTCGGAGTACTGCGAATGTATCATCGGGGATTTCCTGAAATGAGACGACAAATCCGTTACCGGTAAAAATCGCTATTTGCTCCGACGTCAGTTCCATTGTCTGTGTATTGAGCGACAGATGCGGTACGATGAAGAACAAACCATTGTCAAACTCCTCGAGCTTGGCGCGCTGTCTTGTGTTCAGTACGTCTTCGAGCGCAAGGGGGTGAATTTCGAATAAATTGCCTACCCGGGCGATCATATCTGTATCACCCAGATTTCTGATATCGAGCCAGAGTACCGAGCCCTGTTCGCGGGCCTGCAGCTGGGCCGACTCGACATACCGGGATTCACTGTACAATATACTGTGCAGTTGGACAGGAGCTCTGGATCTTTTACCGGTGTAAACGAGTGATTCTGGGGGCAGTCCGCGTTTGCGGATTTTGTGGACGGGTCTGACTGGCATTTTTCTCTTGTTGTCAGGGCTGAGCTTACTCCTGAGTTGATGCCACAAAATTAGTCATACCCCAATGACATCTACGTAAATAATGATTTTGGTGAAATATATTCCTGAAATCCTGATCGGAGGAGGCTATCATTAAGCTATACCTTTTTTTCGTTTTTACTATATTTAGAGTATTTTTAAACCAAAAATATCTGTCTGAAATTAAAAAAAAAAATAGACAGGTATTTTTTCGACAATCGCAATGCAAACCGACAGTAAATCATTGTTTACCTGTAATATTGTAGTTCATTACGCAGGTATCAGTATCTCCCGTCTGGTTCAATCTGCTACAAATGCAGGCCGAGGGCTGTTTTGTGTAGCTTCCTGCTTTTAATATTTCACGCTGTCATTTTGGCCCTGACATGTTGTCAACTCCGGTTGACGTGTGCGCTGGTGATTGCATGTCCTTTCTCGACTTAACCCTGATGTAATCAAATCATCACTGGTTTGGTATTCGTCATCTTGCACTTTCTGCAAACAAAATTATCTGATATGACTCATCAAAAACTCCTGACATTTCTTTTGAGATGCCTCTTCTTACCGGGGTTGTTATTCCATCAAAATGAAACGTCGGCACAGAATGCCACGATCTTGTATCAGGGTATTCTGAAGACTGCATCCGGGGCGCCTGTACCGGATGGAAACTATCCGTTCACCTTTACACTGTGGAGTTCGCTGAACGGCATCGCCAATTCCGACAAGCTGCTGATCGCCGGTGCCACCGATTATAATAATCCGTCCAACCAGTGGTCGGAGACAGTTACCCTGAAAGTAATGGGCGGCATATATTCGCACCAGCTGGGTTCTGTTTCGCCGCTCAATCCCCGGAATTTTCAGTCTGCCGTTTTTCTCAATGTAAGAGTTGCCGGCAGAGATCTGGTTCCCCGTGCCGGACTTGTATATTCTCCGTATGCATTTTATGTGAGCAATGCCTATCAGGCAGTTTGCTCGGGAGCGGTTGGGGATATCAAGTATTCTTTACTGCCGCCCGACAAATTCAAGGATGTGAACGGTGACTGCTGGGTACCCCTGGATGGCCGTACACTTGCTTCCGGTGATGCCCTGACTGGCTATGGAGTATCAAGCCTTCCCAACGCCGGGGGCACCTTCATCCGTGCACAGGATTTTACGGGCGATGCCAATATTGAAAGAAACTGGAGCGGCGTCACATATGGCAACGGTCTGTACGTTGCGGTAGCCAACAGCGGAACCGGCAGTCGGGTAATGACCAGTCCCGACGGAATAAACTGGACAAGCCGTGTTTCAGCGACAGACAACAACTGGACCAGTGTCGCCTACGGCAACGGACTGTTTGTAGCAGTAGCGAACAGCGGATCGGGCAATCGGGTGATGACCAGTCCTGACGGAATCACCTGGACCAGCAGGAATTCCGCGCTGAACAACAGCTGGTCCAGT
>CAILQK010000457.1 GCA_903836265.1 uncultured Bacteroidota bacterium | reverse complement strand
TGAATGGCGTTTTTGATGTCATTATTTTCATGTGAAAATAATCCGACACTCAGTTGTCTCAGGGGCGGTACATCCGTAAAGGTATAGGTTGTGCCATCCGTCATGGTTCCATATCGCTCGAAACAGTCAGCTTCAGAATTGCGAATTTGCAACACAAGACTCCCGTATGATGTTCCCAGATTATCGCCCAGCGTGCTCATCTTGCAATCCCCGCCAACCACAGATACTGTTACATTTCTTGATGTAACATCGCTGAACAATATGCCTGCAATTGGTGTAGTAACGTTGTCAATTTCCCATGAAGAGGGCAAAAACTGGTGATCTTCAAACCTGGGGACGAGTTTGAAACTCTTTCCTGATTCCGCTTCAAGAGTAAATTTGCCAGTTGAATCCGTCAGAACTTTGGGCGAAAAGGAGACTCCCTCATCTGTAATTTCAATACCCGGTACAAAACAATCAGTATTTTTGTACCTCACGTATCCGGTAACCGGAATCGTTGACTTGTCAATAAAATCAACCAGATCCACTGATGTTACACTCGGATTCAAACTGACCTGACGTGTAGCCGGCGAAAACTCGTGCGGAGTTGTTATTTGCCTGTTTGTGAAAGATGACCATTCCGCTCCGTGTACGGTTCCTCTACCCAAAAGCATGGAGCCAGAACTGCTGAGACTGACTCCGTTACCCTCATCCAGCGAAAAATATACCCGAAGCCCTTTTTCTGTAACCATCCTGCTGTCATTGACATGGGCCAGAATGACTGTCTGGCTCAGGGTGGAATCGTACACGGCCAATTCGTCAATGAATCCGCCGTATGCATCCGCGAGCACGCTGCTCTCCATTCGCCCGCCCAGGATCCAGGGCTCCGCGGCGTCAGACCAGTTTCCGGAAATGCCTGTGAAAGTATGCGTACCCGTGAGCATACCGTTTTTGTACAGGGTTATCGTACGATTGGACCCGGAACTGTCTATGACCAGCGCCAGATGCTGATACCCCATGCCCAGGTTTCCGAAGTTGAACTGACTTCCGTTCAGATAGCAGACAATTTCATTTTCAACGCCGCTTTGTTCCAGGTTCAACCGGAATTCGTTACTCCCCCACTGCTTCGACAGCACCGTCTGTGTGCCGCCGGGGCCTGAGCTGTTGATCAGGAGTTCCAGGGTGGATTTCGGGGTCAGACTGAAATCGGGTAATTCTGCGTAATCGGACTGCGACCTTTTAAACCGAAGTGCACGGTATTTGTAGAAATATTTGGCTGGTGTAGCCAGAAAAGTAACCCCTGTACCGTAACTAACGCCCTCAACGAGGTAATATCCATCCTCGCTGGTTTTACCGGCAGTACTGACAGCCGGGCGATCTGAACTGAATGTTGCTCCGCAAAAATGAATTTTCTGCCGGGTTTTGATATCGAATGACCCGCTTCCCTTTTCCTCATCAAATTTCCAGTAATTCTCCAGCCCCGGCGTATTGGAAGAGGCTGTGCTCATCATGACTTCACCCAGGTCTATTTCCTCCAGCAAGGTGTGATAAATACGCAGTTCGTCGAGAGCACCGCCCCAGTTGCCTTGTTCTGTGTTGGCCCCCAGGTCAATATGATCTGTTGTGCCGGGTGCGTCAACCGGAGTAATTTCCACCAGTTCGCCATCCAGATAAAGCCTGCCCTGGTTGTCATCAGCATTGAAGGTCAGGGCAATATGGTGCCATGCGCTTGCGGTTCCCGACGGGAAATCGGCCGAAAGGAGTGCCGTTCCGGTTGCCGTAGTGCTGATTTCGATTCCATTGGTTCCGGAACT
>CAILQK010000456.1 GCA_903836265.1 uncultured Bacteroidota bacterium | reverse complement strand
GAATTCTCCTCACGGATCTGACGAAGCGTTACCAGCGCACCCGGTTTCAGCTTGGAACTGTCACCAGCATCAAGTACATACTTCTTGTCATAGATCCAGTCGTTGTAATCTACAAATTCGTTGCGGTCAACCGGTTCACCCTCGAGGAAGTGCGTATCGCCGGCATCAACAATTTCAACGCGACGCAGCATCTGGCGTACAATCACCTCGATGTGTTTGTCGTTAATATTGATACCCTGCGAGCGATAAACCTCCTGAACGCCATTCACCAGATAGAACGACGCAGCAAAAGGACCTTTAACCGAAAGGATATCCTTCACTGATATGGTTCCTTCCGTGAGAGCGGTACCTGCACGTACAAAGTCTTCGTTCTGTACCAGAATGTGCTTGGTCAGCGGAATCAGGTATTTGCATTCCTGACCGTCTTTGGCGCGAATGAATGCCTCGCGGTTGCCGCGTTTGATAGAGCCGAACGTGATGACGCCGTCGAGTTCGGCAACAATAGCCGGGTTTGACGGATTGCGGGCCTCGAAGAGTTCGGTTACACGCGGCAGACCGCCCGTGATATCCGCGATCTTTCCGAGTTTGCGCGGAATCTTCACGAGTTGCTGACCGGATTTTACTTCCTGATTGTCTTCGACTGAAATATAGGCTCCTACAGGCAGTGAGTAAGTTTTCAGTTCTTCCCCGGTGCGGGCATCCAGTACCGACATGGAAGGAATCTTCTTCTTGTTTTTACTCTCAATAACAATCTTCTCGGCAAAACCTGTCTGATCATCGCGTTCAAAGCGATAGTTGGTTCCTTCTTCCAGATTGTTGAAGCGAACAACACCGGCGTAATCACTTACAATCACAGCGTTGAACGGATCCCATTCGCAAACCTTGTCACCGCGCTGTACTTCCTGTCCGTCGGTGACGAAAAGATATGCGCCATAAGGAATATAGCTGCTCGAAAGAACACGATTGTTCTTCGGATCTATTACACGAATTTCACCTGTACGTGATACCACTACCTTGACAGCCTTGCCGTCGTTGTCGGTTCCATCAACAGTACGAATAGTATCAAACTCGATTTTGCCACTGTTACGCACCGTCAGGCTGTTCTCAGTCTGGGAGAGCATGGCGGTACCACCCGTGTGGAAGGTACGAAGGGTAAGCTGCGTACCCGGCTCACCGATTGACTGAGCAGCGATAATGCCTACTGCGTCGCCCATTTCGGCTACGCGGCCTGTTGCCAGGTTCTTTCCGTAACACTTGCCACAAACACCATGACGGCTTTCGCAGGTGAGCACAGAACGGATAGAAACCATTTCAATATCTGCAGTTTCAATCGCAGCTGCTATGGCATCGCTGATGTATTCCCCTGCAGCAACAATGAGCTCGTCTGTTTCCGGATGATACACATCGTGCAGACTGTAACGGCCCTTGATACGATCCTTCAGACTGACAATAATTTTATCACCCTCCTTGAATGCAGTGGTATCAATACCGCGCAGCGTGTTGCAGTCCACTTCACGAACGACAACATCCTGGGATACGTCAACCAGACGGCGGGTCAGGTAACCTGCATCGGCCGTTTTCAGCGCCGTATCGGCCAGACCCTTGCGCGCACCGTGCGTGGAGATAAAGAACTCCTGAACCGACAGTCCCTCAAGGAAGTTGGAAAGAATCGGGTTTTCGATGATTGCGCCACCGGTATCTCCGGATTTACGCGGCTTGGCCATCAGACCGCGGAGACCACACAGCTGTTTGATCTGCTGTTTGGAACCGCGCGCACCTGAATCAAGCATCATGAACACCGAGTTGAAGCCCTGCTTGTGGCTGCTGAGTTCGCGCATCAGCTGATCTGTGATACGGTTGTCAGCGAATGTCCATTTGTCAATAATCTGGTTGTAGCGTTCGTTATTGGTGATGAGACCCATGTTATAGTTGTCCCATACTTCATCCACTTCCGTCTGGGCAGCCACCAGTGCTTTCCTCTTCAGGTCGGGGATAATCAGGTCACCGAGGTTGAACGAAAGACCAGCCTTGAATGCCCATCCAAAGCCCAGTTCCTTGATTCCATCGAGGAATTCGGCGGTCTTGCGGAAGCTGGTGCGATTCAGGATATCGCCGATGATACCTTTGAGGTTGCGCTTTGTGAGCAACTCATTGATATAAGGAACTTCTTCGGGTACAGCCTGGTTAAAGAGCACGCGACCGACTGTTGTCTTGATGCGTTTGAAGGTCTTTTCACCATTTTCTTCCCAACGGGCGCGGCATTCGATACCGGCATGGAGATCGAGCTGGCCCTCATTGTAGGCGATAATAACCTCCTCTGCGGAGTAGAAACGGCGTCCTTCACCCTTGACCGGGTTGTCATCAATACTCTTGCGCTCTTTGGTCAGGTAGTACAAACCGAGTACCATGTCCTGGGATGGCAGTGTAATCGGAGATCCGTCCTGCGGATTGAGCATGTTGTGACTGGACAGCATCAGAATCTGTGCCTCCAGGATAGCTGCGTGACTGAGCGGCACGTGAACGGCCATCTGGTCGCCATCGAAGTCGGCGTTGAAGGCCGTACAAACGAGCGGGTGGAGCTGAATGGCCTTGCCCTCGATGATACGGGGCTGGAAGGCCTGAATTGAAAGCCGGTGCAGCGTTGGGGCCCGGTTCAGCATGACCGGGTGGCCTCGCAGTATGTTTTCCAGGATTTCCCAGATAACCTGATCCTTTCGGTCCACCAGTTTTTTGGCTGATTTCACCGTTTTAACGATTCCGCGCTCGATGAGCTTGCGGATGATGAACGGCTTGAATAGCTCTGCGGCCATAGCCTTTGGAATACCGCACTCGTGCAGTTTGAGGGTTGGACCTACCACAATCACCGAACGACCGGAGTAATCCACACGTTTACCGAGCAGGTTCTGACGGAAACGGCCCTGTTTGCCTTTCAGGATATCGGAGAGCGATTTGAGCGCACGTCCGCCTTCGGCTTTCACGGCGTTCGATTTCCTGGAGTTGTCGAAAAGTGAGTCGACAGCTTCCTGGAGCATTCGCTTCTCGTTGCGGAGAATCACCTCGGGGGCCTTGATTTCGAGCAGCCGCTTCAGTCGGTTGTTGCGAATGATTACGCGGCGGTACAGATCGTTCAGATCGGAAGATGCGAAACGGCCGCCATCTAGCGGAACGAGCGGACGCAATTCCGGCGGAACTACCGGAAGATACTGAATAACAGTCCATTCGGGGCGCTGTCCTGCCAGTTCCAGACCTTCGCGGAATGCCTCTACCACGCGCAGGCGCTTGTTGGCCTCCGTTTTCTTGGCCTGGCTGCTCTCATTGTGCGACTCATGACGCAGCTGAGCCGAAAGATCGTCCAGGTTAAGGGTACTGAGCAGCGTGAATACCGCTTCGGCTCCCATTTTGGCTACAAACTTGTCGGGGTTTGACTCGTCGAGAAGGTGATTATCCTTCGGGAGCGTATCCATAATCTCCATGTATTCCTCTTCAGTGAGGAGATCCATGCGACTGATACCTTCTTCCGCCTTGACGCCGGGCTGAACAACCACATAGCGTTCGTAGTAAATAATACTCTCCAGCTTTTTGGAAGAAAGACCGAGGATATAGCCAATCTTGTTGGGCAGGCTCTTGAAAAACCAGATATGTACCACCGGAACGACAAGGCGTATATGGCCCATTCGTTCGCGACGTACCTTCTTTTCGGTTACCTCAACACCACAGCGGTCGCAAACGATACCTTTATATCGGATACGCTTGTACTTTCCGCAATAGCATTCGTAGTCCTTTACCGGACCAAAAATGCGTTCACAGAACAGACCGTCGCGTTC
>CAILQK010000455.1 GCA_903836265.1 uncultured Bacteroidota bacterium | reverse complement strand
GTCATGTTCTCGTAGGCAAGCGCATTTTCAATATCACGAAACGTCAGACTGGCTGCATTCAGCTTGTACTTGTCAATGTTGATCTGAATTTCTTTCTCCAGTGCGCCAATCAGATCAACGCGGGTAATCTCGGGCATCTCCTCAATACGATCCTTCAGCTTGTCGGCATACTGCTTGAGTTTGTCGAGACTCATATCGCCGGCCACGTTGACACTCATGATCGGTATTTCGGAAATATCCAGCTCGGCGATGGAGGGGTCCTGAAGCAGATCATTGGGCAGATCACGCTTGGATTTGTCCACGGCATCTTTTACCTTCTGTTTGCAGGACGCCACATCCAGTGAAGTATTGAACTCCACAATGATGCTCGAAAAGTCCTGAACGGAAGAAGAGGATATCTTCTTGACACCGTTTATGCCTTTGAGCTGCTTTTCAATGGGTTTCGTCACGAGCTGCTCCATGTCGCTCGGACTGGCGCCGGGATAGATCGTGGAAACGAAAATAGTCGGTACAACAACATCCGGGAATTGTTCCTTCGGAAGGGCATTGTACGACATGATACCGGCCAGCGTAATCATCACCGTGATGATGAAGATCGAAGTTCGGTTATCTATAGACCAACTGGTTGGTTTGAACTCTTTCATTTATTTGTCGTGAAAAGGTGATAGGTTTTGCGGAATAACAGCGCCCCGTTATCAGAAACTGACCGTTTCCCCGGGTTGGGTTTCCTGATAACCGGTTGAAATGAGCCAGTCGCCCTTCTTCAGTCCGCTCACAATTTCCACATTACCCGCGTAATTTTGACCTTGTTTGATATTGACTTTTTTCACAACAGCCTGATTTTCAACTGTTTTTTCTGCTACCAGAACAAAATCTCCCTCTTCTCCGGCCTGAATCATATTGACCGGTATGGCAATCGCTCCGGATTTCTGATAGTCAACAATTTTCATCACGGCAATCTGATTGGCCCTGTAGTCCCCAGAAGGCAGGGTACACTCCACCGTGAATGTGCGCGTCATCGGATTGATGGTTTTGCCCACAAATTTGACACGGGAGGCTACCTCTTTATCGAGATCGGGGAAGTAAATCTGTACAGGAACACCCTGACGCACTTTGGCAGCATATGCCTCTGTCACTTCACCACGAACTTTCAGTTCACTGAGGTTCACGATATTGCAAAGTGGCATACCCGGGGCGATGGCCTGTCCGGCGCGAAGCATCACCATATCTACACTTCCTGATGTGGGAGCGTATATTTTGGTGAGGTTCATCTGCTCTTTCATGGTAGCTATACTGCGCTCGAGTGATTCTTTGGCATTTTTTGCCTGTATAAAGGCTACTTCAGTACCAATTTTCTGATCCCAGAGGCCTTTCTGGCGATTGAATATATCTGTGGCGGTAACAAGCTGGCCTTCCAGTTCAGCCATGCCTTTCAGCATGACATCGCTGTCAATCTCGGCGAGCAGCTGACCTTTTTTCACATTGTCTCCATTCTGTACGTACACCCTTTTGAGCGAACCGGGCATTTTGGCGGTAGCCACCACACTTTCGGTTGCCTCCACCTTTCCCTGAAGGTCAATGAAGTGTTTGAAGTCAGCAGGCATGATTTCCGTGAGACTGACAGACAGCAATTTGGGAGCCGGCTGCGCCACCTGCTTTTCAAGTTCGATGATACGCGCCTCGATACCGGCTTTCTGGTCTTTCAGTTTGGCCAGCTCGGCGGCGGGGTCTGTTTGTTCCCCGCCACAGGAAGATGTGAAAAGTGCAACCGGTAAAAACGCGGCAGCGACGAGAGAAGCTATATTTTTCATGAAAATACTGGTTATGTTTTGAATGGCAGTACCAAAAGGCTGCCTGTTGAGGAATGTTACTGACCAAGGGCTTTTTTGATGGCAAGACGGGCGTTAAGCAGATCAAAACGGGCAGTCATGAGGGCCTGCTGGGCTGCATAGAGCCCCTGCTCTGCCTGTGTAACCTCGAAACTGCTGCCTACGCCTGCCTTGTATTTCGTCTGGGTAGTGTCATAAATTCGCTGGGCAAGTTCCAGATTTTTCTGGCGACTGCTGCTGCGCTCAGCAGCGTTCTGGTACTGCTTGCGGGCAGCATCCAGCTCAAGACTCATGGCGTTCTCCAGCATCTGCTTCTGGATTTCTACACCCTGCAGGGTAATCATGGCGCGCTGCTTGCGGGCACTGGCGCCGCCGCCATCCCAGATTGGCAGACTGACGGACACGCCGGCAATAGCCGAAGGAATGAAATACCAGTTATTGAAATTGTCGCTGTCACTACTGCCAAATCCTCCCTGATAACCGGGCTGGTACTGGGCAAATGCGGCTACCGTGGGCATCCAGGGTTTCCCGAACAGATCCACCTGAATCTGGCTGAGCTGGCGGGCCTTGAGGAGTGTCAGGTATTCCGGACGACTCATCGGGTCAAGTTGGGTAGTCAGATCGGCATCTGCGTACAGTGTCATCAAACGGTCCAGGTTGTCGGAGAGGGAAATATTCTCGCTCACCGGCATGCCCATGTTGAACTTCAGGGCATTGATTACCACCTCCTGCTGACGAGCCAGGTTGTCGCGCTCAGTGCGCAGATTGGCGAGGGAAAACTCAAGGCGGTCCACGTCAAGCTGCTCGGCAAAACCGGCCTTGTTAATGGCGCGGGTGTCGGCGAGAAGTTTATCCAGATTGGCAATGTTCCTGTCGAGTACAACCAGATTTTCTGAAATCAGCAGCGCAGGCATGTAGGCATCCGTCACCTGATTTTTTACCTTGTACCTGGTAGCTGCCAGATCCTGTGCCACGTACTCGCGGTAATACCTGGCGGCCTTGATGCCGAGCAGATAGGAGTTGTTGAAAAGCAGCTGGGACAATCGCAGTTCACCGGAAAGACTGTGAACAGGAGCAAAATACAGCCGCCCGCTGTCATCGTTGCCCGAACCGCCCAGCAAGCCGCGCATGACACCATCGAGCAATGGCAGGTTGACCAGCTCCGTGGAGAGATCATTGAGGAATGCCGGCGGAACCTGCGGCCCGAAAGAAATGGCCGATGAGGGCAGACCAGCCCGCTGAATGAATCCGGTGTACGAAACACCGGCTGAAATCTGCGGAAGTCCTGTGGAAAGATTTTCCTTGACACGCCAGGCAGCATCAGTGACCTGCAACTCGGCCGTCCTGACCATCGGATGATTGGTCAGCGCATACTGCACACAGTCGTCGAGGCTCAGCGTGCGCTGGGCCGAAACCGACATGGCGGTCAGCGACAAAAAGAGAAGAAGAAGTAGTTTTTGCATATAATCGAGTGAGTACTTTTTACAATTCAGGGGCGTTTTTCAACAGATACTGGCGCCCTTTCTCCGACATGATACCATGCAGATAGTGGAACATATACTCGCGAAAGAGCAAGTCCTTGCTGTAGTCGTCCAGCGGAAAAAGTTCTTCGTTCAACAACTGAAAACTGGTGGCAATGTGCAGGCGGGTCACTATGTCCACGTTGAAGTTGTCGCGGTACAATCCTTCTCTGATCCCTCTTTCAAGATTGGAACGAACTACCTCGTACAAAAGTCCGCGACGAAACTCATTCAGCATCACCCACGCGTCACGATGGTACCGCTGAAGATCGTGCAGCAGATTGGCGCGCATCTGCTCCATCTGCCGGGCACTGGAGGTGATAACCATGAGCATCTCTTCCACAGCATTCTCTGCCGAACTGAAGCGCTCCGAATGATCCTTCTTTTTCTGCTCGCAGTAACTCTCTACCACCTTTTTAACCAGGTCATCCTTGTTATCAACAAAGGTGTAGAGTGTCTTCTTGGAAATACCCAGTTCCCGAGCCACATCGTCCATTGTGACACTCTTGACTCCGAGGCGCACGAAAAGACCCTCGGCTACTCTCAACCACTTGTTTTGTTGTTCTGTAAACATAGATACACAAGTAACGATGGAAACATTTTTTAGTTTTAAAGTTTCCAATGTTTTTTTTGTGTTAACAAAACAGCCATTTTTTGACTCCAAAAGAAAAAAACACACACTGAAATAAAACCGGAATAATCCACTAAAAATATATGTTTACAACAAAAAAGCCCTGTAATTCCACAAAAAATGAAGAATACAGGGCAAAAGAAAAAAATTCGTTGTAATCAGTCTATATCTGACGAAGAAAGCCTATTTTACCGATAGCATGGTCTTCTACCTGTCTTGCACCAGAAATATTGTCAAAACCGCGCTTGTTCAGTACAATGTACACGAAAGAAAGGGGCTGATACTCCCAGGAAAAGCGAATGTTGTAATTCCTGGAGTTGCCATCAGTATTCTGCTGGTAAAATGCAATGAGCTGAAGTCTGGCATTCAGCGCAAACCGGCCCTCTACACTGAACAGGTCAACGGTTTTATTTTCCTGCTTCTCCCCCACTCCGCTGAACTGGTTGCGGTTCACGCGCCCCATCAGTGAAATGTGCGGTAAAGGCGCAAATTGCAGGGTCAGATCCGTTGAAAGAAGTTTACCGTTAAAATATTGTCCCCAGCTCACATCGGCGAGCAGATTGAGTTTCTTGGAGGGGTCGGTACTGGCAATCATCTGGTGCCGGATGTAACTGTAGTCGCCAGCAGAGATAGTAACACCCAAGGGCCGAAAAACATCTGTCAGACCCTGATATGAGAAGTACGTACCATAACCTATATAGGCTCCGCTTTGCAAATTGAAAAAAACTGGCCAGGGATTGATCTGGCGCTCGGTAAGTCTTCCGGTAGATGCCTGGTGATAGAACTCCAGGTTCAGGCTGGGCTCAAAGGCACGGATATACTTTTTCAATGGAAGTTTGTTGCCGCGGTAGTACCAGTTGACACCGGGAGTAGTGCCCACCACATCGCTTCTCGATACAAAACCCAGTTGCGGATCGAAATCTTTTGTCACGAACGACTGTGTCCACCATATTCTCCACTGATTGGTGTCAAAATAATACTGCGCATACCCGGCACTGCCCTTTTTCTCATCCGGGCCGGTAGTTGTGGTTTGTATGAGCATGGCATTCAGCGAATGCAGCTGACCCAGACGCACAAAACCATCCAGCACACTCGTGTAATTCGTACCGGATTCCTGATTTTTTACAGCCAGCATACCTCCGAGGCGGTTCTGTTTTCCAAAATTTTCGGAAAAACGGCCAATGAAAAAATTGGTCGGATCCTGGAAGTCTGTCCCGCGCTGACGCATGGCCATACCGCCGTAGTTGCGCTTCCCCGAACGGTGTACAAAACGGGCGCCCGCATCTATGGGAATGGGATTGCCCGCAGCATCCAGACCTATACGCCGGCTGAAGAACGGCTGTATGCGCATGAATCCACCCGTAGCATCGCCCTTGGGGCCGCCACCCACACCGAAAAGGGAGGCATTCTCAAGAAAAAATTGCCTTCGTTCCGGGAAAAGCACCGAAAACCGCGTAATATTGTTCACCTGACGATCGGCATCAGCCTGCGCAAAGTCGGTATTAACAGTCAGATCCAGCACCGCATTCGGGTTTACAGCCCACTTCAGTTCACCACCCAGTTTGGCATTGCTGTCTTCCGGCCTTCCTGTACTGTAGTTTTTATATCTGTCCCAGGAGGCAAGCACATAGGGATTAATCCGGACATTGGGCCTGGGTGGCGGAGGTTCCAGGTTTGTAAGCAGACCCGAATAAGCCATACGCAGCGAACTCACATTGCGCGGAAAGGGTGAAAATGCGGATATCTCGTTCGTCAGACGCCGGTTGCGGTAAATATTGAAACCCCACTGCTGCAGAGAATCGGCCGATTTCGGATAGCGCAGCGTCTGCCACGGAACGGCAATCTCGGCCACCCAGCCGCTGTCAGTACGCGACGTGCGCACGCGCCAGAGACCATCCCAGTCCACATCATAATAGAGGTCATCAAAAGAAAGCAGGTCACGCTGCACACCATAGGCATTGGCAGCCAGTGCCATGGCATTCCGGTTGTCGTTGAACCCGTCGAAAGACAACGTGATCAGGTCGTGCGACATAAAATTGAAATCCCGCTTGAAATCGGTGGCTCTGATTGCTTTTTTTCCCAGTGAATCTCTGGAAAAAACACCGAAATACAAAAAATTGCGGTCGTGCAATACGCGAATTTGTGTAGCCTGGGTAGCAGGACGCCCCTGCAAAGGTTCTACCTGAACGAAATCGGAGGCCACTACAGCCCCCGACCAGTCAGCATCGTCGAGAAACCCGTCAACCTTGACAGGCCTGGCTGCCCGGGTACTTTTCAGCGTTCTGCGCACAGATGATGGCTGAAACATCGTCGCATCCTGCGCCACTGAAACGGAGGATACGAGCATAAATGCAATAATAAACGTTTTTTTCATGCAGGGTAGCAGGTGTTATCAGATTAATCCCTTTATTTGCCGGAATTACAAAGGAACGTCAATTATTTTGTCTGTCATGCAATATCCAGCTTTTCTCTGCATAGCAAGTTATTTCAAGGGAAACGATTTCCTCCGCGGCATGAAATCTGCCGGTGCCACGGTGTATCTGCTCACCTCCAAACGCCACGAAGACAAGGAGTGGGCGGCCGAAGCCATAGATGAAATATTCTATGTGCAGGAAAATGAGGAAAATGAGTGGAATATGGATGACGTGATCGCGGGTATGGCCTGGATGATGCGAAGCAGACACGTGGACCGTATCGTGGCCCTCGACGACTTCGACGTGGAAAAAGCTGCCCTGCTGCGCGAATATTTCCGGATTCCGGGTATGGGACAAACCACCGCCTACCACTTCCGCGACAAACTGGCCATGCGCATTGAAGCCCGCGACGCCGGGATACCTGTGCCGGGATTTACCGCACTTTTCAACGACGAACAAATTGCCGGATTTACACGGGATTTCCCGGGACCGTGGATTGTAAAACCCCGCGGACAGGCCTCGGCAACCGGTATGAAAAAGGTTCACAGCGAACCGGAACTGTGGGAACACCTGAACTCGCTGGGCGACAAACGACACCAGTACCTCGTGGAACAATTCAAACCAGGCGATGTCTATCACGTGGATGCACTCACACTCGGCGGCAAGGTCATTTTCGCACGCGCCTCCCGATACCTCTCTACTCCGTTCGAGGTTGCCCATGGCGGAGGTATTTTCCGGAGCGCCACGGTGCCATTTGGCTCCGACGACGACAAACGACTGCTCAAGATCAACGCAGACGTCATGCACGCATTCGGCATGATGTACAGCGCCAGTCATACAGAGTTTATCAAGGTACACGAAACCGGAGAATTTGTTTTTCTCGAAACATCTTCCAGGGTGGGTGGAGCACACCTGGCGGAAATGGTGGAAGCATCCTCCGGTATCAACCTCTGGAAGGAATGGGCCGTCCTCGAAGTAGCAGTAGCCACCGGACAAGCATATAAACTGCCGGCAGTCAGGAACGATCACGCAGGGATTATTGTCTCGCTCACCCGCCAGGAATGGCCCGATACCGGCAACTTCAACGACCCCGAAATCACCTGGCGAATGCAGTCCATGTCGTACCATATCGGCCTCATCGTGCAATCAGGCAACGAAGAACGGGTACTGTCGCTCCTCGATAACTACGCCCAACGGGTACAGTCAGACTATCACGCCAGCGCACCCGCACCCGACAAACCCAATCTGTAAAAATAAAATTGCCCGCCAGACTTGCATATATCAGGCAAATACCTTTAATTTTATATTGAAATTCAAAACAGAACGCTGCAGCATAGCATAACCGCCATGCAAACAAAGTTCTATTACGCTGATTATCAGGTTTTTGTAAAAAATATAAAACAAAAGCAAATTTTTTTGCTTCAAAATGTTTTAAAAAACAAACACTTTGTTTAATTTTGCCCTGAATTTCTCCGAAACACCATTTTTTCACTTATCGTAACCAATTAACAGCATGGCAGAAGATAAAGACCAACGACTAAAAACTCTCCAGTCAACTATTGACAGGCTCGACAAAACCTACGGCCGCGGCACGGTAATGCGCCTCGGCGACAAACAGGCCATCGAGGTGGAGGTAATCCCGTCCGGATCTATCGGACTTGATATCGCACTCGGCTGCGGTGGCTACCCCAAAGGACGTATTGTTGAAATATACGGCCCCGAATCTTCCGGTAAAACAACTCTCGCCATCCATGCCATCGCCGAATGCCAAAGGAAAGGAGGTATCGCCGCTATTGTAGATGCTGAACACGCATTCGACCGCTTCTACGCGGAAGCACTCGGTGTAGATGTGAGTAATCTGCTGATCTCACAGCCCGATAACGGCGAACAGGCACTCGAAATCGCCGAAAATCTTATCCGCTCCGGCGCCGTGGATATTCTGGTGGTTGACTCCGTCGCAGCACTCGTACCCCGCTCAGAAATTGAAGGGGAAATGGGCGATTCCAAAATGGGTCTCCAGGCAAGGCTTATGAGCCAGGCCATGCGAAAACTGACCGCCACTATCGGCCGCACCGGCTGCTGCTGTATCTTCATCAACCAGCTGCGCGAAAAAATCGGTGTGATGTTCGGAAATCCGGAAACAACCACCGGCGGTAACGCCCTCAAGTTCTATGCCTCGCTGCGACTCGATATCCGGAAAAGCGGCGCCGCTATCAAAGACAAGGAAGGTAATGTCGTGGGTAATCAGGTAAAAGTGAAAATTGTCAAAAACAAACTCGCCCCGCCCTTCCGCATCGCCGAGTTCGATATCGTGTTCGGTGAAGGAATTTCCAAGGCCGGCGAAATTGTTTCACTCGGCGCCAGCTTCGATATCATCCAGAAAAGCGGCGCATGGTACAGCTACAACGGAGCAAAAATTGCCCAGGGAGCAGAGGCCGCCAAACAGTTTATGCTCGACAACCCGGAAACAGCCCTGGAAATCGAGAAAAAAATCAAAGACCATATCCTCACAGGATCGGTCACCCCAACCGGAAAATCAGGACCATCTCTCCCTCCGCTTGATATCGCCGAAGACGGAGACGACGACTATTGATCCATTTACCCCACCTCCTCCACAAGGAAGAACCCGTCGCTTCCCCGCGACTGATACAGGGGCATCAGTATCATGCCCGAATATGGTGAGAGCACCTGCCCGCGTATATCGTCAGCCAGGTGCTCTCCCGCTTTCACCCGCTGGAAATTGATATAACCGGGGCGCATCACAAACTGGTCATCAGGCTGTATATGGTGAACATACAGCAAACGAACAACCCCCGGCAAACCGGAAAGGGGATCTCTGAGCTTGTCCTCCTGCGGATTCCAAAAGCGGGTATCAGCAGTACAGCCTGCATGTTGCAATGTGTGGAAAACTGCACTTGCCGAACGACTCACCGACAGCGGATCGTCGTGCTGACCCGCCTCAAATGCAGCACCATAAACAGGTATGTCCGTTTCACGGGTGAAATGGCCGTCTGCAGCAAAACGCAACAGGGTGCCCTGTACTTTGTCAAATATGCCCAGTATAACGGGCACCTGAAGCGTCTTGCCAAGCTCCAGGCTGCCAGACTCATCTGTGGGTATGCAAAATATACCCCCACCGGCAGAGGTGGTGTGCAAATCGAGAAAATAAACCGAAGAAGGCCGGGTTTCCCTGATAATGCCGGAAATATACGTGTACAACTGGTACAATTCCAGGTCTTCATCCCGGTTTCCACTCTCCCCCAGCAAAAGTACCCGATCCACATCGGCGCACGTCCACATGCGGTTGAAATCCCGGTCCAGAAAACGCAAGCCCAGGCCGAACGCTCGCAGATTTCCGGCAAGTCCGACAAACGTACCCCTAAAATTTGCGCGTTTTACGGTCTCTGTCAGACGAAAAACTTCACCGAGGGCGCATACACCCGCAGGCTCGTTTCCGTGTACAGCCGCGGTGACAATGACAAGCGGACCGGGCCGATTGCCATCAACCCGACCGATAACCCTACTGGCAACCTCCACCACTACCCCTTTTTCTTCTTTTCTGCATTAATATCTTCAGGCGTCCGGCGACTGCGCTTCGGCTTCTCCGGAGCAGCTGTCCTGTTCACAGCAGGACGACCACGCCGCGGCTTCTCAGATGGTGTCTCCAGAACCACAACAGGCGGCAACTCAGCAGAAGCAGAAGACTCCACCTTGTTAACAGCAGGACGACCACGCCGCGGCTTCTCAGATGATGTCTCCGGAACCACAACAGGCGGCAACTCAGCAGAAGCAGAAGACTCCACCTTGTTAACAGCAGGACGACCACGCCGCGGCTTCTCCGATGGTGTCTCCAGAACCACAACAGGCGGCAACTCAGCAGAAGCAGAAGACTCCACCTTGTTAACAGCAGGACGACCACGCCGCG
>CAILQK010000454.1 GCA_903836265.1 uncultured Bacteroidota bacterium | reverse complement strand
TGCAGCGAGTCTATGGGTTCGCGGCCAGCAGGAAGAGATGGCACGTTCAAATCGAGCCAGAGATTATTTTCGTCGTCGTCGGGTTTGGCCACGCGCAGGAATGCCGACAGAGAAGAAGTGCCGTTATTAAGGCAACGGGTATCTGCACCGGGCACATTGGCACCCTGAAGAGCAGCCATCAGTTTGTCAGCGAGCGTGCCGGTGGTGGACAGGAATCGGGCTTCCATACTGTCGAGGATCTGCTGGCCGAGCAGAATATTGCCCTGAACAGCGTAGTTGGCACCTGTTTTGTGTCCCCGGTAGGCGAAGCATGATGTGCCTGTGTAGGCGGCTGAGCGCGGATGCCCCTGCGGGTCGAAGTCCACCACACCGTACTGTCTTTTTACCTGACTGAGAATGCCCTCAACATCATTCTGGCGCACCCAGGTGAGTACTTCTGACGGGGAGAGGCCCTGTTCCATCTTCAGTCGTGCATTGGCCTGATTGCCGGCCACCCAGAACGACTGGGTATGAATGGCGCCTCTTCCCGGCAGAATATCGCTGATGATAATGGCGCCGCCGCTACCGGGGAACGACACATTGTCAAGGCAACTGGCGCCTGCACTTCCTATTTCGCCGGTGATGGTATCAACGGCAACAATAGAAAACGTATCCTGGGCCCCGACAGTCGTCAGGGTAAGGAACAACAGTACAGAGGCAAACCATTTCATCGTATTGAATTTAGAGTTTTTCGTTTTTGAAATCCCAGGTATTGAGGAATCCTGTGTTGAAGTTGCCTTCGCGGAAATCCTTGTTTCGCATCAGTCGCTGATGGAAGGGTACTGTAGTTTTGACTCCCTCCACCACAAATTCATCCAGTGCGCGCTCCATTTTCAGGATAGCCTCGTCGCGTGTGCGTGCGCGCACGATCAGTTTGGCTATCATGGAATCGTAGTAGGGTGGTATAGTGTAACCCGCGTAAACGTGCGTATCAACGCGCACACCGTGACCTTTTGGTGAGTGGAAGGATGTGATTTTGCCGGGACTTGGTCTGAAGTCATTGAAAGGGTCTTCAGCGTTGATACGGCACTCGATGGCGTGCATTTCCGGGAAATAGTTTTTCCCTGAGATGGGGTGACCGGAGGCTATTTTGATTTGTTCCTTGATCAGGTCGAAATCAATTACCTCTTCGGTTACCGTGTGTTCCACCTGAATACGGGTGTTCATTTCCATGAAGTAGAAATTCCGGTGTTTGTCCACAAGAAATTCGATGGTACCCACACCTTCGTAGTTGATGGCATTACAGGCCTTTACAGCGGCAGCGCCCATCTTCTCCCGAAGTTCGGGCGTCATGAAAGGCGAGGGGCTTTCCTCCACGAGTTTCTGGTGTCGGCGCTGAATGGAGCAGTCGCGTTCGGAGAGGTGGCAGGCTTTGCCGAACTGGTCGCCGGCAACCTGCACTTCGATGTGGCGTGGTTCCTCGATATACTTCTCCATATAGATACCGTCGTTTGAGAAGGATGCTTTTGCTTCGCGGCGGGCAGTGTCCCACTGCGACTCGAATTCTTCATCTTTCCAGACAATACGCATGCCCTTTCCGCCTCCGCCTGCTGTGGCTTTCAGGATGACCGGATATCCGATTTCTCTGGCAAGTTTCATACCGGCTTTTACATCGGTGAGGAGGCCCTCGGTACCCGGAATGCACGGTACGCCGGCTTTGATCATGGTTTCCTTGGCCGTGATCTTGTCGCCCATGGCGCGGATTTGTTCGGGTGTCGGGCCAATAAACTTGATTCCGTACTCCCTGCAAACCTCGGCGAAGGCGGCATTTTCGGAGAGGAAGCCATATCCGGGATGGATAGCATCGGCGTTGGTGATTTCGACGGCCGCCATAATGCGTGGCACGTTGAGATAACTTTCGGATGAAGAGGCCGGGCCCACACATACAGCTTCGTCGGCGAAGCGCACGTGCAGACTGTCGCGGTCGGCAGTGGAGTATATTGCTACCGTTTTGATGCCCATTTCCTTGCAGGTGCGTATGACCCGCAGAGCGATCTCACCCCGGTTAGCTATGAGTATTTTTTTAAACATGCTGACAGGCTGTTTGACAGAATCGAAACCGTTTAGGAAGGATCAACGAGGAAGAGTGGCTGGTCGTATTCAACCGGCGATGCGTCTTCCACCAAAACCTTGACAATTTTACCCTTGACATCAGACTCAATCTCGTTGAAGAGTTTCATTGCCTCGATGATACACACTGTTTGACCGTTATTGACGGCATCACCTATTTTTACGAAAGGCCCTTTGTCGGGCGACGAAGAACGGTAGAAAGTGCCAACCATGGGCGACTTGATTGTCAGGTAGTTGCCATTGTCGGCTGCAGGTGCTGCTGCGGGAGCTGCTTCTGCTTTTGGCGACGGTGCAGGGGCGGGTGGAGCTGCTGCGGGAGCTGGAGCTGCGATTACAGCAGGCTGTGCAGGCGCCTGTACTACAACAGGAGAGATGACCTGATTTTCAGTGCCATTGCCCTGATTGCGGACAACTAATTTGAATTCGCCCTCTTTCAGGACAAATTCCGAGAGTTTGTGCTTGCTGACCAGGCGTATAATTTCCTGTATTTGGTTGAAATCCAGATTCATAAACAAAGAATGTTTAACAAGAAAAGGGTGGATGCGGTTCGGGATGTAAAGGAACGGTTTTCAGCACAATCAATGGTGATTTTTTTGAAAAAACACATTCCTGCCATTACGAAAAATCCCGAATCTCCGCTGGAAGGAAAATTCGGGACTGGATATGAACACGTGAAAAATTACTTTTTCACACGCTCCATGTACTCACCGGTACTGGTATCAATTTTAATCAGATCACCCTGGTCGCAGAAAAGAGGCACGCGCACCTCTGCACCTGTCTCGACGGTAGCCGGCTTCAGGGTATTGGTGGCAGTGTCGCCGCGCAGGCCGGGCTCGGTGTAGGTAATTTCCAGTACAACAGTTTGCGGAATTTCTACAGAGAGAATGGAATCATTGCCCGAGTGGTACAGTACGTCAACCATATCACCTTCCTTGAGAAACTGACCATTGTCAATCATATCGTCAGAAATGGAAATCTGGTCGTACGTCTCCTGATTCATGAGGGCATAGCCACCGTCTTCCTTGTAGAGGTACTGGAATTTGCGGCGCTCCACGCGTACTTCGTTGATAGTGTGACCACTCTGGAAAGTGTGTTCAATTACTTTGCCGCTGGTACTGCTCTTCAGCTTCGTCCAGACTTTGCCGCTTCCGCGACCCACCTGGAACTTTGAAAAGTCAATGACGCGGAAAATGTCATTGTTCAGTTCGATGCAAAGGCCGTTGCGGATATCTGCCGTTGTAGCCATGATTGTTTGTGTATCTTGTTGTTTAAAGAATCAACCGGTCTTGCCGGACCGGTCTGTTTGTTGCCTGCAGGTGTTCGGATTTTGTGAAAAACCCGACTGACATTTTCAGAGTACCCGTCAAAAAGCGCGCAAAGGTACCTCTTTATTTTTAAAATCGGAGAAAGTGCGAAAAAAAGTCTATTTCGTGTCGTAAGCCCACCTGATATACACTGCCCCCCAGGTGAATCCGCCTCCGAATGCAGTCAGGATCAGGTTGTCGCCCTTTTTCAGCTTTTTTTCGTAATCCCACAAACAGAGCGGGAGTGTGCCTGCGGTGGTATTTCCGTATTTTTCGATATTGATCATCACTTTTTCCAGCGGGCAGCCCAGGTGCTCGGCAACGGATGTGATGATGCGCATATTGGCCTGGTGCGGAACCACCCAGTTCACATCGTCAATAGTGAGGTGGTTTCTGCGCATTACCTCTTCACAGGTGCCTGTCATGCCCTTGACGGCATGTACGAACACTTTTTTTCCGTCCTGCCACGCGTAGTGAAGGCGATTTGTTACCGTTTCAATGGTGGCCGGATTGAGGGAGCCGCCGCCTTTCATATTGAGCAGTTCGCGACCGGAGCCATCGCCGCGCAGAATAAAGTCCTGGATACCATTCCCTTCCCTGTTTGCCTCGAGGAGCACTGCTCCGGCCCCGTCGCCGAAGATGACGCAGGTATTCCTGTCCGTGTAGTCAATAATTGATGACATCATGTCGGCGCCCACAACAACAACCTTCTGGTAAGTTCCGTTCTGAATGAACTGCGCACCAGTGGAAAGTGCATACAAGAACCCTGAACAGGCTGCGTTGATATCATATCCGAAGGCGTTTTTGGCGCCAATTTTATCACATACCGTATTGGCTGTATCGGGGAAAACCATGTCACCTGTGACAGTAGCCACGATGAGCATATCTATTTCGCCAGGTTTTACGCCGGTTTTTTCGAGCAGGCCCTTCACTGCTTCTGCTGCCATGTCGGAGGTTGCCCAATTGGGAGTTCTCAGTATTCTTCTTTCCCTGATGCCGGTTCTGGAAACGATCCACTCATCGCTCGTTTCCACCATTTTTTCAAGATCGGCATTGGTCAGTTTTGTTTCAGGAACCCAGCCATTCACTCCGGTAATGGCAGCTTTGATTTTGTTAGGCATGAAATACCCTCGCTTTAATGAATGAAAAGAGTCGCTTGTCGGTATTCATTGATCACAAAAGGGCAATCCTGACCGAAAACGGGCGCAAAGGTACTCATTTTTTGTGAATAAACCCTTTTATATACCCAGTACATCGGCCATTGTGAACACGCCCTTCTTTTCGTACAGCCATTTTGCTGCGGCAAGTGCTCCTTCGGCAAACCCTGTTCTTGAGTTTGCCTTGTGCTCTATGATTATTTCATCAGCAGTGCTCTGCCATTTTACAATATGTGTTCCGGGGACTTCTCCCTCCCGAATGGCGGTAATCGGAATCTGATTTTCAAGCGGATGGGGCGTGCCGGAATCCAGATAATGACCATTAAAGCGGCCGCTGCAGCGCTCCAGATCCTGAGCCAGTGAAATGGCTGTCCCGCTGGGTGCATCAAGCTTGTGAATGTGGTGTATTTCTGTAATCGAGGGAGAATACTCGATATGCTGTGACATCAATTCGGAGAGCCTCCTGTTTACGGC
>CAILQK010000453.1 GCA_903836265.1 uncultured Bacteroidota bacterium | reverse complement strand
GGCGGCGGTCTCGACTTCGTACTAAATGGAGAAAACTTCTCGGTGGAATGTCTGTCAGATGAACCCAACGAATCGAATATTATTTATACCGGCACTGTCGAGAATGTCTTCCTGAACCAGAACTACCGACAGCAGGAGGAAATTCTGTTCAAATACGAGGCTGTTTCAATGGCGCTGAAAGCCTACCCGGAAGGAACAGGCCTGTTCTCTCACCTGTCGAAAGAGAAAAAGAAACTGACACAGGATTACGACGATATGTACCGCGAACTGGCCAAAAGTCCGCTCTATGCCGCCCGCTTCCGTGAAATCGTGAATTTCACCCGCGGCACGGGCAAAAGCCTCGAACTCGATGAAAAAGGCCGCGCTATCGAAGCCGACAATTTCATTCGAAACCAGATGAGCTGGCCGGCGCTTTATACGAGCAACCACTGGAGCGGCGTTATTTTCAGCTGGGCACAGATGCACTCTCTGGTGATTGAATCCGACAGTACGCTCATGACCAGCACACGTGATATTCTGGCCAAACTGGATGACAACCTGATTTATACGGACTTTTGCGAACAGGTAGCCCGCTATTTTATCAAGTTCGGAAAAGACAGTCTGCTCTTCGAACTCGGTCCCGAAGTGCGTGCAAGCGGAAAGTTGCTCCGATACGACGGACTGCTGGCCCAGTTCCAGGGACTGAAAAACGGAGAACGGGTGCCGGATCTGGTACTCCCCGACGGCAGTGAAATGTCGCTGGCTTCTTCCAAGAAATCAACCCGGATACTGATTTTTTACCAGAGCGACTGCGGCCACTGCGAGGAAGCACTCGATCAGATCGCCGCCAATTATGCCACACTGCAGAAGGGTAATGTCCAGGTAATCAGTATCAGCGCTGATTCCGATGAAAAGGTGTTCAAAGACAAGGCAGATGCATTGCCCTGGTCGGTAAAACTGTACGACGGCAAGGGCTTCGCCGGCCCCAATTTCAAAAACTACGGTGTTGCCGGTACGCCAACACTGCTCGCAGTGGATGAAAAGGGCAAACTGCTGCACCGCTCTGCCAAGTTTCCGGAATTGCTCAGCTGGCTCGACAGCCAGTCGAAATGATACGGACTGAGCAGGCCCGTAATTTGCTGAATGTTGCTGCCGACAATTTCAATCAGCGCAGTTTTATTGAGTCAGACCCTGTTTCGGTGCCACACCGGTTCTCGCGGCTTCAGGACAGGGAAATTATGGGGTTCTGGGCTGCCACGCTGGCATGGGGCCAACGAAAAACGATCATCAACAGTGCGCTGCGTCTCTCCGAACTGATGGATCACGCCCCGTTCGATTTTATCCTGAATCATGAAGAATCGGACAGGGCGCGTTTCTCGGAGTTCAAACACCGGACTTTCCAATATACCGACACGCTCTGGTTCCTGCACTGGCTGCAGGACTATTACCGCAGGGAGGAAACACTGGAAACGGCTTTTTTCAGGCACCTGACGCCGGGCGATGACACCGTGGAAAAGGCACTCGCAGGTTTTCACGACAGTTTTTTCGATCACCCGGATGCGCCTGAACGCACGCGCAAGCATGTGGCAACGCCCGTGAGGGGCTCCACCTGCAAGCGTCTCAATATGTTCCTGCGCTGGATGGTGCGCAAAGACGATCGCGGGGTTGATTTCGGTGTGTGGAAACGCATCAGGCCAGCGCAGCTGCTTATTCCGCTCGATGTGCACGTGGACCGGGTTGCCCGGCAGCTCGGATTGCTGAAACGACAGCAAACCGACTGGCAGGCGGTTCTCGAACTGACCGGGAACCTGCGCATGTTCGATCGGGAGGATCCGGTCAGGTATGATTTTGCACTGTTCGGAATGGGTATTTCATCACTGCCAAATGCAGTATAACAACATTCATTGTTCAGTGAGCGCATTTTCCGCGAAATCAGGCATCCGTCTGAGTGGCCAGCAAATCTTCCATGGTCTCTCTTCTTCTGATGAGAACGGCTCTTCCGTTCTGTATCATCACCTCGGCAGGGCGCGGTCTGGAATTATAGTTGGAGGCCATCATCCAGCCGTAAGCACCCGCATTGTAAAACGCGATAATGTCGCCCTCAACGACTTCGGCAATGCGGCGATCAACAGCAAACGTGTCGGTTTCGCAGATGTTGCCAACCACATTATATATGCGAGGCTTGAAGGTGGGCTCTGTTACATTTACAATTTTGTGGTATGATC
>CAILQK010000452.1 GCA_903836265.1 uncultured Bacteroidota bacterium | reverse complement strand
GCTGTATTCCATGCTCTGGCTGGCACTGGCTGGCGGTCTGCAGCTGAAGCTGTGGACAGGCGGTGCGGCGCCCTCGCTGATATTCGGCACCTACCTGATACTGAACGGGCTGGGGCGGTTTGTGGAAGAAGCCTTGCGCGGAGAGCCCCAGACACCCGTGATGGCCGGACTTCGCCTGTACCAATGGGCAGCCATGGTTTCCGTACTGGCCGGCATTATTATTTCCTGCCTGCCCGCGCGCCTGCCCGTACTCACGCCCGGGATAACATGGCAGTCGCTGGCCTGGGCGGGATTCATGTGGATATTCGTACAGTTTATGATGGGCATTGACTTTCCGAAATCCAGCCGGCGGTTTTCAAGGCTGGCCTGAATTATCATGTAAAGAAATTTTACACGAGCGGGTTCTCGTGTAAAAAAAAGACGTTTTTTTTACATGAGAAGAATATCACGTATCCTTGAGTATAGAAAAAGCATTTAACGACCTGCTGATGTTACCGCCTCCGCGGTCTGAAGTTGAAATGCTGTTTATCAACCAGCCATTATTCGAGTTGCTGAAGGACTGACCCTATTTGCTGAAATTGCCTTTACCCTCCAGATCAACCTTTTTCCCCAGGAATTTCGGTTTTCGACCGTACATTACATCTGCTACTGACTTGACCGTAGCGAAAAGCTCCCTGATTTTATTTTTTCTGAGATTGCTGTATCCACCGCGATCGGCGGCATATCCGACTGCGTCAATATCCAGATTCCGGGCGATGAATACAGCCCTGTCGAGGTGGTAATTCTGGGTAACAAGTATGGCCTCTTCCACGCCAAAAATATGTTTTGCCCGGTAAAGTGTTGAATACGTATCGAAGCCGGCATAATCCACGAATATGTTCAGGGTGTCCACCCCGTGATCGGCACAGTAAGCCTTCATTACGGCCAGTTCATCGTATGATTTGCTGCCATTATCGCCGGAAAGCAACAGTTTTCGAGCCTTGCCTGCTTTATACGCTCTGATTCCCGCATCCAGGCGATCTTTCAGATACTTGCTCGGCGCGTTGTTTCTGATTCCCGCACCGAAAACGACGGCCACCGGTACTTCAGGCAGGCTCTCGACATTCCGGAAGCAGTAGGGATTGGACGAACTTTTCACGTAGAAATTGATACCTGCGAAAGTGAGAATACCAGTCAGTACAAGAAGAAAAAGGCGGAGTACAATTTTTTTAATATTCATAAAGTATTGAAAAACGGTTGATTGCCTGTTCGGCACTTTCTGTCAGTGACAAAAACAAGCCATTTTTGACCTGGCGAGAGAATTTCGAAAAAGCCCGGAACATTTGGCAAATATATCAACGTATATCCAAAAATCATAACAAAAAAACAAGAACAGTACAAAACAGCAATTATCAGCCGTTTACCCATAGCAATAAATACTTTGTTTTTCAGTAATATCCAGACCCGGACACACCGGAGCAGGCCATCCGGCCTGAAGTGGGCCATTTTGTATTAATTTTACATTTTTATTTTGATTTTGCGGCGTATTTTTAAATAATTCCTATAAATTTGGCCAAAATTTTTCATTTTAATCAATCAAAAACCATGAAGCACTTCCAAAACTTGATTTACCTGACAGCACTTGCTGTTACAGCACCTGCAAGTGCCCAGCAATGTGGCGCTTTCGTAGCACCCGGCGTATGGAAACCGTTTCTGTGCCACAATCTGGGTGCAGCCAGCACCGACGCTGATCCCTTTACGCCCGGCTGGGAAATTGTGGGTGGTTACTGGCAATGGGGACGAAAGGCCATGGCTGCCCCCGGGCCCGCGGGCCCCGGCGCCTCACTTGCAGAAGACAGGGCCTTGTCCGGCTGGAATACAACGGATGCACCCAACGGCTCCTGGATGAACAATATCAAAACAGAAAACGACCCTTGTCCCGACGGATTCCGGGTGCCAACGGAGTCGCAGTGGAAGGGTGTTATAGCAAATAATGCCCGTACTCCGGTTGGTACATGGGGAGGTGCTTCCAACAATTATAGTTGCGGTGTAAAATTTGGAAGCAAACTGTTTCTGCCCGCAGCAGGCGGCAGGAGCCATCTGAACGGATCCCTCGTTTATCGAGGTCACTATGGAATTTACTGGAGCAGTACAGAATACGGCGCCAGGAGCTGGCTGCTTCATTTCAACGACCGGAATGCCGGCACTGATGGCAACGAGCGGGCAGGAGCACCCTCCGTACGCTGCATCGCCGATATTTCACCATCCGGCACACAGGAATGCGGGGCTTACGTGGCCCCGGGCGAATGGAAGGTGTTCATGTGTTACAACCTGGGTGCTGCAAACCCCCGGGCCGATCCGTTTACTCCGGGCTGGGAAATCAATGGTGGCTACTGGCAGTGGGGCGTCAGGGCAATGGCTGCGTCCGGCCCGTCGGGCGCGCAGGCAACACAGGCAAGAGAAAAAGCTGTTGCCGGCTGGAATACCACCAACGCCGCCAACGGCGACTGGTCCGACAGAATCAAAACATCGAATGACCCGTGCCCGGAAGGCTATAAAATACCCACAGAGGCCCAGTGGAAAGGTGTGATCGTCCATAATACCCGTACAGCTGTCGGCACCTGGGAAGATGCGGCCACCAACTACAGTTTCGGGATGAGATTCGGAAACAAACTGGTACTGCCGGCAGCAGGCTACCGGCGATACAACGATGGCGTGCTTGTTGGCAGAGGGAGCAATGGCCATTACTGGAGCAGCAGAGAATACAGCAGTTTCAGCGCCTGGCACCTCATTTTCAGCAACGGCGAGGCAAACACGGGCAACCTGAACAGAACATCAGGACATTCGGTGCGGTGTATCGCAGAATAACCGGCCCGAAATGAAAAAAGGCCACCAGAATGGTGACCTTTGGTGGGCGCAGAAGGATTCGAACCTCCGACCCTCTGCTTGTAAGGCAGATGCTCTGAACCGGCTGAGCTATGCGCCCCTTGCGTTTAGCGGGTGCAAATATACGACACTAAAAAGTTGCCATCCAAATCTTTTTTCATTTTTTTTCAGAAGCAACCCCGAAGCGTGTTTTCACACCTTCACCTGGGTGGCTTGCTGTATCTCATTTAACGCAACTTTTGCTAAATGAATCGGCCCAAACAAGCCTAAACACCCAAATCTGCGCTTACCTTTGCCCGGCTATGCCCAATCGTGCTACCATGAAAAAAATTTTCTTCGCGCTGACTCTCCTGTCCGCTGCCAGCATGTGGCACTGCGGAGGTGATTCATCCAAAGAGGGCGACCAGCCTTTAGCCAAAGTATATAACAAAACGCTTTACAAATCGGCACTGGAAGGTGTTGTACCTGAAGGCACATCACCTGAAGACAGCTCACTGCTGGTATCAGCCTATATGCAGCGATGGGTGCGCGAACAGCTGCTTATGTACGAAGCGGAACGAAACATACCCAAAGATCTGGATATTGACGAACTGGTGCGCAACTACAGGGCCAGTCTGGTGCGTTACAACTTCGAGGAGAAAATCATCTCCGAAAAACTTGACTCCACAGTAACCGAAGAGGAGCTGACGGCCTTCTACGAGAATAACCGGGATCAGTTTCAGCTCGAAAGCCCGATTGTAAAATGTTTCCTGATCAAAATGCCGGCCGGGGCCAGCTCAGGTGACATTTCCAGACTCTGGAACAGCCGGAGTGAAGCGGATGCCGCCAGACTGGAGAATATCGCCAGTCAGTACGCAACACTGGCACTGCTCGACCGCAACAAGTGGTACACACTGGATGAAATCGCCGCCATACTGCCCAAGGGAACCCTGACACCCGATAACACAGGCTCCCGAAAAGATGGCGTACTGAACGACGACGATTATCGTTACTTCTACCGTATCCTCGAAACTGCACAGGGTAAAACTGCCGCCCCGCTCGATTATGTGCGCGGACAGGCAACACGACTCATACTGCACAAACGCAAACAGGATCTGCTGGAAAAATGGAACGAAGAGCTCTACCAGCGCGAACTGAAACGTGAAAATGTTCAAATCCTGAAATAACAACCTTGTTCTGCATGAAATATCTCAACCGGATTCTCCTGATCCTCTTCCTCATACCTGCAATTCTGCCCGCACAAAACGACAAAGCCGTCATTGACAGGGTGGTGGCAGCTGTCGGTGGTGAAATCATTCTGCTGAGCGAGGTGCAGGAGCAGTTCTCTTACGCCAAACAACAGCAGCCCGATCTGCCCGCCGAATACCTTTGCGTGTCGCTGCAAAACCTGCTCGTGCAAAAACTGCTCGTGAATCAGGCCAAGCTCGATTCTATCGAAGTGAATGATGATGAAGTCGAAAATCAGCTCAACGCCCGTATTGACCGCCTGATGCTTTATTTCAATCAGGATCCGAAAGCCATCGAGGAGTTCTACGGACAAACCATCGAACAAATAAAGGACCAGACCCGTACCGACATGCGAAATCAGCTGCTGGCCGAACGCATGCAGGCCAAAGTAACCGAGAAGGCCACTATCACTCCCGCCGAAGTGCAGGAGTTTTTCAAGAAAATACCCAAAGACTCGCTCCCCTACTTCAATGCCGAAGTGGAAATCCGGGAAGTCGTATATAAACCCAAAATCAATCCCGCCGAACGCGCCAAAGCGCTCGCACGCGCCGAAGAGGTACGCCTTAAACTGACCAGAGGAGAAGAATTCGCATCGCTCGCCAGGCGGTACAGCGACGACCCCGGCAGCGCAGCGCAGGGTGGCGACCTCGGCCTGGTCAAGAGGGGCACTTTTGTACCCGAATTCGAAGCTATGGCCTATAACCTCGAGCCCGGCCAGCTCAGCCCGGTTACTGAAACCGATTTCGGATTCCACGTCATCGAACTGATCGAGAGAAGAGGCAACCTCATTCACTGTCGCCATATTCTGCTGAAGCCGGAAATAACTGATGAGGATCTGTCCATGTCAAAGGCCAAAATGGACTCTGTGCGCCAGCAAATCAAAGACGGCAAAATTACATTCAGTGAGGCCGTGAAAAAATTTGGCGACAAAGAACAGCAAAGCTTCAGCAACGATGGCCGCGTGACAAACCCGCAATCAGGCAATACATTCTTCGAAATCGGCGATCTCGAAACCAGCGTCTATTTCGCTATCGAAGGTCTGAAAGAAGGTGACGTGGCCGAACCATTCGAATTCAAAGCTCCCGACGGCTCCATCAATTACAGACTGGTACAACTCGTCAGCAGAAGCAAACCGCACAAGGCCGACCTGAAAAAAGACTACGGCAAGATACAAAAAGCCGCTCTGGAACAGAAAAAATCATCCTACACGGAAAAGTGGGTGCTCGAAAAACTGCGCAAAACATATCTGTCCGTTGATAAAAGCTTCACCGGCTGCCCAAATCTGCAGGAAATGCTGAGTATCTCCTCCGGAAAAACCAGATAACACCAATTACCAGCTGAATACCCATTTTCAATCGCTCTCTGATGAAGATTAACGCACTGATTTTTTTATTCTCGGGCCTGCTGCCGCTCTCTTTAAATGCCCAGACCGACCGCGACTCCACGCTGCCCGTCATACCATACGATAAACCCGCAGATTATGAAATAGGCGGCATCCGTGTTACCGGTGCAGAATACGCCGATGCCAATACACTCATAGCAATATCCGGCTTCAGGGTGGGAAACAAGGTAAAAGTTCCCGGATCCCAGTTCTCAAAGGCTATTCAGTCGCTCTGGAACCTGAAACTGTTCACCGACGTACAAATCAATCAGGAACGCACGGTTGGTGACAAGATTTTCCTCGAAATTCAGGTAAAGGAACTTCCACGATATACCCGTCATACACTCACAGGCGTCAAAAAAAGTCGCCACGAAGACCTGAATGGCGTAATCACAAAATATCTG
>CAILQK010000451.1 GCA_903836265.1 uncultured Bacteroidota bacterium | reverse complement strand
GGCGCGGGAAACCATGCCGGGGTTTACCCAATCGGGATGCCGTGAAAAAGGCCACACCGCGAAAAAAGAAAGCAAACGAGGTTCAGCCAACAGAAACGAGAATACCCCCTCTCTTCTGGCGGTCAAGTAGCGGCAGCCGCAGCCGTCAGCCCACGGCTTCAGCCGTGGGAAACGCGCGCCGGAAAGCCGTGCCCCGCGAGTATGCGTGGCGCGGGAAACCATGCCGGGGTTTACCCAATCGGGATGCCGTGAAAAAGGCGACACGGCGAAAAAGAATGCAAACGAGGTTCGGCCAACAGACAGGAGAATACCCCCTCTCTTCTGGCGGTCAAGCAGCGGCAGCCGCAGCCGTCAGCCCACGGCTTCAGCCGTGGGAAACGCGCGCCGGGATGCCGTGCGCCACGGGGATGGCCGGCGCGAGATGCCCGGCAAAGGGTCACACATCCAAAACGCCAAAACATCACCACAATCGTGATTTGGACAGGAGATGCGCGAGGGATATTCCGGGGAAGCCTCCTCGCCAACAACCCCTGTGCATGGTGCCGCAGCCGATCCCAAAAACAAAAAAGGCCCTCCGTTCGGGAGAGCCTTTAGTCTGTGCGGGAAGCGAGAGTCGAACTCGCACACCATTACTGGCGTACGCCCCTGAAACGTATGCGTCTACCAATTCCGCCATTCCCGCAAAGGATGTTTCAAAAGCGGGTGCAAAGATAAGCGGGTTTCTTTCAGATGCAAAGTTTTTTTTCAAAACGATGATTTTTTTCTCCGGCCGGATCAGTCGGAACTTCCCGGGGAAACGGCAGCAGTTATCGGGGAACGGTGGTGTTTTTCCGGGAAGCGGCGGTTTTCGCCAGGGGAACGGCGGACTTCTTAAATTTTTTTCAGATTTGATCAGATTTTCATGTTTTGTATTAAAAGGGCCTTTTTTCAGGGGGCAAATCAACAAAAAAGGCAAAAATTTTGATTTATTTTTAATAAAATTGATTTTTTTTGAAAAAAATGAAACGACAAAACGTGTTTTTTGAACATTTTACTGTTTGTGAATTTACATAAATAAAAAAAAGCCGACATATTTGCATCACGTTTTGCAGAGATACCATTTTTCTCTGAAAACAGCGGGTGGGCGCATGAGGAAACAGCATAGCGCCAAAGGATTTGAGGAAGATCGGACATACAGAGATTGCCCACCGAAATACAGCAGAATCATTCTCGGCTCAGGCTGAAAAATAGAAGAAGATGCCCGCAAGGGCGAAGAAAACCGAAGGCGGGGGCCCTCCGGCTCTTTCAAAGGAGAAAGAGCGGAGGGCTGTTTTTTTGTGGCCGTTCCAACCGATGTTTTATTACCTGAAAGACATATTGCCGGGTTCTGTTCATTCAGTATCCGGCATTTTTTATTATAAACGACCGTTTTTCTTGGTTTTTTGCCGAAATCGTCCTACATTTGCGGCCGATTTTTCAAAAAGTTCATTTTTTTAACGTAACAGACTGATAATGAGACATTACGAAGTCACCTTCATCGTAGATCCAGTCCTGTCGGGCGATGAAGTAAAAGCGACAGCGGAACACATCCAGAAGGATTTGAAGCATTTCGGAGCTTCCATCCTGAACGTGGATGAGGTTGGCCTCCGTCAATTGGCCTACCCGATCAACAAGCGTTCGACGGGTTTTTACTATTGTGTTGAATTTGGCACGGTAGAGGCCGACTGGCTGGCAAAATTCGAGCTGAACATGAAGCGCAACGAGCGTCTGCTCCGCTTCCTCACCGTGAAGCTCGACAAATACGGTATAAAGTATAATGACGACAAGCGCAATGGCCGCATCGGCTCCCGTTCGAAGAAAGCAGCCGAGGCTGCTGCTCCGGCCGCCGACACAGCCGTTTCTGCTCCGGGCGTAGTTGACCTCGACGCCTGATCCCATTTTTTCTCACCAACATTCAATACTCAGCCATATGCCAGCTTCAAGAGAAGATGTAAAGTTCCTGAGCAACCCCAAAATTGGTCTCCGGAACAAGAAATATTGCCGTTTCCGCAAATTCGGCATCAAGTACATTGACTACAAAGACTCTGATTTCCTCCTCCAGTTCATCAACGAACAGGGCAAGCTCCTGCCACGCCGTATCACAGGCAACAGCCTCAAGTACCAGCGTCGCGTTTCTACTGCTGTCAAGCGTGCACGTCATCTGGCTATTCTGCCGTATGTAGCCGACCTGATGAAGTAAGTTACACAGAGGAATCCTTTTCACATTTTCAAAATTTTTGATCAATGAATATCATTCTGCTCGAACATATTGAAAAGGTAGGCGCCAAACATGAAGTCGTTAAAGTAAAAGACGGCTACGGGCGCAACTACCTCATCCCGAAAGGGCTGGCTATTGTGGCGAACAAGCCCAATCTGGCCCGCCTTGAGGGTTTGAAAAAACAGGCTGCCAAAAAAGAAGGCGCTATCATTGCTGCCAGCAGGGAGCTGGCTGCCAAACTGGAGGGTGTAACCCTGAAGGTTGCCGCCAAAGCCGGCGAAAACGGCCGTCTGTTCGGCTCTGTATCCAGCCAGCACATTGTCAGGGCGCTCGCCGCTCACGGTGTTGACGTGGACAAGCGTATCGTGGAGATGCCGGAGGAAGTAAAAGAACTCGGCACCTACAAGGCTACTGTCAAGTTCCACCCGGAAGTACATGCAGAGGTGTCCTTCGAGGTGGTTTCTGAAGGCGCCGGCGAAGAGTAAGTTTCTGTTCTGCACAATAAAAAAATGGGTCGCACCGGTTTCGGAGCGACCCATTTTTTGTCATCTGTTTTGCTCAACGCCGTTTTCCGAGTTGCAGATTGACAAAGAAGTTGATGAAGACGCGGTTGTTTATTTCCTCGCTGACAAATATCGGGACTTTTCGTCCGAATACATCAACTGCCACCCCGATTTCCAGTGCCTTGACCATCTCGTCGAAAGCCCCCCAGTCCATGTGGTACGCCAGCGAGCCATTGATGCCCGGCATGAAGGAGATTTCCCTGAGTCCTCTCGAGAAAGCGGAAGCTCCCAGGATACGGGTGTTGTCGAGGAAAACAGAGGCATTCCCCTCCGTGTAGCGCTGGTGAATAATTCTGAAAGTGGTGCTGTTCTCACCCTGATAGGCGAGAGCGAGATAGTATGGCTTCAGGATGCCCAGAGTGGGGCCGATATTATAGCTCATTCCGACGGCGACCCCCCGTTGCCGGGCTTTTTCGGAGAAGTATCGCTTGGCGCCCCAGCCGCCCCGTACAGCCAGCAGCGAGTTTGTTTTCCCATAAACGAAGGGCCTGAAAGCGCGGCTTACCCTCGGATCACTGTTCTGTCGCTGCTCCTTCGGGTGCCTGATTTCGCCAATACTGGCATACCACGTTTTGGTTTTGTAGTAGGTACGGAGGTTGCCGAATTCCATACCCACAGACATATTGCGGTTGGCAGCCAGTCGCGCGTTGAATGTTCGTTCGCGGTTGTAGATAACTCCGACTTCCCTGGAAGGGGCAATACCGTTCTGTGCCACACAGACGGAGGTGGCAGAGAGCAGGAACAGGACTGGTATCAGTACTCGGTGCATATTTGATTGTTCAGGCTTCAAAAGTAAGGATAAAAACCGGAAAATTATTCCCCGTGATCCATTCTTTCCAGTAATCGGGATGTAATGCGCATGAAATCCATTTCCGTAATGATTCCCACCAGGTCTTTGCCCTTTACAACGGGCAGACAGCCAATGCGGTGTTCCCGCATTTTGTTCATGGCTTCGAGTATGGTTGATTCAGGTGTAACGGTGATAGGTTTCTCTATCATAACGTCTTTAACACAGGTCAGCGTCTGTTGTTCAGCGCCATGCATCCGGGCGAAGTGCCTGAGCAGGATTCGCGATGATACCAGTCCGATCAGTTCGCCCTTGTTGTTTTCCACGGGCATATAGCGGATACGGCGCCAGTCCATGATCTCGGCCACGAGTTCTATCAGGTCATCGCGCTGAACGGTGAACAGGTCGGTTGACATGAATTCCTCGACTTTGATGCGCGAGGGTCGCCATTTTTCGAGCGCGCCTATTACTGACTCGTCCCATGTGTGTACTGGTTTGTTTTCCTGCTGATTTTTGATGATAGCTGCTGTGAGTGCTGCAACAGCCTCGTCGTTGGTGACATCTTTTTTCAGGGCGGTGAACGTGCGGAGTGCCCAGCGTGCACCGGTTTTGTGCTCCCGTGCGCGGGCTTCAATGATGTCCATATACCGCGATATGTCCTCCGCGCGAACGTTCCGCTTTTTGAGGCCCTCTCTGGCCAGCGGCAGAAGCTCTTTGAGAATCAGTTCGGGTACCGGAGTTTTGGCATCTTTCAGCCAGGAGAAAGTGGTATCAATACCGAATTTGGCAGCCTTCAGGAAGTTGTCGCGCGCATCGGCAAAATCAATGTGGCGCGTGATATCGGGGTACTGATCGCCCATAGCTACCATGGTTCCGAGCCAGAACGCGGCGTTGGCCACTTCGTCAACGGTGGTGGGGCCTGCGGGCATCACCCTGTTTTCGATGCGAAGGTGCGGCTTCCCGTTGGGAGATATGCCATAGCAGGGTCGGTTCCAGCGGTAAACCGTCGAGTTGTGAATTTGCAGGGCTCGGAGTTTGGGGGTAATGCCATCTTCCAGCATCTGGAGCGAATCCTCTTCAATGGCGCCGGCAAGCAGTACCCGGAATCGGCTGATATCTTCCTTGTAAATTTCGGTGATATCGCCCCGAAGCCATCCGGATCCGAAGTTCACGCGCGGCAGGCGCTCGCGCATGTGATCGTTGGTGGTGCGTGTATCGAGACTCTGCTGAAACAGGGCGATCCGCGTTTCGTGCCACAGGCGCCTTCCGAACACCAGCGGCGAGTTGGCAGCTATGGCAATCATGGGGGCTGCCAGCACTTGTGCGATATTGTACATCTTCACAAAATCGGCAGGAGACACCTGCAAATGCACCTGAAAACTGGTGTTGCAGGCCTCGAGCAGGGGAGAGTCGTGCTTGACAAGCAGTTCGTCAATACCTTCCACACGCAACTCGAATGAACTGCCGAGCAGGTGTTTCTGAATGGCAGCCATCAGGGCGAAATAACGGTCTTTGGGGGTGAGATTGTGCATCTCCAGATCGTATTTTCGCAGCGTGGGCAGGATGCCGCACAGCACGAGACTGGCGTCGAACTCGTCGAGAACAGACTGGATGGTTTTAAGGTACTGCAGATTTTCAGCCTCCATCTGACTCAAACAGTCGCCGGTAAATTCTCTGGGCGACAGATTGGTTTCCAGATTGAATTTGGCCAGCTCTGTTACGCACCAGGGCTTGTCATCGCCAAGTCTGGCAAGCACCTCCATATTGATGGTGGCAGGCTTCATGGTCTGTTTGTCCACTATGCACATTTCCTGCTCGGCACCAATACGCACGATATCTGACTCAAACCAGTCATTCCTGAGCATATACTGGAAAGCCTGTACGTCGTCGAGCAGGCTCCTGACAAAACGCTGCATTTCATTGGCAGATGCTGCTGTAGAGACCTTCTGAAATCCCATAAATGTTTTGATTTAATGGTACGTCGTTAAATTGAAGTGCCAAAATATTGAATTCAATGCTATAATTATTACGTTCGTCAAAAAAATACGCAACTATTTCAATTAACAGCTAATTTTGTCGTGAGGTGAAGGAGTCTATTGAACATTTGATACAGGAGCCGCACATCGCGGACATTATTCGGGCGGTTGGCGAAATTGAAACAAAGCCGTCCGGAGGTGTGTATCTGGACCTTCTGGAGTCAATCGTGTCGCAGCAACTGAGTGTCAAAGCTTCTGAAACAATCTTTCGACGTTTTCTGTTACTCTTTCGTGATGCTTACCCCGACGCCTCTGTGCTTTCTTCCATGACGCCGGAACAGCTCCGTCCGGCAGGCATATCGCAGCAAAAAGCGCGCTATCTGCAAAGTGCGGCACGTTTCGCTTCCGGACATAACCTGGAAAATAAAGCCTGGGATAATATGTCTGATGAAGAAATTATCAAGTTCCTGACCAATATAGATGGCGTTGGACGCTGGACGGCAGAGATGCTGCTTGTTTTCTCTCTCCGGCGTCCTGATGTATTTCCTGTGGATGATCTGGGTATCAGGCATGCAATGGTCAGGTTATTCGGATTGCAGGAAACTGGAAGTGAACTAAAAAACACCATGATACGACTTGCCGAACCATGGCGCCCGTGGCGCACCACCGCCACTTTGTATCTCTGGAGATGGAAGGACCAGTTCTGATTCTCATCAGCCAAGCAACAAAAATCATTCATCGGATAGTCAATCCAGCAGGACAATCCGGTTAATTTACACCTAAAGCGAACTTCGCAAGATTTTATGAAGGAACAATTATCACTGCGTTATCCGATCGGGATGTTTGAATACGGGAAGGAGTACTCAAACCTGGATACGCTCAGACACATCAGGGAGATAGCGGATCTTCCGAAAAAGTTGAAAAAAATTGTCAAAAAGCTCCGTGAAGGTGCTCTCGACAAAACCTATCGTCAGCACGGCTGGACCGTAAGACAGGTTATACATCACCTCGCAGACAGTCACATGAACGCCTATATCCGCATGAAACTGGCGGTTACTGAAAACGCTCCGATTGTAAAACCTTACGATGAGCAGCTGTGGGCTGAAATGGAAGACGGGAAACACGGATCTGTCGGAATGTCGCTCAAATTGTTGTCGGCATTGCACAAGCGCTGGGTATTCTTTTTGAGCCATTTGACAGACGAGGATCTCGACCGGGTTTATTACAATCCCTCGGGCAAGCGTACTGTTCAGGTACGGGAGGCTATTGCACTCTACACATGGCACGGAAAACACCACTTTGCACATGTAAAACTCGTGGCTGGCAGTACAGGAAAGCATGAAGCCGGAGAAACAAAGGCTGTGAACGCCGGAATCAAAAAGGTGTCAAAATCCGGGAAGGCTGAAGGTGCGGCTGGCAAGGCTGCCGGGGATGTATCCGGAGAAACCGATGCGCCAAAGCGCAGAGGCCGCCCGCCACTCGCCAAACCTGCTGCCAGGCCGTCAGGTCAGTCCCGCAAAAAAGGTACAAAGGACGTCACAGGCACGGCGGCCGGGGAAATTGCAGCCGACAAGGCAGCGGTCATATCTACCACAGAAAAAGTGTCGAAGACTCGTGTTGTGAAGTCCGCTGATGCTGCGGAGAAGCCGCGTCGTGGTCGTCCTGCTGTTAACAAGGTGGAGTCTTCTGCTTCTGCTGAATTGCCGCCTGTTGTGGTTCCGGAGACATCATCTGAGAAGCCGCGTCGTGGTCGTCCTGCTGTTAACAAGGTGGAGTCTTCTGCTTCTGCTGAATTGCCGCCTGTTGTGGTTC
>CAILQK010000450.1 GCA_903836265.1 uncultured Bacteroidota bacterium | reverse complement strand
GCAGCCGGTTCAGCTTTGCCGGCGCTCACCGGCGAAACTCCATTGAAAATCACGCGCTCGCACGTGTGCACGGGTACGTGCAGGTGTCTGTTCACCTGCTCCTGTACAAATCCCGAAATATATACCAGTCCGCTGCACCGGTCAATTTTTCGCTGCAACTGTCGCGTTTTCCGTTTTTTTCGCTCCGGTGAATAGTCTGGCCGCTCCATAAAATTCAGGTCGTGCACCGTCATGCTGACCGGCGTGGATGTATCGGCTGGCCAGTACGGCGAATCCTGGTGCATGCAATGCCACCAGTCGGCGCCCGTACTTGCTCCCAGCCACCGGTCATACCATCTTGCCGGTACACATTCTATAACTGACCCTGACTCATCTTTTGTTTTGAGAGGCATGTATCCGCTGAAATGGAGATCCGTGCCGTCTTCAGCAGCAGACAGCGCAGCACTCAGGCGGAGGCAGTATTGCCCCAGTCCGGAATTCAGATTGCGCATGCGTTCCATTTCAAGCGTTATATTTTTCATATTCAACAGTCAATTCCAGCCAGTCTCAGTGCTTCCCGGGCGATACGGTCGGCGGCGTCGGGTCTTCCGAGTTGACGAATACTTTCGCCGAGACTGAAGGCGAGTGCGTCGTTTTCGAGTACCAGGAATGCTTCTTTCACCATTTTTTCTGCTGCCTCTGTATCACTGACAAGTCGGGCCGCACCCTTTCCCACCAGTGCGAGGGCATTTTTTGTCTGATGATCCTCCGCTACATTCGGAGAAGGCACCAGTATTACCGGTTTTCCAACCAGACAGAGTTCGCTGATACTCAGCGCTCCGGCCCTCGAGATGATGACATCGGCGGCGGCGTATAGCAGGTCCATCCGGTCAATAAAGGCGCTCATCCGTACATTGGGCAGTTGGGCTGTATCCGATTCGCTGTAAATTCCTTCGTAGAATTTGCCGCACTGCCAGATAACATTAACCGGATTGCCGCTCAGCAAACGGTGCGCCGCAGCCATTGCCTCATTGACAGTCCTCGCACCCAGGCTGCCTCCGATTACCGCGATGGTTCTCCACTCCGGATTCAGTCTGTAATGTGCCACAGCCTCCCCGCGCTTTTTTTCCAGATCAAGAATATCGGATCGCACCGGATTACCGGTAAACACGATCCTGTCCCTGTCGAAAAACCTGTCCATCTGCTCGTAAGCCACACATATTTTGCCGGCTTTTTTGCCCAGCAGCTTGTTGGTGACACCGGCGCAGGAGTTCTGTTCCTGTACCAGTGTCGGTATTCTCATTCTCTGTGCAGCCCTCATCACCGGTCCGCTGGCGTAACCACCTGTTCCGATCACCACATCCGGAGCATATTCCGTGACTATCCGAAGCGCACGTCGCAGACTGGCAATCAGCTTGAACGGGAAGGCCAGGTTCTTCAGACTCAGGCTCCGTTGAAAGCCTGCGATGTTCAGTCCGACAATCGGATAACCTGCCTTCGGCACGCGCTCCATCTCCATCTTCCCGTTGGCTCCCACAAACAGAAACTCTGCATCAGGTCTGAGCCGCTTTATTGCATCAGCCACAGCAATAGCCGGGAATATATGTCCCCCTGTGCCTCCGCCTGTGATCATTATTTTCAATTTGTCATCGTTCGACATGTCTTTACGAGTTTGGGTGCAACACCCGCGGTTAGGAACTTTTATTCTAAAGATTCGATGTACTTGCTTACACTCAGTATGATACCGAAAGAGACGCAGGTAAACAATATGCTTGTCCCGCCCATGGAAATGAGCGGAAGTGTCAGTCCTGTGGCCGGAACCAGGTTCACATTCACTGCCATATTGGCGAGTGCCTGCACAGTGAGCATCAGGCTCAGGCCTATGGAGAGGAATGCACCAAAAGCTTTCGGACTTCTTGAAACCATTTTTACACTCCTGAAAAACAGGAGAATATACAGGAACAGGACGATTGTACCGCCGAGCAGTCCGTATTCTTCACAAATAATGGCATAAATGAAATCGGCATGTGCATACGGAAGAAAATTCCGGATGATACTGTTTCCGGGGCCCTGACCGAATACGCCCCCTCTTGCAATGGCTATTTTAGCCTGCTGCACCTGATACCCGCCGTCACTGGCGTTGGCGAATTCATCTATTCTCGAAATCCAGGTATCCAGGCGTACAAATCCGCTGTCGGGATACAGTTTCCCGACAGCAATCAGCAGGGCGAGTAACACAATTCCCATCATTCCGAGCAGCATAATGTATTTCCAGCTTACCCGTCCGATAAACATCAGGGTAATGGATGTGGCGAACAGCACAGCTGCTGTACTGAGATTGGCGGGTGCAATCAGACCGCAAATAATGAGTACGGGCACCAGCAGGGGCATGAATGCATCCCTGAAACTGGTGATGTACTCCTGTCTGCGCGTGAGCTCCCGCGCCAGATAGATAATCAGTGCCAGTTTGGCGAACTCCGAAGGCTGAATACTCACCCCCCCCACGCTCAGCCAGCGGGAAGCATCGTTGATATTCCGGCCAAAAGCCAGTGTGGCCATGAGCAGCGGAATGACAACTATAATGAGCACAGGCGCCACTCGCTTGTACTGCAGGTAGTGAAGCAGATGGCACAGATAAATCGTCACGAGTCCGAACGCTATGATAACCATGTGCTTGACCAGAAATGCCGTGGTATCACCGTCGCGGGAACGCCACGCCTCCCAGCCAGAAGCGGAATACACCGCTACTATGCTGAACATGCTCAGTACAGCGATAATCATCCATATAGTACGATCGCCCCTGAGTTCTGCTTCTATGCGTGCTCCAAGTGACATAAATCAGCTATTCAGTTTCATGACTGCGGACTTGAACTGGCGGCCGCGGTCTTCGTAATTCAAAAAAAGATCAAAACTTGCACATGCAGGACTGAGCAGCACCGTATCGCCCGGACGGGCAAATCCTGCTGCGGCTTTTACGGCCGCGGCTGCACTTCCGGTTTCGACCAGGGGTTTGTCCAGACTCCCGAATGCCTCCCTGATCTTGCTGTTGTCGAGCCCCATACATACGATAGCCCGAACTTTTTTCTTCACCAGCGGCATCAGTGGCGAGTAGTCGTTGCCCTTGTCCTGACCGCCCACAATCCAGACAGTCGGCTCATCCATGGCCTGAAGTGCATAGAATGTGGAATCCACATTGGTGCCCTTCGAGTCGTTGATCCAGGTGACACCACCGGCAACGGTCACTTTTTCAAGACGATGTTCCGGGGGCATGAAGGTATTGAGCCCTTCCTGAATTTTTACAGGATCGGCTTTGAGCAAATGTGCCACGCGAATGGCGCATACTGCATTGAACATATTGTGAGGGCCCCTGAGGTTACCGGTTTTCATGTCAAACCGGTTCACTCCCACCCGAATACTTCCGTTTTTAAAGAAGCCTTTCCGGATGGGAGCGGGTTTCAAACCTGAGGCGGGGGCCTCAAAAAATTCAGCGATTATCGGGTCAAACCCGTTATAAATGAACTTGTCGCCCCGCTTCTGATTCATGCATATTCTGAATTTGGCGCGGGCGTAATTTCCAAGTGAATAGTCGTAGCGATCGAGGTGGTCGGGGGTGATATTGAGCAAAAGGGCGATACGGGGCCTGAACTGCTGAATATCGTCGAGCTGGAAGCTGCTCACCTCCAGCACAAAGATGCGGTCTGCAGTAGCTTGCGAAGGGTGGAGCAGATCGTCGAGTACCATGGCTGCAAACGAGTTTCCCACATTCCCTCCCTTCCTGACGTTCAGTCCGGCAGTGCGCAGCAGGTGGAAAGTCAGCTCTGTAGTGGTTGTCTTGCCATTCGTGCCCGTTATGGCAACAATTGTGCACTTGCCTGCGTGGCGGTATCCGAGCTCTATTTCTCCGATGACGTTGATCCCGCGTGCGCGTACCGCTTTCATCACATCAGATTTTTCGGGGATGCCGGGGCTTTTAATAATTTCGTCGGCATTCAGAATCAGATCCATGGTGTGCGTCTTCTCCTCCCACGGAATGCCGGCTTCATCCAGTTCTTTCCTGTACTTCTCCTGCACAGCTCCCTTGTCGGACACAAATACGTCATATCCCAGGTGGCGCGCCAGCAAGGCTGCCCCTGTTCCGGATTCCCCTGATCCCAATATGACGATTCGTTTTTTCATCCTGCCAGTTATGGTTACCTGATTTTGAGGGTTATGATAGTGGCTGCTGCCAGAAGTATCTGGACAATCCAGAAGCGTACCGAGATAGTCACTTCATGATAGCCCTTTTTCTGGTAATGGTGGTGCAGGGGCGCCATCAGGAATACCCTGCGGCCCTCGCCGTATTTCTTTTTTGTCCTTTTGAACCACCACACCTGTATGATAACCGAGAGGTTTTCCACGAGGAATACTCCGCACAGGACTGGTATCAGCAATTCTTTTCTGAGCACGATTGCCATGGCGGCGATGATACCGCCGAGCGTCAGGCTGCCTGTATCACCCATGAATACACGCGCTGGAAACACATTATACCAGAGAAACCCGATACACGCGCCGAGCAGACAGGCGGCATAGATAACCATTTCACCTGTGTTGGGCAGGTAGTAGATATTCAGGAAACCGGCAGCCACCGAGTTGCCACTCACGTATGCCAGAATACCGAGTGCCATACAGACAATGGCAGACACCCCGGCGAGCTGGCCATCGAGTCCGTCGGTAAGGTTGGCGCCATTGCTCACTGCAGTGATGACGAATATGCTCATGATCACGAAGAGTATGGAACTCAGATCGCGCGCGTTGTCGCCGAGAAACCACAGCAGCCTGGAATAGTCCAGTTCGTTATTCTTGACAAAAGGTACATTGGTAATGGGAGCTTTGGCATATACCATGGTCGTGAAGGTTTGTTCACTGCCCGGATTTTTCACCAGAATGGTATCCGTTACCATATAACCGTGCTCTGCGGCGACCAGGGGAGTCATTCTGACCACCACATTGTCGTTCAGCAGCATAGTTAGCCCCACAATAAGTCCGAGCCCGACCTGACCCATTATTTTGAAGCGGCCTTTCAGGCCCTCCTTGTCTTTCTTGAATACCTTGATATAGTCATCAATAAACCCGATGATGAACATCCAGACAGTACTTACGATCATCAGAATGACATACACATTATTGAGGCGGGCAAAGAGAAGTACCGGCAGCAAAGTGGCTGCCACGAGGATGATGCCGCCCATAGTAGGCGTACCGGCCTTTATATTCTGTCCGGAGAGCCCCAGGTCGCGTACCGTTTCGCCGATCTGCAATTTACGGAGCTTGTCAATGATACGCTTTCCGATGATCATGGAAAACAGCAATGCCAGCAACATGGCAGCTCCTGCCCGGAACGAGATATACCTGAACAGACCTGCGCCGGGCAAGTCATAATGTTGTTGCAGGTATTCGAACAAATGTACTAACATTGCTTTTTATTTGTTGATTACATGAAAAACGGGTTCCTTCCGGTTTTTTGGTGTCAGTTCGGGAGGAAAGTGGTGTGGGGGCGATGTTTCATCGCCCCGCAACCTCTTCACAATAATAGTCCCTCCACTATTATATCTTCAGCGTCAGACATGACGCATACAGTTCAACAGAATCAGTTTGTCATCGAACGGTTGTTTCACGCCGTTGATGTCCTGGTATTTTTCGTGGCCTTTGCCTGCTACCAGTATTATATCGTGTTCGCGGGCCAGTCTGACGGCCGTTTTGATGGCCTGTTCGCGGTCCTGGATCACGAGTGTTTTTATTTTGTCTGTCTCTTCGAGGCCCGCCTCCATATCTCTGAGTATGGCTGCCGGGTCTTCCGTTCTCGGGTTGTCGCTGGTCAGTATAACCTGGTCGCTGAACCGGGCGCAAACACGGGCCATAAGCGGACGCTTTGTTTTGTCTCTGTCTCCGCCGGCACCGGTTACTGTAATTATTCTCGACTGCCTGTTTTTCAGTTTTTGAATCGTTTCGAGTACCTTTTCGAGTGCATCGGGGGTGTGCGCGTAATCCACGATACCTATACAGCCTGCCTTTGCAGGATGTTTGACATAGTCGAACCTGCCTTCAGCACCCGGCAGATCGCTCAGGGCAGTCAGGGCGTCCATCTGGTCCACGCCGAGCAACCGGGCCACCCCGTAGGCGGCTGTCAGGTTGGCGGCATTGAATTCTCCGATCATTCTGGCGTGCATCTGACTGCCGTCGAGATCAAGTACCAGTCCGTCGAGGTTATTCTCGATAATCCTGGTCTTGTAATCGGCTGGCGACCGGAGTGCATAACTGTATTTTGACGCAGCTGTATTCTGCAGCATTACCATTCCGTTCCGGTCATCGGCATTGGTCAGTGCGAAAGCATTTGGAGTCAGGTCGTCAAAGAACTTCTTTTTGGCATCCCGGTAATTGGCGAAGGTTCCGTGATAGTCGAGGTGGTCATGAGTCAGGTTGGTAAATACCGCCCCGGTGAACACGGCGCCAGCGATTCTTCGCTGGTGCACAGCGTGACTGCTCACCTCCATGAACACATGGGTACATCCGTTATCGGCCATTTCGCGCAACAACTCGTGCAGCCTTGGGGCATCGGGAGTTGTGTGTGTGCTTGGAATGACCTGTTCACCGATTCTGTTTTCGACAGTTCCGACAAGTCCGCACCTGTAACCCAGCCGGGTAAACAACTGCCAGAGTAGCGTTACTGTGGTTGTTTTTCCGTTCGTGCCGGTTACTCCCACCAACTTCAGGGAAGAGGAAGGGTGACCGCAGTATGCAGAAGCCATGACCCCGAGCGTTTCTGCAGAATCAGCTACATATACGGTGGTGACACCCGGAGGCACATCGGGGAGCGACTCGGCCACTATGGCAACTGCGCCTTTGGAGACAGCATTTTCAATGAACTCATGTCCGTCGGTCGAGACACCGCGTACAGCCACGAACACATCGCCGGGCTGAACTGCACGCGAATCAAAACGGATCCGACTGATTTCGACGTCGGGGTTGCCCTGAAGAGCTACCACCGTAACATGTCTGATTAATTCGCTGAGCGTCATTTTGAAGATTATTATATTATTCCAGGTAAAGAATGCAAGTGGTACCACGGGCAACAGTTCCGGGTTCGAGACTCTGACGTCTCACTTTGCCGACACCCACCACCTTTACCCTGCAATTTCTGTTTTCCAGCAGATAGAGTGCATCTTTCAGTCCCATACCCACAACCGACGGCACACTGCTGTTGCTGACACTGCGCTTTTCCAGCCGGGCAGAATCGTTTGCCGCGATCAGCACCGACCAGTCACTGCCATTTTCGCCGGGATACTTGTAATTCATTCCGAGCCAGTCGAGCGCCTTTTTCAGTTCATACATGGATCCCGCGTCGCCATTGGGCATAAAAGCGGCCTGAAGACTTTTCTTTTTCCCGGCATTGACAGGCGTTTGAAGTTCGGCTTTCATGGAGTAGCAGCGTTCGGCAATCTCCTTGAAAACCGGTGCGGCCACTTCGGCGCCATGGTATCCGCCTGATCTGGGTTCGCTGATAACCACAATACAGGAGTAGACTGGATTATCGGCTGGGAAAAACCCGCAGAATGAAGCCTGGTGACCAATTCCGGCGCCGGCCTGAAAATGGTGGTAATTCAACTGGGTAGTTCCGGTTTTGCCGGCCATCGAAAAGTGTTCGGAACGGATTGAGGAGGCTGTTCCGGACTGCACCACTTCTTTCAGCAGTTCTTTTGCTTTCCTGATGGTAGTTTCTGAAGCAATACTCCTGTTAACCACTGTGGGCTGAAACTCTTTGATGACCTCTCCGTACCGCTCGGTGCGCTGAACCAGCCAGGGTTTCATCATACGTCCGTTGTTGGCAACTGCGTTGTAAAATACGAGCATTTGCAGTGGTGTTATGAGCAGTTCATAGCCGATGCTCATCCAGGGAAGCGTTGTGCCCGACCATTTCCATTTCTCTGCACGCGGATCCTTGATAAAAGGCGGATCTTCACCGCCTATTTCTATATCCGTGACCTTGTCCAGACCGAATTTGACGAGCTGGTCGTAGAAAGCAGGCGGATTGGCTCCGAACGCCTGTTCGACCAGCGTGGCGGTGCCCACGTTGCTCGATTGTGCGAACACCTGTTTCGCCGACATTCGGTCGAGTCCGTGCTGATGTGCATCTTCCAGCTCTTCACCGTGGAAATTCCTTTTCCCGCGATAAACCGGAACGGATATATCCAGTGCGGCCAGTTTTCCTTCCTCCATCATGGCCATAAAAGTGGCCAGCTTGAACATGGATCCCGGTTCCACCCTTTCTCCCACTGCGTAATTGTACGTCTCCCACCATTCTCCCTCCTCAGTCTTGCCGATATTGGCTATTGCCCTGATTTTACCCGTTTTTACTTCCATAACAATGGCACAGCCATGATCGGCGTTATGTGTCTGACAGGCTTTGAGCAGACTGTTTTCTGCTACATCCTGAATATTGATATCCAGCGTGGTGACAATGTCATCACCTGCTTCCGGCTCAATTTCAGCCAGATCGCTGACAGGCAGATAAACATCGCCTGACACCCTCACAACCAGCTGCTTCCCCTCTCTGCCTTCCAGTACACCATTGAATGCACCCTCCAGTCCTACGGGCATGGCGCCCTCGCGCGTATAGCCGATGGTGCGCTGCGCGAGCAGGCGGAAAGGCCGCTCACGGCGATTCGTCTGTTCGAGGATAAAGCCCGCCTTGCGTCCCTCCCTGAAAATGGGAAACTTCTTGATCTGCATGGCTTTGGCGTAAGGCAATTCTTTGGCAATCAGCACATAACGCGCCTTCGAGTCAGGCGTTCTCAATTCGCGGAGCCAGCTGGCATAGGCACCCGGCGATTTTTGCCGGTCCACAAAGGTTGAAAGCAGCCATCCAAGACTGTCTACAGCCTGATTATTGAAAATCCTGTCGGTGAGCCCCTCTGCTTTCGGGTCGAAATGAATGTCAAAGAACGGTAGCGAGGTGGCCAGCAGCGATCCGTCGTCGGCCAGAATGTTACCCCGCTGCGAAGGCGCGTCCACCCATTTGACGTACAAACTGTCGGCTTTGGCCTCCCACTTTGCTGCATCACGCACACTGATCTGGAACATCCTCAGAAATATGGCAAACGTCACCAGCACCAGGCCGAGAGCGACCAGGTATGCGCGGGCAAGTACCTCATTTTTGATGTTCAGCATACGTTTTATTCCGGTTGAACTTCAATCACTTTTACACCTGACGGGGCAAGATCCAGTCCCGCCGACTCAAGGCTCAGATCCATCTGGCTCTGCATTGACTTGTACATCGTTTCACTTTTGATCGCCGTGTACTCCCATTTGAGCTCCTTCATCTGTTTCTGAAGCGACTGAATACGCCTCACCCCTTTCTCCGCGTAATGAGCGTTGGCGATATAGACAATGATCAGAAAACCAATAAACAGCATGAACTGGAAATTGCCAAACACCAGATTCGTGGTGTGTTGGCTGACATTCAGTGCGTTCAGTATTTTATTGGCCATTTTCCTGTTTATTATCGTTTTACTGCTACACGGAGCCTCGAACTTCTGGCCCGTGCATTTCTTTTCAGTTCTTCTCCGCCCGGTTCCACCGGCTTTTTGGTGAGCACTTCCCACGGACGTTCAATATTTCCGTAGAAGTCCTTCACCGGTTCGCCGGATACATTGCCCGATTTCAGAAAGTTCTTCACCATTCTGTCCTCAAGCGAGTGGAAGGTGATGACAGCGAGGCGGCCTCCCGGTGCCAGCATGTCATAGGCGCCCTCCAGCATACTCTTCAGGGCTCCCAGTTCATCGTTCACCTCCATCCTGAGTGCCTGAAATACCTGCGACAGATATCTCATCCGGTCGCCCATGAAATGTTTATCGCACAGGGCAGTCAGTTCTCCTGTTGTTTTGAACGGCTGCGCCTCCCGGTGCCTCACCACTGCCTCTGCCAGCGTTTTTGAATTCCTGACCTCCCCCAGCTCGCTGAATATCCGTTGCAGCTTCTGCACACTCCGGCTGTTCAGTATATCGGCTGCCGTTTCTCCCTCCCTGACATCCATGCGCATATCGAGCGCTGCATCAAATCGGTAAGAAAATCCGCGTTCGGCACTGTCAAGCTGGTGGCTGCTCACCCCGAGATCGGCCAGAATACCACTGACCGTACCGGGCCTTACACCCTCTGCGCGCAACATGCGCCTGATTTCCCTGAAATTGGCGTGGATGATGGTGAAATTCGGAGCACTGCTGAAAGGTCCGGTATTGTTCAGCGCATCCGCATCCTGATCGAATGCATAAAGATGGCCGCTGCCTTTCAGATACTCCAGGATTAAAGCCGAGTGCCCTCCTCCCCCAAACGTGGCGTCTGCAAATATACCGCCGGTGTTTACCTGCAGCCATTCAACAGATTCATTCAGCAATACACTTATGTGGTACATAAGAACAGGGGGTTTGGCACCGTATTGATATCAATTGATCAGAGTCCTGTGAAATCCATGTCCCCTACTCCGTCTGCACCACCGCCCATCACCATGTTGGCCAGATCGGCGAAATTGTCAGCTTCTATCGCAGCAACACTGGCATACAGCTCAGGCGACCAGATCTCGATACGGTCGTCCATGGCAACCAGCACGGCCTCCTTTCCGATCTGAGCATAATCCATCGAGGGTTTCTGCAGCAGAATCCTGTCAGCACTGTCGGTTGTTACCGGATAGGCCCCAAGGTAGAAAGAGCGAACAAAGGCGCGATTGGTCTGATTAAAACGATTGAGACGGCTCAGTTTATCGGCAATCGCGTCCCAGACTGACTTGGGATAGAGCGTCATACACTTCTCAAACCCCCGGTTGATTACAAATTCGTATCCCTCGCCATCGGGCTTGTCACCCAACTGACGCAGCAGCGCGGTCGGAACGCGCAAACGACCCTTCTCATCGAGGGCCACCGTATATTCTCCGATCAACTGCATAAAGGACCTGAACTATGTGTTTTTGCAGGCAATTCAAAAGCAAAAGGAAGCCCCCGAATCACCATTCACCGCCACAAATGTAGTAATTATTCCCACTTTTTACCATATACCCCCACTTTTTCCCAAAATAATTTTTTAAGACAAAAAATTTATTTTTTTAAACAATTGATTTTCAGTATTATTTTCAATATTAAATTTTTAATTTAAAATATATTGTTTTATTATATTTTTTTCGGGAAATAACCTGAAATCAGAAAAAAATCAGAAAATCGCCTGTTCAGACCTGAAAACATCAGAACAATCAGACGGGAAATGAAAATTGGCAACGTGGTGGTAGAAAGTGGTAACAAGTCTTTTCATCACTGCAGCCGGGGGAGTGTATCCTGAAAACACGCCACGCAGGTGTCTCCCGACAAAACACTATTTTGCTCTACTTAAAATACGACATACTGTATTATATTTGCGCAAGTTCGCCGTTTCAAAAATTTTACACTATTTTCCAATGAAAAATCTGCTCCTTGCTCTGTGCTGTTACCTGCTCGCTGTTACCCCGCTCTGGATGAGCTGCCGCACCGGCTGGGCGGGCCCCGATCTCGAAGTGGTGTGGCGGCTCGGGGAAAACGTGACCAGTGAGGATAAAACTTCCCACAGCGCCGTCTTTTATGTCATAAATCGCGGACGTTTCGCTCTGAAAGGCAATTCCTGGAATATGTACTGGAATCAGGCCCCGCGACTGGTTACTGCATCAGAAGGCCCGGCCCGCGTACAGAATATCAATGGCGACTTCTATCGCATGACTCCTGCTGCGGACCTGACACTGGCGCCCGGCGACACTGCCGTGGTGCGCTACACATCAGACGATTTTCTGATCAAGGTATCCGATGCACCACTCGGGCTTTATATCACCTTCACCGATAACGGAGCCGAAAGAACCAAACCGGTAACCAGCTACAAGGTACTGCCCTTCGAAGCAGAAGCGCAATACACCCGGAACCTGCGCGATGAGGAGCCTTATCCCGATCCGGCACTCCTGTTCAGGCAAAATGAACGACTGACCCAACTGCCCGATAATGAATTGTATCCTTTCATTCCTGCTCCGACTTCCTGGACATACGGGGCTGGCCGGTTCGACCTTGGCAGTTCGCCTGCAGTCCAGGTGTCAACTGAGGCCGGACCGGCAGGTCAATATCTTTGCAGCGAACTCCGCAGGCAGTTCGGCCTCAGCCCGGGTATTTCCGAAAGAGCAGCGGTCAGACTGAAAATTGTACGAAACCCGGATACCCCGGAAGGCTATCAGCTGTCTGTCACCAAAGACAGCATTGTAATTGCCGGAAATGATGAAAAGGGCGTTTTTTACGGTGTACAATCACTGATCTCCCTTATCAAAAGGGACACCGATGGTCATTATGTTGTCCCCGCCATTTCAGTCACCGACCAGCCCGCCTTCGCCTACCGCGGCCTTCACCTCGATGTGTGCAGAAATTTCCAGTCGAAAGAAACTGTCATGCGACTGCTCGACATGATGGCGCGGTACAAACTCAACAAACTGCTTTTCAATCTGACAGAAGATGAAGGATGGCGCCTCGAGATCAACGGTTTGCCCGAACTCACGGAAGTGGGTGGCCGGCGTGGTCACCGGCACCGCGACAGTCTTTGCCTCGCGCCTGCATACGGCTCCGGCCCCGATCCGGATAACCCGCGCTCCCACGGAAACGGCTTTTACACCCGCAGCGATTTCAAACAGATTATTCGCTACGCCAGGGAGCGAAATATAGAGGTCATCCCGGAAATAAACCTTCCGGGCCACTCCCGGGCAGCTGTCAAAGCCATGGAGCTCCGCTACCAGCGCCTGATGACCAAAGGCCAGCCGGAGGAGGCCAACCGGTTCAGACTCATTGATCCCGCCGACACTTCGCAATACCGCTCGGCCCAGGGATACAACGACAACACCACCTGCGTTTGCCGCGATCAGGTTATACGATTTTTTGAATATGTACTGGACGACGTTATCAGCATGTACAGGGAGGCGGGTGTACCACTGAACATGTTCCATACTGGGGGTGACGAGGTACCCTCGAAAGCCTGGACGGGCTCCCCCGAATGTCGCGAATTTTTGGCAGGGCATCCGGAAATCAGGAACAACCGCAACCTGCAGGGTCTGTTTTTCGGACAGATGGTTGATGCCCTGAAGAAGAGGGGCCTCCTGAACGGAACCTGGGAAGAAGCCGTCATGTCTTTCAACGACGACGGAAGCTGGACGCCCAATCCGTCATTCGCCGGCAGCGGTGTCTGGCCGTATATATGGAATAACCTCTGGGGCAATCAGGATCTGGGTTATCGGCTCGCCAATGCAGGCTATCCCGTTATACTCTGCAATGTGACCAACTTTTACTTCGACCTGGCCTACAACAAGGATCCGAGGGAGCCCGGGTTGTACTGGGGCGGATTTATTGATACCGAAGATGCGTTCTCTTTTGTACCATACGACCTGTTCCAGTCAACAAAAACAGATGATATGGGCCACCCGTTCGATCCCGCCGTGGATTTTGCAGGCATGGAGCGCCTCACTCCGGCGGGGAAACAGCACATAGCCGGACTACAAGCGCAGCTGTGGAGTGAAACCATCAAGGGCCGCGATATGCTGGAATACTATTATCTGCCCAAATTGCAGGGATTTGCACAACGGGCCTGGCAGGGCGAACCGGCATGGAGCGGAAAGGATGACGCGGAGCGGCTCGCCGACTGGAACAGATTTTCCCATACGCTTGCATCAAAGGAACTGCCGCGCCTGACCAGCCTGTCGGGAGGATACAACTACCGGATTCCCCCGCCGGGCATCATTTCTGAAAACGGACAAATCAGCATGAATACAGCATATCCGGGCTTTCAGATACGATATACCACCGACGGAACCGAACCGAACAGTTCAAGTGCGGTTTACAGCGGTCCCTTCTCTGCAGATGTACGGGTAGTGAAAGCTGCCTGCTTCAACGAAAAAGGTCGTTCCGGATTCAGTTCAACCATTCACCTGAGTAAAAAATGAGCAAAAACAACCAGCCTGCGCGACTGATGTCGCTCGACGCCATGCGGGGCTTCACCATCATGGCCATGATTATCGTGAATACTCCCGGGTCGTGGGATCATGTTTATCCGCCTCTGCTGCACGCGTCGTGGAACGGAGCCACTCCCACCGATTATATATTTCCTTTCTTCCTGTTCATCGTGGGTGTATCCATCGCGCTGGCGTATCAGCCCCGCCTCGATGCCAGGGCCAACAAATCGGCACTCGCAGAGAAGATCCTGATCCGGAGTCTGAAGATTTATGCCCTCGGCATTTTTCTCTGGCTGTGGCCCGACTTTGATCTCGCCCATATCCGGTGGGTAGGAGTACTTCACCGAATTGCATTTGTCTTTCTGGCCTGCGCACTGCTTTATCTGTACACCGACTGGCGCACATGGATGCGTGCAGGTGTGGGCATACTCGCTGCCTACTGGGTCGTGATGGTCTATATACCGGTTCCCGGAATCGGTAAGCCCGACCTGAGTGTGGCAGGCATGAATCTCGCCAACTACCTCGACAGCAGGATGCTCCCCGGCATGCTGTGGCAGAAAACCTGGGATCCGGAAGGATTCCTGAGTACGTTCCCGGCAATTGTGACAGGCATGACGGGTATGATGGCCGGACGTATTATTCTCAAAAACGAGGATAAGTACCATCGGATCACGTGGCTTTTTCTCGCCGGATTCGGCCTGTTCGTTGCCGGCGGCGTGTGGGACTGGTTCTTCCCGGTCAACAAACACATATGGACAAGTTCTTATGTGTGTCATACGTCCGGACTGGCGTTCATGACACTGGCAGCATTGCACCTGCTGGTAGATGTACTTGAAATGATACGCTGGACGGCCCCCGGCCGCATTTTCGGATCCAACGCTATCACGGCCTATACACTGGCAGGCATGCTGACGGTTGTATTCTACACTGGCCACGGTGGCAAGCCGGGGCTCAACGAGATGTGGATGAACAGTCTGACAGCGGCCGGTCTGCCGGCCCGGCTGGCATCGCTCACGTATGCCCTGCTGTATGTGGGTATCGTATTTTTGCCTGTTTACCAGCTTTACCGCAAAAAAATATTTATCAGACTGTGATGTTCGAATACCACGAGAAGGCCCGACAGCAGCTTGACCGTATTGTATCTGTTCAGGAAGAAAAAATACGGGAGGCAGCAGTATGGGTTGCCGATACACTGATCAACGACCGGATTATACACACGTTTGGTACGGGGCACTCACACATGATCGGACTGGAGCTTTTCGTACGTGCGGGCGGGCTCGCGAACGTGAATGCGATGCTCGACAGCACCGTTATGACATCGGAAGGTGCCCGGCGCAGTGCCGAAATAGAGCGAATACCGGGACTGGCGAAAATCATACTGGATCAGCACCGGCTTGCTCCGGGCGACCTGATGATTGTTGTGTCGAACTCGGGCAGGAACGCCATGCCCATCGAGATGGCGGAACTGGCAAGAGCTGCCGGCCTCCGTGTTATTGCCATTACGTCCCCCGAACAATCAGCCATGTACCCTTCCCGCCACCCCGGAGGCCGAAAACTCATGGAAATTGCCGACCTGGTGCTCGACAACTGCGTACCGCCCGGCGATGGCCTTATGTATATTGACGGACACCTTACCGGTGCGGCATCGTCACTTTCCGGTATTTTTCTGGTCAATCTGATCACAACCGAGGGCATGAAAACAGCTGCTGCACACGGCGTAAAGCTGCCCGTTTACTTCAGCCAGAATGTTGACGGGTACAGTAACGAGGAGCTGTACAAAATATACGAGCAGCGGATAAAACACCTTTGAGAAGAGAGATGCCCCCTTGCCAATGCCGGGTGTATAAATATGGCGTGGGCCACCGGAAAATTCCGATGGCCCACGCAAAAAAATTAACTTTGAAACGAATCAGGAGTGACAATTTTTATCCATTCCTGTCCCGGGTATTCAGGGATTTTGCGTACAAAGTTTGTTCACAGCCAGCTCGCCGGACGGAATAGGCCAGATGTACTCTGAAACCGTTGGGAAAATAGCTGCCACGTTGGCTTTGCCGGGAATATTGGCCAGCAGACGCATGCTGTCGAATGCACGGAAACCTTCTCCCAGCAGTTCGACGCGACGCTCTTTCAGTACAGCAGAAGCGAGTGCATCGCCGGAAGCAAAGCTGGTATTGGAATAAGCACTGCCACCTGAGCGCGTGCGTACTGCATTCAGCAGATTTACAGCACGATCGCTGATACCATTGGTACGGGCTTCTGCCTCTGCCAGGTTCAGCAATACCTCCGCATAACGAATTACCGGAGCGTAGTCGAGATGCTCTGGACCAGCCGGGAACTTGTTCATGTACGGCTTGTTGTTGGTGTTGATGAACACGAACTGGCGGCGTGCATCGTTACCTGCAAAAGTGACTGAATCACCGATAATACCGGCAGGATTGAGCGAGAAATCGCCGATACCGCGCGGACCCGGGTTGTAGTAGCTGCCCAGACCGTTTTGAGTGCCTGGCAGGTCATTTGTAGTGAAAGGCATGGAGAAAATGCTCTCCGTGGTGGTGTAGGGTGTGGTGAACACATTCTTTACAGCAGCCTGAAGTTCGTGTGCCACGCCGGAAGCTGCCTTGAATGGAGCAGCTGCTGGTACGATCTTGTTGGCTTCAGTAATTACATCACCATAGCGCTGCATACCGAGGTAAACACGGGTTTTCAGAGCGACAGCGCTGTTCTTGTGTGCGCGTGTGGTGTTCAGAAGGGCACTTCCGTTTGTAGCGGCCAGATTGGCCTCGGCGAAGTTCAGGTCGTCAAGAATCTGGGCATAAACCTCGGCAACAGTAGCACGGGCCAGATCGTTATTTTCCGGGCCTGTTTCGGCGCGGAGACGGAGCGGAACACCCGGCTGGGAGCCATTGCCATCGGCGTACGGACGGCAGTATGAGCGGAGCAGTGTGTGGTAGCACAGCGCACGTACGAAGCGGGCCTCTGCGATGTACTGATTAACCAGTGCGTCGTTGCCTACAACAGCGCGATTGATATCAGCTCCCTCAATGAAGATATTGCAACTGTTGATGGTGGCGTATGCAGCATTCCAGAGGTTGTTCACCTCGTTGGAAGATTCAACTACCGTGTGGTTCCATGTCTGGAGGCCTGTTACACCGTTACCGGTTTCGTTCAGGAACTCCTCTGCGCGGATATCTCCGTACACGATAGCGCGTCCGCCATACAGCTGACCACTCTTGAGGTTGTCGTAGATACCATTTACCAGGCTCAGGAAACGGTCGGGAGTGGAAAAGATTGTCTTGTCGGACAGGCTGTTAAGCGGGGCCGGATCGAGCAGCTCTTTCTTGCAGCTCGTCGGCATCAGAAATGCGCCGCCCAGCAGAAAAAGAACGGCGATCTTTTTATTAAGATGCATATTTTTCATGTTGTCGTGTGTTTGGATTTATTTAGAAACCGAGGTTAAGGCCTACAGTAAATGTCTGGGCCATCGGAACCGTGTTGCGGTCAACACCCGGAGAGGTGTTGCTGTTACCGTTGGTTGAGATCTCGGGATCGGTACCGGTGTAGTTGGTGAACAGGAAGGCGTTGGTTACGTTGGCGTAAACACGCAGGCTGGAGATATTGGCGCGGTTGAGCACGCTTGCAGGAAGACGGTAGCCCAGTGTCACGTTGCGGATACGCAGGAAGTCGCCTTTTTCCACGTTTTCAGAAATCGGAATAGCGGAGCCGTTGGACACGTTGTCGCCAAACACTACACGCGGAATGGAGCCGTCGGTATTTTCTTCGGTCCAGCGGTCGAGTACATCAACCTGGTTGTTCCAGAAACGCTGGTCGCGCTGACCGGCCTTGCTGCCGTTGTAGATGTAGTTGCCACCAGCGAAGTTCATTTGTACATTCAGGTCAACAGGACCGTAAGTGAACGTATTGTCCCAGCCACCGAACCATTTCGGGAGTGTCGGGCCATATACTTTGCCATCAGCAACGAGAGACACAGCAGAAGCCGTAGCACCGTCGAGGGTAGTCCAGCGAGACTGGCCTGCAGGAACAACATGTGAGTACTGAACGACAGTACCATCTGCCTTAACGAACAGGCGGCGGCCGTTTTCAGCGTTTACACCCTGTGTTTCAACGGCGAAGATGCTGCCAACCGACTCTCCTTCACGAACGATGTTGGAAATTTCGAGACCGGCTGTATTTGAGAGCACATCAGAGCCACCTGCGAGTGACAGCACTTCGTTGGTCATCAGCGTCAGGTTGACACTGGAAGTCCAGTTGAATTTGCCATCGCGCACGATGTTGCCCGACAGACCAAACTCGTGGCCCACGTTCTGCATGGATCCGATGTTGATGGCGATAGAGTTGCCCGGGATACCTTTGGAAGGCGACTGCGGAGCATTCTGGATAAGTCCGTCAATCAGGTTCTTGAAGTATGT
>CAILQK010000449.1 GCA_903836265.1 uncultured Bacteroidota bacterium | reverse complement strand
CGGGGAGCCAATGTACCATGCCCGCTGAAAAAAACAAGTAAATAGTCAAAGCCTGAGGAAGTGTCTGATGCGATTCTTCCCAAGTTAGTCAGAGAAGTCGTTACACTTCCCAGTTTAGCCTTTTCATCAGTGAGTAAAATCAAATTTTCAAAATTTACATCAACGTTCCGGGCACAATTCAACAGCTTGGCGAATTGAATGGCATCGCGGCCGGCAAAGTCGAGTTTCAGGTTGTCTGCATTTTTATACTTCGACACACCTACGATCAAGGCGGCCATTTTCGGTGGTTTCTCCCCACCAAAATTATTTTGTGCACGGGCAAACTCTGCAGTAAATATGAGAGCCATACCCGCAGTAATGATGAAAAAAAGAAGATTGCGCATTTTGATTACATGTGATTTAAACAATATTTTCCTTTGTATTCCTATCCGGGATTACCTCCCCTTCACCCGATAAACAACCCACTCTTCCACCACTCCATTCTCAATCAGGAAAACAAGGCTGGATTTCCGGTAGTGCAAATAACGACCGAGGGGCGTTTCCACGGTGGACGAGGGCGGGCCGTACTGGTCGCGCACCATTTTCTCTGTGCTGCCGATGGAGATACCTTTCAGTGTTTGCCCCCTGTTGCCGGGAAGGGTGTATTGCCACACTGATTTGTTATCAATATCCACATAGTCAATCAGCACAACAGAGGCATTGAGGTTTTTGGTGTGGGCGCCCGTATAGTGCTTCTGAGCCCCGGAACCAACAGCAATGAACTTGCCATTTCTTATTAACGGAGCAGCATAATCGTAAGTGTGAAGATCTTCGAGGTATTCAGTCAGATTCAGGCCGGGCATTTGTTCTTTCTGACCGGTCATCATCTGCGCGAGTGCTGGCTGCCAGGACCCATTGGCGAGTTGCAGATTGATGCCTGCCAGCCGATTACCCCAGTCCCGGGCTTTTGTCCATTCCCGGGCTGATTTTTTCACATAGTCGTCTCCCTTTTCGAGGTAAAGGATGTTGCCCCGGAGCAGCGCAAGCAAAGCTTTTGCCGCATCATCATCCTCTGACAGCAGCACTCCCGTTTCGAGAATGGCCCTTCTGGCCTCCTCATATCGCTCCAGCAACATGAGGGCGCAGGCCCTGTTTACGCGCGCGGGTACGTAGTTTTCATCCAGTCTGATCGCCTGTACGGCAAAGTCAAGTGCCTGATTCAGGTTGTTCAGCATTTCGATATTGTTTATCGTCATGCTGTCTTCCAGTGCCTTGTCGCCCTTCGACAGTCTCGATTCAGGATCCAGTTCGAACGGGAACATTATTTGGGTTTCCGGTATCACTTTTTCCCGGAGCTCCAGCGCCCTGATTGCATATACCGTACTCAGGTTTTGCAGGATTTCACGGGAAGGGAAAGTATCTTCTATGGAATGATAATACGCGATGGCATTGTCGTACTTTCCGGTAACGGCCATGTAATTGGCGAGCTTGAACCTGTACCAAAGACGTTCAATCTGCGTTTTCACCTCGCCGGCCTGCCTGATCCGCTCCTCCCGGGTGGGATACCCCGTCATAACAGATGGCAACCTGTAGGCGTTGTAGATACCATCGAGCAGTCTCGCCTGAACGTCGGCTACCTGAAAACCGGCTCGCTGTGCCAGTATGCCGCCTTTCAGATCAGCCATCTTTTCCTGCTCCCTTTTCTGCTGCTCGCTGACGTTGAAAGCGTGTTTTTCGTAAAAGTGCATCAATTCGTGCGATATCAGCAGGGCAAGGGCCGCCAGACTGTCGGCCCCAAGCGATACACACACATCATAAGCCTTCTCCTCAACCATAATCTGCCTGTCACTGGCCGAATAAGAGGCCGCATGTTCCTTCAGGCGAATGAGCCTGCAGGTCGGGAGCGTCATCGAAAAATTGCCGTGCATCACACTCAGTCTGGCATATACTTCGCGTACCGTTTTGTGTTTGTAAAGCGGTATTGAATAACCTGTCAGGTCTTCGGTGGCCCCTGAAGACACAGAAGAAACGGCAAAGTGACAGTACCCGTCGGTGTTCGTCTGGCTGAACAGGGATAGCGGGAAGATAAAGAGAAAAAGCAGTCGCATGTCAAATACTTGTGAAACCCCGGACTCAACAACAAATCTACAAATTCCCTGTCACTCCGATATACCATCCCAGTTCATACCGCTCTACGGTCGGTATGGGCCGCACGCCATTCTGGGTGTCGAAGGGCTGGAAGGGCGTTACGCCTTCCGACAGGCGGGTGGTTTTGCCTCCCATGATACCTATGCTGATGGAGATGCGCTGATCTCTGCCTACGACGAGGCTTGGGCCTGCTACAAAGTTGAGCGCCTGTGACTGGCCACCGTTAGGGGTGAGTGGCACTGCCAGTCCGAGCATCGCTCCCGGCGTAACCCGGTTTCCCCGGTCGTTGTATATTTGCACAGCGGTGGTAACCAGTGGCACAAACTTGTCAGCATCGGTTTCTGCTATGATGGTCTCGTTGTCGCTGTTAAGGGCTATGCTGTATCGTTTCTGTGGCGTAAAGAAGCCTGCCGCGCAAAAACCGGGTGTGATGCTGTATTTGAAACCCTCATAGTTCGTCACTCTAACAGTTCGGGTTCGGGTGGGATCGGTGTTCTTGTCACTGTCTTTGACATTGATTTCAAGAACAAGATCCATCTCTTTGCCAATGGGCTTGAAGGTTTCGTTATACTCAAACTTGTGGTTCTTTACTTCGACTGTCTTGCGATACAGTGCGCCAAGTTTGTCGGCTGACACCCCGGCAGCCAGTTCAACTACCTTTCCCAGACTGTCTGTATAGCCTGAAATCAGGGTATGCCGCAAATTGATTTCATCTCTTCTTTCCTGAAAACCACGTACAAGTTCCTTTTCAGCTTTGCTCGTATCCGAACACAACTGTGAAATTCGACGCACCGCTCTGTCGTATCCGGGCTTTTCTTCATTCCATTTTTCTATCAGCTGATTCATCTGTGCCGAATACTCCCTGAACTGGTCAGCCTTGTCTTTCCACGCCAGGGCTGTTTCAAGGGTTGGTTCCTCCACAAATGCAGTTCCAAACATCAGTTTCAGATGCTCCATCACCATTTTCCTGATTTGTGTGGGAGGCAGGTCATGACTTTTGAGCAGGTCGTCTATATAGTCCACGCTGAGTGTTCCGGCAAATATGCTTTTGGACAATTCCCTGATTTTCTTGGACATATCATCCATCTGCGTGGAGAGGGACAGAAGTTTATCATAGGTTTCTGTGGCATAACTTGCCTGAACATCCATATCTCCACCTCTGGCACCTGCATTTTGATTACCCGCAAAACCCTGCCATTCCGGAAATTTCACACCGGTCAGGCCAGCACCCAGATTGCCCAGTGGCAAACTTTTTAAAAATCCCTGCATGTCAAATTTGCCCTCCGGGAGGAACTGGTTTACAACGTCAATTTTCCCGGCCTCCTCACTCACCTCCTTCTGCTCTGTTTTGACGCTGTACAGGTAGTTGTTGAATTCAATAATGTGCAGTTGAACCAGATCACGCTTTCGCACGGCAGGTGTTTCTGTAAATACGCCGTCTTTTTTGTACCACAATGTGTCGTTGAAAACATCATAGTAGATGTGCAGATCCTGCGCGGATGCGCTTGCACATACGGTGAACATCAGTAATGAGGAAATGAAGAGCTGCTTTATCATGCTGTTATGTTTGAAATGGAGGTGACTCTGAATTATGTTATTTCATGAAAACGCCTGAAAGTGCAAAATAATTCCATCATTCCGCTGAAACTACGGTTTTTTTACGGCTTTTTTTTCGACGATCTTGAAACTGGAGGTGAAAACACCCAGTGATGCCGGAGGCATGTTGTTGCCTCTTGTGCCGGTTTCTTCCGGATTGACAATATTGGAGATGATGCGTTCAATGGAGGTACGCCCTCCTCTGCTCATACCCCTGTAAACCGAACACAAGTCAACTCGTTCATCGGTAACAATCAGTTTGACGGTTTCCATACCGTATGGCGGCGTACACTTGAAGTACAAACTGTCCCGCGGCAAAATGAAATCCTGCCCGAGGCTGAGATGGAAGTCTGCCGCTTGTTCACCTTTTTCACAATATGGACTGAGGATGGTGATTTTGTTGTTCGGATCTATGTCCACCAGGGAGAAAAAGCCCTGCTTTTTCCCCAGGTTCTTCACCCTGATGATGAAAGGCGCACCCTCGGTTATCTCTATTCCGCCTGACGGATTTATCGGTTTCTGCAGCCTGGCCACCTTTCCGTCTTTGGTCGTGTCAACCGGAACTATCTCGAGGGTGAAAAGAAACTCTGATTCATCCGAGAAATCCAGATTGCGCAGATAGACGCCCTGTGCATAGCGCAACAGATGATCCATCACTTTTATCTCCATTCCGGGTTCTCTGGTGGAAAATCGTCCAAGTGAAGTGCCGCTGGAGTTGTCCAGAAACAGGGAGTCTCCCCGGATATTCTGATACAGGTAGCAGTCATATTCCTTCCCGAATCCGAATATTTTCTTTTTCAACATCTCTTCTGTCAGTTTGCGTCGCAGCGAGGTGTCGCTGATATTCAGACTGACGTTCAGGTGCATGTCGCCGGGCGCCAGTTCGAGTGCATAAGCCCATGTTTCTTTCAGCGCCGAAAAGGGTTTGTCGGCAGCAACGATGCACTGGGACGGGTCAGTACTGTTGACGAAGCCCGTTGCCACCGGTTTGGTATTCCGGTAATCGCGTGTTTCCGCCGGGTAAAAACCTATCCGGGAGTCTTTTGTGAGTCCATGAAGCCAGCCGCCGCTTAACATGAGCTGTCCACCGGACTCTGTTACGGTGTAGTGCGGCTCCAGCGCAACGAAGGTGCCTGCCAGCACCAGTCGGTCGAGGTAACCTTCCGCGCGCGGATTTTGCTGCGGCGAGGTGACAGCCATTTCATTTCTGATTACTCCGAATACGCCGTTCCAGGTACTCACCGGCGAAATTTTTCGGAACGACTTGACAAAAGCCGCAGTAAGCGGACCCATTTGTCCAGACGGGGTACTGATTTCCCAGTTCAGCTCTCTCGCATCGGAAGCAAAAAATGCCACATAAGGCGCCAGTATCTCTTTTTGCTCCTGCTCG
>CAILQK010000448.1 GCA_903836265.1 uncultured Bacteroidota bacterium | reverse complement strand
TCTGTGAATCTCTTTAAGCAGCAAACTCGGGTCGAAATCCAGTTTGGCCTTTGTCTTTTTCCCTACCTTCTTGAGTTTCCTGATTCCGGCTACCCTGATTCTGAAAAACTCGTCGAGGTTGGATGAATAAATAGCAAGGAACTTCAGTCGCTCAAGCAACGGAACGGCGGGGTCACTGGCCTCCTGCAAAACCCTGTGATTAAAAGAGAGCCAGGAGACATCCCGATTGGTATATGGCAGGATAATCATAATCTGACAGCAAAGAAAAGGAAAAAAAGGGAACAAGGCGCCGATATACAATAACTTAACGCAGGCGCAACAACGGGGGCGAGTGTAAAATGCAGTGTGCGGGAAGCGAGACTCGAACTCGCATGACCGTGAAGTCACTGGTGTTTGAGACCAGCGCGTCTACCATTCCGCCATTCCCGCAGCAATATGTTCAGATAGCGGACGCAAAGTTAGTCAGATTTTCTTTCACGCGCAACAAATAGCGCTTTTTGTGAAAATAATCCCTGACAACATTCAAATCATCCGCACTTCCGGTTGATTCGTTCCATGTCTGCAGCAGGCCGGCTGCACCGGATTCAATTTCTCTTTCCAGTGCGGCAGCTGCGCTCCGGGCTTTTTCAAGCGCTTCCTCCGACGGATTCATTTGTATATCCATGATCTGCTCGTTCAGATCCATCATTTCCATCAGGAAGTCCTGAGGCAGTTTTTCCTCCTTCGAATCGGCTCCGAGAAGTCCCTTCAGCTCGAGTACATACCTGATTCTGGCATCTGCATCCGACAGTACCCTGAATGCCTCATTGTTCAGCGACGACAGTTCGAGCGCTTTTTCCTGTTCATCACCGGATGAAAGCGTATGAAAATCGGGGTGAAAGCGACGGCTGTTCTCGAGAAATGCCTTCCTGAGGGAGGGCAGATCTATGGAGAGTGATACGGGCAGTCCAAAAAAGCTGAAGTAGTTGCGTGTATCGGGGTGGTTCATCTGATCAGAACAGTTTTTCGAGGAAGTGACGCCAGATATCCAGTCCGAATGCGAGAATCATCAGTCCGAGCAGGAGCATAAAGCCGATTGTAACGGCTTTTTCCATGAATTTGTCGCTCACCTTTTTGCCGGTAACGACTTCCCAGATCAGGAACATGACATAACCGCCATCGAGAGCAGGTATGGGGAGCAGGTTCATAAATGCCAGGATAATACTCAGCGATGCGGTCACACTCCAGAATATCTCCCAGTTCCAGGCCGGACTGAACAGTTTGCCAATACTGATAACACTGCCGAGGTTGTCTTTGACAGAAATTTTGCCTGAGAACATTTGTCCGAAGGCCCTGACCTGTCCCGAGAGGAATCCCCAGCCCATTTCAACCCCTGCCGGCAGCGCACTGAGCAGGGAATACCTTTCTCTTTCCACTTTGAAATAACCTTCTCTTCTGGCCATAACGCCAATTTTGCCTTCGGGCGTAATTTTGACAGGTATATCGGTAATTTGTCCGTTGCGTTCTATGCCGAGCACGACATCGTTGCCCCGGTTATTCCACGCCATGGCGGCAAATTCATCGAAATAGGCGGTTTTTTCGCCGTTAAACATGACGATCCGGTCTCCTTTCAGGATACCGGCATCTCTGGCCGGGCCCTGTGCCACCTCTTCAACATAAAAGGGTACCCTCGGAACAAAGAGCGACGACTTTGAAATTCGCTGACCGGTAATCTGTTTTCCAAGATCATCGGAAAGCGTGATGGTCGTATCGCGCCCATCGCGCGTGAGTGTGATGTTTCTTGTGCTGCCGAGGACGACTTCTTCAATAAAGACTCCCGTATCAACCCTGTCAAAGGGTTGGTTACCGATGCTGGCGATAATATCACCCTGCCTGAATCCCTGATGAAGGAGTACCGAATCGTAGGCGAGTCCGTATTCCTTCACTGCAGCAGTCGGCACGTAAGCCTTCCCGAAGTACCACAGCATCATGGCGAAGATGAAGAAACCGAGCAGAAAGTTGACAGTGACGCCGCCGATCATGATAATCAGTCGCTGCCATGCCGGCTTTGAGCGGAACTCCCACGGCTGTGGTGGCTGCTTGAGTTGTTCGGTGTCCATACTCTCGTCCACCATGCCGGATATTTTGACATAGCCGCCGAGTGGCAGCCAGCCGATGCCGTACTCTGTATCGCCTATTTTGGTTTTCCAGAGCGACTTGAACGGATCAAAGTCAAAGAAAAGATAGAACTTTTCCACCCTGGTTTTGAACCATCTGGCCGGTGCGAAGTGACCCAGCTCGTGGAGGGTGACAAGAATGGAGAGGCTGAGAAAAAACTGAACTATGACTGAAATACTGTCCATGATTTTGAGTTGTCGTGCTGTTGGCGATCAGGATCCGATTTCCCGGTATCGCTGGCTGTTGGCGGGATCAATACGGGTCATGATCTGAATGACACGTTCTTTTTGCTGTTTGGTTCCGAGTTTCCAGAGTTCGACCAGTTCGTCTCTTTTTGCATAGGAGAACATCTGAACGATCATACAGTTCAGGTATGCGACATAAACCTTGTCCACCTCTTCGAGTGCCTGCAGTATTGCCTCGCGGCCCTGTTCAGGACTGGAGCTGAACACATCGAGCCCGTTCCGGTAGTAGTTGTGCATGGCAGCGCGCATGGGTTTTACCCGCGGGTTGAGCAGATTTTCGATAATCCAGTATCTGTTTCTGTTTTTTCCACCATCTGGCGGGCGCCAGCCGGAGGCGCTGTTTCCCGAGTTCTGCACGTTGGTAACGATTCGCTCTGCGGTGGCGTAGTGTGGGTCGCCGCCGAAGGGAGAGAAGGAGTCGTAGTCCATGCCAAGAATGATATAGACATAGAAAGCGAGCATGGCCGGCAGGTTCTGGTTGTCGCCGGCGTCCCTGATAAATTCTATGGGTTGATTTTGTTCGTAAACAAAGATCAGGTCTTTGTCGAGATACGACATCATTGGTGTTTCATATCCGCTTCCATAAACCGGCCGTGTGGACTGTACGGCGAGTTCGCCTTCAAACACGTTGTTGTCGGATTCCTTGGCGATGGTAATGATGAAGTTGCATTTGATACGCTCATCTGGTTCAAATACATCATTGGTCCACTTGGTATTGTTCAGAAAGTCGCGCAGTGAGGCTTCCAGCTGGTCGAACACCCGGCGGTCGGTTTGCTGCAGTTGTGGCGTGTTGATGCGAACAGTTGCGTTCAGTTCGCCCTGACACCAGACTGCAATCGGGAAAAGCAGGAATAATGAGGAAGAAAACAGCTTTTTTACCATAGTCGTGCAGGTGAGTTGGGTGCAATATCTTCCATGACGCATCAGGAGCGTTTCAGGTTGGCCAGACGAATAATTTGGTTTACAATGTCGGAGGCCACGCTCTTTTTATGTTTGAGTTCGTAAGCAAACACCTCTCCGGTACTGCTGATAACAGTAACCTTGTTGGTGTCGTGTCCGAAGCCCGCGCCCGCGTCACGCATTGAATTCAGCACGATCAGATCCAGGTTTTTCTTTTTGAGTTTGGCAGATGCGTTGGATTCCTCGTTATCAGTTTCGAGTGCGAAGCCGGCCGTTATCTGTCCGGGGTGTTTCTGTTTTCCGAGTGCTGCTGCTATATCAACGGTTTTTTCGAGTTCGAGCACCAGATCGTCGTCTTTTTTCTTTATTTTGGTTTCGGAAAAATACCGGGGTTTATAGTCGGCTACTGCAGCTGCAAAAACGGCAATATCAGATTCAGGGAAAATGTAACTGCAGGCCTGATACATTTCGGATGCAGATCCGGTGGCAACAATCCGGATTGAGCTGTCTGCTGGCCGCAGGTGGGTTGGCCCGAGCACCAGCGTCACTTCTGCTCCCCGGGCAGACAAATCTTCGGCAATGGCAATACCCATCTTCCCTGTGGAGTGGTTTCCGAGGAAACGGACCGGGTCGAGCGGTTCGAATGTGGGGCCGGCTGTTACGAGGGCTTTTTTACCTGTGAGTGGCAAATTTGACCTGTTTTTGAACCATGAGTCGAGAAACGCGACTATATTTTCCGGTTCGGCCATCCTGCCGTCGCCCACCAGGCCGCTGGCGAGTTCTCCGTGTTCTACCGGAATAATCTGTACGCCGTATTCGCGCAGGAGAGATATGTTTCTTTGCGTCGCCGGATGCTTCCACATATCCAGATCCATGGCGGGCGCCACGAAGACCGGGCAACGGGCAGAAAGATAAACGGCGCTCAGGATATTGTCGCAAATACCGCAGGCGAGTTTGGCGATTGTGTTGGCAGTAGCCGGAGCGATCACCAGTGCATCGCCCCACAGTCCGAGTTCGACGTGGTTATTCCAGGCTGATTCGGAGTGTACATCCGACAGCGTTTGCCTTTTTGACAGCGTTGAGAGTGTTAGCGGACTGATAAAATCGGTTGCCGGGCGTGTCATCAGAACCT
>CAILQK010000447.1 GCA_903836265.1 uncultured Bacteroidota bacterium | reverse complement strand
TGCACAAGTGTCTTTAAAAAAAATTATTTGTCAGTATAGTTGAAAACAGGGAAAGTAATGCAATGTATGTGTTTTTCCGGGCAGTTTTCGCTGAAATTTTCAAATGTCATTTTTGGGTTGATTTCCAATGAATTTCAGTCCGTACATTTGGCCATGCCGGAACGGTTCCGGAAACCTGTCATTCATCCGATAAATTCTCAGTATGAGATTCTTCCTTTTCCTTATTGCGAGTGTTTTGTCATTACAGGTGTGTGCCCAGCGGCTTCCTCCTGTTCGTTTTTCATGGGGCGACGAGTTTTTCCCGGAAAATTTTGAACGTGTATCGCATGACGCCAAACCCGGTACTGCCGATATTTTCAATAACAGGTATGTCCGTTATATTCAGTTTGACCGCACGCTGACCAGTGTTCAGCGCCATGAAATGGAAAACTCGGGAATTGAAATTGCCGGGTATGTATTCCCTGCAACTTATGAACTGATAATTCCGTTATCGTGTGATCTGAAAAAACTGAAAAAATCGGGAGCCGTATCGGTTATGCCTGTGTCGCCTGGCTGGAAATTGTCCCGCTCGCTCAGGGAGCCGCCCTTCGGTTCATGGGCTGTTCATGGAGACTGGATTGATGTCAATATCCGGTTTTACAGGGGGATAAGGTGGCAGGAGGTTGTTTCTTCCTGTAATGAAAATGGAATGATATTGCTGGAGCAACATCCCCATGAAGGTATTGCAACTGCAAGGGTGCTCATTCCCGAGTTGTTGCAGGTAGCTGAAATGCCGTTTGTACAATATATGGAGCAGGTATCTGCGCCGGGAGAGCCGGAGGATACCAGGGGCCGTTCATTACACCGGGCCAACGTTATCAACAGTGATCACGCCGCCGGTATCAGCTTCAATGGAGAAGGCGTGGGCGTGCTGGTACGCGACGACGGGCAGCTGGGGCCGCACATTGATTTTCAGGGACGGTTGTTCAATTATTCATCCACTCCGGCAGAGCAGGGAACTCATGGTGATGGCGTTGGCGGGATCATCGGTGGCGCCGGAAATATTGATCCGGCCCAGCGTGGAATGGCTGATGGTGCTGACGTGTACGTGGTGGATTACGTGAACAGTTTCCTCGATCAGACACTTCCCCTGCACCTTGAGAAGGGCGTTACGATTACCAATACATCCTACTCGGACGGATGTAATGCCGGATATACCATAGCCTCGCAAACTGTTGACAGGCAGATTTATGAGAATCCGAACCTGATGCATGTTTTTTCTGCCGGCAACAGCAATGGTTCAGATTGTAACTACGGAGCTGGTAACCAGTGGGGAAACATCACGGGCGGTCACAAAATGGCAAAGAATGCCATTGCCACGGCCAATCTGCAGGCGGATGGAACGCTTGAGACATCTTCAAGCCGGGGGCCAGCCCACGATGGTCGTCTGAAGCCGGATATCAGTGCCAATGGTACCGATCAGGGCTCCACGAATCCCGGTAACACCTATCAGGTTTTTGGAGGAACCTCAGGCGCTGCACCCGGTATTGCGGGATGTCTTGCACAGCTTACACAAGCTTATAAAATTCAATATTCAGCACAACCGGCTGCAGCACTTCTGAAAGGAGCAATTCTGAATACAGCCAATGATCTCGGCAACGTCGGACCCGATTTTCGCTTTGGGTGGGGGCATATCAATGCCTGGCGCGCCTGGCAATTGCTTCTCGGCAAGCAGTTTCTGACAGATTCAGTCGGCTCGGGCGAACAGAAAAGCCATACATTAACAGTTCCGCCGGGCGTTTCGCAACTCCGGGTCATGCTGGTGTGGTCGGATCCGCCGGCTTCACCCCAGGCTGGTCGTGCACTGCTGAACGACCTGGATATGCAGGTCATTGCACCAGACGGAACTGTTCTGGAGCCATGGATACTCAATTCGTCGCCTGCAGTTGCCGCTCTCGGCGCGCCTGCCACTCGCGGGCGCGACACGCTCAATCCGGTAGAGCAGGTGGCAGCGGATTTGCCGGTACCGGGTACCTACACAGTCCGGATCAGTGGCTCCGATGTACCGCTTGGTCCTCAGGCCTGCCATATCGTATGGTGCTTCCTGACCGATTCCATAAAACTCACTTACCCCAACGGGGGAGAGGGGCTGGTTCCCGGCACCACCGAACGTATTCACTGGGATGCCGGGGGTGTAAATGGCGATTTTGAACTGAGCTGCTCTTTCGATAATGGCGCCACCTTTACCACCATTGCAACAGTTCCGGCCCTCCGGCGAATGTATGACTGGCTCGTTCCGGCCGGTATAACAGCCAATGCTGTGATTAAAGTTTCCAGGAATGGCGTTGAGGACATGAGCGATTATTCATTCAATATCGCACCGCTTCCACAAAGCATTTCTGTCAGAAAAGTTTGTCCGGATTCCATGACAGTGAGCTGTGCACCGCTTAACGACACACTGAACTACGATTTGTACCTTTTGGGCAACAAATACATGGAACTGAAGGCTACTTCAGACACCAATATTATCACCATTCCCGTTTCAGATCCGGGAAATGAGCAATGGATTTCCATGCGTGCGAGTTTGCCATCGGGTTTGAGCGGAAGGCGTGCTGTGGCAGTGAGGTGGAATGGCGGACTGCTTGAGTGCCCGCAGGCGTACGATATAAGTGTCAAACAAATACTCGCGCCGGCCGGAGATGCCATCATTTCGTGCAGCACTTCCGAACAAACAGTATCGGTCAGGGTGGCCAATGAGGGTATTAATCCCGTATCGGATGCTGTAATTACCTATCAAATCAATAATGAAACCCCTGTTTCCGAAATACTGCCGGAAATTCAGCCCGCGCAGTCGCTCGACTTCACATTTGCAACGCCAGTCAGTCTGAACGGCAACGGTCTGATTTCACTGAAAATCTGGACGTCGCAGATCGCTGACAATGTCAACTTCAATGATACGGTCTCCGTCCGGCTGCCCGTTGTGACGCAGGCAGTCTCCGGAGCCTTCACCGAAACATTTGAGGGACAGACCGAGGTTCCACTTGGCTGGGTGGTGAGTAATCCCGACGGCGCAGTTACCTGGAAGCTTTCACTCAACTACAACAACCTGATCGGAAAAGACGGGGATCCCACCAGGGCTTTCTTCATGAACCATTTTAATTACAACGACCGTGGACAGGAAGACCACCTTTACATGATACCGCTGGAGGTGGCAGGTGTAGATACCCCTTCCCTGAATTTCGATCTGGCACACCGTGCCTATGGCAATACCTACAGCGACGGACTGAGGGTAGAGTTGTTCCCCGGATGTGATTTGTCCGCAGATCCGGTGGTACTTTTCGAGAAATACGATCCGGAACTGGCTACAGCCCCCAATCAGACATCACTGTATGTTACCTCCAGTGCAGGCGACTGGAAAACCGTACGACTCGACCTGAGTCCCTATGCCGGTCAGAAGGTAGTTGTCAGGTTTACTTCCATTAACGACTATGGCAATACCACATTTATAGACAACATAGGTTTACAGAAATACATAGCGCCTGTATTGCCTGTTGCTGCCATGCTGAATCCGGTTGATACGGCCTGTCGCCAGACGCCGGTTACCTTTCAGGCTCAGGAAATCAGTTCCGGAGCCTCCTATTCATGGAACTTTGGCACACTGGTAACCCCGGCGAACGCAACCGGGCCCGGTCCTCACACTGTCACGTTCCTCACACCCGGCCAGAAGACCGTTATACTGACAGCTTCCAATGCAGACGGTGCCACGAGAGACACGCAGCGCGTTACAGTACTGGCGCTGCCCACGCCCAACTTTACAGTTGTTGCCAGCAGCCTCGCTGCCACCTTCACCAATACGAGTACCAATGCAGCGTCTTACCTGTGGGATTTTGGAGACGGCATGATCAGCACGGATGCGAACCCCGTGCACACATACGCGCAACCGGGCGCCTATCTGGTGAAGCTGGAAGCATCCAACCAGTGCAAAACGAATATCAAGACATTCAATCTGAATCTGACCTCAGACACACAAGATCCTGATCAAGCCCGGGGAGTCAGTATTTCACCCAATCCGTGTTCCGGTGATTTCGTGCTTGAGCTGAACAGCGATCGAAGCGAGACAGTACGTTGCCGGATTACAGATGCGCAGGGCAGGGTAGTGCGCGAGCGTATGATTGAAATCAGACCCGGAGAGAACAGGATCCAGTTCCATGAGCCGGAGTTGCCAGCTGGCGTTTATTTTGTTCTGGGGAAAAAATTGACTGTCGAATAAGTGACAGGGTCTGGATGCGGGAGGAAGTTTGGAGCAGTGAATCAAAGCTATTGACGCACTGCTCCAGACAATCTTATCACCATATCAACCTGTTCAGGATTCCATCGCCGACCGGGAAGGGTATATATTATTCAGGTGGAAGAAACCGTGGCCAGACAGAGGGCATGGTTCTTCTTTGTAGGGGCACCTTCGACAAATTTTTCGAATGAGGGTTCAGTTTCGTACAGCATGTCGTTGTGGAGTTTGGTTTTGAAAGTTTCTGACATGCCGGCGAATACAGGGCATGCCCACTTTCGTACCCTTTCCACTTGTTAATACAGTCAGTTTTTCTTCTTTTTGGCTTCTTCTTCGGCGATCAGCTGCTTCAGTCGTTCTTCGGCGGCCTTCACTTCTGCCTGAATTTGCTGGAGTTTCTGTGCTTCGGCAGCCTGTCCTTTTCTGGCTGCCTCTGCGCGCTGGTTTTCGGCGGCCACAGTTGTCTCGGTTTCCTTTTTAATTCTGTTTATTTCGGCAGTTGACTGTGCTTTCACTTCCGCGACTGTTTTTGCTTCTGCCTCCCTGGTCTGGTTGACGGTTTCGGCTGATTCCTGTCGTGCTTTTTGAACAGCATCTGTAGCATCTTTCTGTGCATTTGCGATCTCTTCGGCTGATTTCTTGCGTGCTTCAGCGGCTTCTGCTGCGTACTGCTGTCGTTTTTCTTCAGCTTCCTTGCGTGCAGCAGCTACATCGGCTGCGGCGCTAACGCGCGCTTCGTTGACTTCCTTTCTTGATTTTTCGAGTGCATCGGCGATTTCTTTGGCGAAGGCGGCTTTTTTGTCGTCGGCTTCCCGTTTGGCCAGTGTGATTGCCTCGACTGATTGTTGTTTGGCGGCAGCCACCTCTTTGGCGCTGGTTTCGCGGGCAGCGGCCACCTGGTTGGCGGCTTCCTCTTTGCTTTTGGCGATTGCCTCGGCAGCGGCCTGTTTTTCGCGGGCGGCTGTTTCGCGGGCCGTTTTCACGTCGTTTGCAGCATCCTGATTGGCTTTGGCGATTTCGGCGGCAGCTTTTTCGCGTGCTTCTGCCACGTCGCTGGCTAGTTTCTGGCGCAGATTGGCACTGTTTTCCCGGGCGATGCGGATACTGTCGGCTTCGGCAGTTTTCACAGCGAGCACAGCCTGGCTGCTCTGTCGTTTGGCTTCGGCCACACTGTTTGCGGATTCTTGTTGGGCGCGGACGGCAGCTTCGCGGGCGGCAGCCACGTCATTGGCGGCTTTTTCACGGGCGGCGGCGATTTCAGCAGCCGCTTTTTCGCGGGAGGTGATGACCTCGGCTGCGCTGGCTTCGGCAGTTTCCTTTTGCTTCTTTTTTGCTTCGGCCACAGCACTGGCTGCTTCAGCCTGAATCTGTTTGATTTTATCATCGGCCGTTTGTTTGGACGAATTTATTTCGGTGGCGTATTGCTTCTGCACTTCACTTGCCCTGGTATTTGCCTCCTGTACCCTGGTTCTGGCTTCCTCCTGTGCCTTGGCAACCTCCTGTGCGCTGCGCTCGCGGGCGAGGCGAACAGCTTCTGCACTTTCCTGGCGAATCTTTTCTTCGCGGGCTTTGGCGGCCTCGACAGCGGCGGTCAGTTCAGCCTGAATTTTTGCGATTTCAGCTTCGGCCTTTTTGCGCGATTCGGCTACTTCAAGCGCAATAGAATCGCGCTGAATTTTGGCATTTTTCTGGGATTCGGCGACTGCCTTGTTGGCTTCATCCTGAATTTGCTGAACATTCTGTGCTGCTTTCAGCTTGCTTTCCTGCAACTGCCGGGCTATTTCCGTCTTTTCAGCCTCCGCTTTTTTCTGCTGGTCTGCCACTTCGGCGCGTATCCGGGCTACCTCTTCCGAGGCTTTCTTTCTGGCTTCAGCCACCTCGGTAGCGGCGGTCTCGCGCTGTTTTGAGATACTTTCCTTGAGTTCGGCGAGTTCTGTGGCATTATTTTGCTGGATGAGATTCTTCTCTTCGGCAGCTTTGCGGCGGCTTTCTGCTATATCGGTAGCTATTTTCTGTTTTTCGAGGACAGAGTTTTCGCGGGTTCTTGCTACCTCGTTGGCGGCATCCTCCCGTGCCTTCAGAATCAGTTCGGCGGCCGATTTTTTGGCTTCCACCACATCGGTGGTTGTTTTTTCAGATTCCTGCGAGGCGAGTTTCCGGGCATCGGCGATCATGCGTGCATTTTCTTCCCGTATTCTTTTCAGTTCATCTGCCGAATTGGTACGGGCAGTTGACACTTCGTCTGAATACTGGAGCTTGGCCTGTTCGAGGCGATTTTTGGCGTCAGCTACTTCTTTCGCGGCGGCTTCACGTGCTCTTTTTACCTCTTCGGCAGATGCCACGCGGGCTTTCTGAATCTCCTCTCCGGCCTGTTTGCGTGCATCCTCCACATTCGAGTTGATTCGGGTGACCATGGAGTCGGCCTTTGCCTTGCTCTGTGCCACGAAATTCTGTGCTTCGGCACGGGCTTTTTCAATTTCAGCCATGGAGTTTTTACGGGCTTCCAGTACCTCGTTGTTGAATTCGAGCTTTCTGGCATTGGCAGCTTCCCGTGCAGCCAGCACTTCCTGCTGAATCTGCGCTTTTGTGGCTTCAGCGCGATCTTTTTCGGCCTTTATTTCTGCTCTGAGGCGTTCTTTTGTCTTTTCCAGTTCACTTTTAAGTGCTGCCACCTCGCTGTCGGTGGCAGGTCCCGACGGGTACGCGCCCGGTTTGGCCGGAGTTCCAGGTTTTCCGGCTGATGTGCCGCCGGAAGGTGCTGACTCAGATTTGGTTGGTACCGCCGAAGAGGCACTTTCTGAAACATCCTTTTCCAGGATACCAATAAAGCAGGTCACCAGATTTTTGAGTTCAAGTTGTCTATCGGCATTTACTGTGAATTTATACTTCTGTCGGTCAACAAAATTGATAAAATTTATACCAGTGATATTTGATTCGCCAATCCATTTAAGTGATTCGGTATCAAGCCCGAGTTTGTTTTTGTGAGTGGGAACAGATGCGCCCGGGACACGCTCGTCATTTCCTATGAATTTGAATGCCCGTTCCTGTCCGCCTGCGTCAACAAAAACAACCTGATCATCGCGGTTGAAATCAATACCTCCCTGGGAAGTGATTCGTGCATAAATGCCGGTTTCATCGGTAAAGAGTTCGAGAAAGTAGATATAGCCACTCCGAATGACAATAGAAAGCTGGCTGGTGGAAGCGAACTGAACACCACTTACTTTCTTGTTTTCCTTTATGATTTTACCGCAATCCTGTGCGAATACACTGGTAGATGCGAGGGTACAGAAAAGGGTAGTTACAGTAATCAGGCGAAATATGGGACGCATGTGACAGAGATTGAAAGGTGTTTTTACAGTTTGATCCGGTTTCAGGCGCAATATAAAGGCTTTTCTGATATTGACATTAATACGATCTGCATTTCCCGAGGGTTGCCCGAATTTTAGCGAAAATTTACGTGAAATTGTTGCTGAATATTCCGATTTTGCGGCCTTCTTATGGGTATGATTAAAATTTTTTTAAAACCGGGCAAGGATGTGCCGGTTCGGCGGTTTCACCCCTGGATCTTCAGCGGTGCCGTGGCGCGCGTGGAGGGCCGTCCGGAAGACGGCGATATTGCAGAAGTTTACGATCGCGCCGGTAAACTGCTCGGGGTGGGGCATTTTCATCACGGAAGTATTGCTGTGCGACTGCTGAGTTTCGGGCCGGCCAACATTGCTGAACCCGGCTTTTGGGAGGAAAAACTGCGCAATGCGCTGGCTGTCCGCGCGTTATTCACCGACATAACGGCTGCCGGCGGCGCCTGCCGGCTGGTGCACGGAGAGGGCGACGGTTTGTCGGGTCTGATTGTTGACGTGTATGGCGATACAGCCGTGGTACAGTGCCACAGTATCGGTATGCACCGGCAGGTTGAACTCATTGCAGGCGCGCTTGAAACCGTTTACGAGGGCAGATTGCGCGCTGTATATGACAAAAGTTACGAGTCGCTTCCGGTCAGGTATGCTGAAACACAGTCGAACGGATACCGGCGTGTATCAGACGGGTATGACATTGCTGCCCGGCATATTGTGCTTGAAAACGGGGTTTCCTTCCGGATTGACTGGCAGACTGGTCAGAAGACAGGTTTTTTCCTCGATCAGCGCGACAACCGGCAATTATTGAGCCGTTTTGCACCGGGAAAAAGTGTGCTGAATGCTTTCTGTTACACGGGAGGATTCTCCTGTTATGCCCTCAGGGCGGGTGCCCGGCTGGTACATTCCGTTGATATTTCGCAAAGAGCGATGGAGCTGTGTGCGGAAAATGTAAAGTTGAACGCTCCTTTCAGCGGTACGCATGAAGGTTATACCGAGGATGTTCTCCGGTTTCTCAAGCAGCATACCCAGCGCTATGAAGTGGCAGTTGTTGATCCTCCTGCGTACGCAAAAAGTCTCGACAAACGCCACAATGCCGTTCAGGGCTACAAAAGACTGAATGTGGAGGCCATTAAAAGTGTAGCCCCCGGAGGTGTTCTGTTCACTTTCTCCTGTTCTCAGGTAGTTGACCGCGAATTATTTTATCACACCATCGCCGCGGCTGCCATGGAAGCGGGCAGACCGGTACGCGTGCTGCATCACCTGTCGCAGGGTGCAGATCACCCTGTGAGTCTGTTCCACCCGGAAGGTTCGTACCTGAAGGGACTTGTTCTGAAACTGGATTAATGTCTTTCTTATGTCAACGTATCAACCCGACGACCCCTATCAGGGTTCGGAATCAGGAAAAAGTCAGGTCGGTCAGCAGGTTGTACTGGTATTGCTGATCTGCGTGGCCCTCGTGCTGTTGTACAATATTTTTTTCAGTGACGGTAGCTCGTCACTGACCAGTTTCTTTCAGCCGTCGAAAGAAGTGAAACTGACTTATGTGCCCTCCGACTTCAATCCCAATCTGGATGAAGAGGCCACGCTTCGCGTGCTCGCGCAACCGGATGTGTACGCGAAGGAGTTCGACGATATTGTTTATCATTTCAATATCAATCTGCTATATCATGTTGCCAGCCGTATGTCGCTGCCCGACAGTCTGAAACGACGGCTGGAACCCGAGTACGTGAAGCATCATCAGTATCTCAAAACACTGTATTACAACGACTTTATTGCCCTGAAAGACACCAGCGCCACCCTGTATGAAACCTGGTATAACGACAATGCCAACCAGGCAGTAGAGCTGTTCAGCGAGGTGGCAGGGAAATACACCTGTTTCTTCGTTACACAGATAATGGCTACACTGCTCAGGGCCGATAACGGCAGACTCATGGCCAAAGGCGACGGTGTGGATTCGCCCTGCGGAATAGCCATCAGGGAGGGTCTGCAACCACTTGTAGAGCGATTGAAGAAAAAAGCAGCCGTCATGGACTTCAGCGCTTCGCAGGGATTGCTGAAGGAACGTGTAAGAAAAGGGATTGCCGAACTGGCCACGTACGAACTGCAAAGCCGGCTTGCGCTGGATAAAAAACTGCAGTATGAGCTGTTCGGATATGCCATTTCTGAAACGGATATCAGGGTAGAGGCTATCAGTGTTGTCAAGGCCGGGTTCAGGCTGAACGACTATCTGGATGTGACCTACAGTCCGTCAAAGGATATGGTGTATGTCACTCTCCCGCAGCCGGTGATCCTGTCGCACGAGGTGTATCCGAAAATAGACAAACTCGACGTCGGGTTTCTGGCGGGTATTACCGGTGAGGAAATGAACAGGAATTTCAATGAGCTCAGGCGTCAGTTCAGGGAAGAGGCTATTGGACAGGAACAGGTGCTTGAAAAAGCAAAAATGCGGGCCGATTCGGTGATGACCATGTTGCTTGGTCCAACCATCGGAGCGATGGGGCGCAAAGTGAAACTGGAAATCCGTTTTGCAGAACAACAGGTGCAACCACCTGCCGAAGACGGGGGTAAGGGGAACAGTGAGCCGGCACCACCACAATTATCGGATCCGGCGCCACCAACCATTCCGCAAAGCAAGCGCCGTAATCTCGCAAACTGAAGAACAAACATTCTCTGTACTATGAAAAAGGAAATCCTGAACGCAGCCGTTATTGTAGCCGCCCTTGGCTACTTCGTGGATATTTATGATTTGCTCCTCTTCGGGTTCGTCAGGGTGAAAAGTCTGACTGAACTCGGATTTTCCGGGCAGGAGCTCACCGACAAGGGCCTTTCCCTGCAGAACTGGCAGATGTTCGGTATGCTGCTGGGTGGCGTTTTGTGGGGAGTACTGGGCGATAAAAAGGGCAGGGTAAAGGTGCTTTATTTCTCTATTGCGCTTTACTCGGCAGCCAATATTCTGAATGGTTTTGCAACCGGATATGCCGACTATGCCTTTTATCGGCTTTTGGCGGGAATAGGTCTGGCCGGAGAGCTGGGCGCCGGAATTACGCTCGTTTCTGAAGTGCTTCCCAAATCAAGAAGAGGTATCGGTACCATGCTGGTGGCTTCGATCGGTTTCACGGGCGCGCTGCTCGCATGGGTAATAGAGCACAATTTCCACTGGAGAACCTGCTATTTTATTGGTGGCGGACTGGGAGTCCTGCTGCTTGTTTTCAGAATCAGTGTGGCCGAATCAGGCATATTCAGACAGGCAGAGGCCAATACGACCCTGAGCAGGGGAAATTTCATGGCACTTTTCACCAATCGCGAAAGATTTTTCCGGTTTTTGAGATGTATCTTGATAGGTACATCTACCTGGTTTGTAATCGGGGTGCTGATCTTTTTCTCCCCCGAATTCGGGAAAGCCAAAGGGCTGGAAGGAGTTCTTGCCAGCAATGCCATTGCTATTGCGTATTCCGGTCTGATACTGGGTGATTTGACCTCCGGGCTCCTGAGTCAGTGGTTGCGCAGCAGGGTGAAAGTGATGGCCCTGTTTCTGATCCTCGACGTACTGGCGGTGGCTGCTTATCTCACCCTCCCTTTCGCCAATGCGACACAGTTTTACATCAGTCATTTCATCCTTGGCTTTTCAGTAGGCTTCTGGGTAATCTTTGTGACAATAGGAGCCGAGCAATTCGGTACCAACCTGCGTTCAACGGTAGCTACTACAGTGCCCAACTTTGCACGGGGTATGCAGGTGCCCATCAATGAGGCATTCAAATATCTGAAGGCACCGGCCGTAACCGGCAGTGTCATCAGCGCAGGCTACATGGTGGGCGCCGTTTGTCTGATTATTCCGCTGATAGCCTTGTGGGGTATGAAAGACACATTTGACCGTGACATGGATTATGTCGAAGATATTTGAGTCTGGACAGCACGTCGGAATTATACACAAGCGCTTTTTCTGCTGAAATTGTAACATCAAAACCGGATTTGTAACATCTTTATACTTTGTCAGGAGACAGTTTAGAGCGACTTTTACCATTCCTCTTGAATCCTCGTCAAGTATAATCTGATGAAGCATTTTTCCGGTAGTTTGATACCTCGTATGATCAGGTTCCATGCATACATTTATGTGCTGTTTGTGTGTGTACTGGCATGTTACCCGTTCTGTAGCCAGTCGCAGACACTTGTCTCCCGCTACGATTCCATTTACAATCAGTTACCCGACAGAGCTGGTGATGCCTACCAGAAAGCCTCCGTTCTGCGGCTGGATGCAGTGAATGAGGGCATTGACTCCATAGTGGCCAAATCCGACTATCTGCTGGGGCTTGCCTCCTACTACGAATCCAGATTTTTGCTGGCAGAAAAGCACTTCAAGGAGGCTGTGAACTCGAAATATGCCCTTGACAACAGCAATTTCAGCGACAGGTGCTGGAATAACCTGGGAATCGCTTTCGATAAACAGAACCGGTGGTCGGAAGCCAGGGATGCCTATTTTCAGTCGGTCAGGATTGCAGAGCAGAACGGTGACTCCAGTTCACTCATGCAGTCGTATATCAATATTTACAAACTCGAGGGCAGATACGATGATTACAATAAGGCAATTGCAGGATTTGGCAATTTGCTCGCTTACTTTAAAAGGCAACATGACACAGCCTATATCGCACTTTGCCACCTCAATTTGTCGAGTATATACCTGGAAAAATGGAAAAGAAGTGAATTTGAGTACCATATCAACGAGGCGCTCATGTGGTGCGAATACACTGGCGACCAGTATGGAATCATTTCTGCGCTGTTAAACAAGGCAGAGGGGCTTTCGCGCCTGGAGGATTACACTGCCTCTGATGAAGTAATTAAAAATGCAGTGGAAAGATGCAAGAGTCTGCCATTTGAGGAATTAAAGCTGGTATTGAAACTGAGTTATGTATCCAACAAACTTCGTTCGGGTGTCGGTCTGGATGAAGCTGAAAAAATGCTGAATGAGGCCTCTCAATCTGCTGGCGAAATGGGGGCCGAATTCATCGGATTAAAGTTAAAGGAAGAGCAGACCATTTTTTATGCCAGGACAGGGCGATTCAGGGAGTTTATGGAGTCTTTTGGCAGTGTAATTCGGGAGATGGAGGCCAATAACCAGCAATCGGCGCGCAGGTTGTACGAGGAGGTTGAGGCTTTGTACGAGAATGAAAAACTGAGAAAAGAGCAGGCGCGGTTGTTTGAAAATGTGAAAGAGCAGCGAATCTGGATTATCACGCTGGCACTCCTGCTGCTGGTTGTTGTATCTGCGGGGATGATTATTATCCGGCTGTTTATCCGGTTGCGGAGCCGTACACGCTCCCTGTTTTACGTCAATACCGAGCTGGCGCGCAGCAAGCCGGTAGTACAGGAAACTGTTACTGCGTCGGAAACAGGAGAGCCTGACAGTGAAGACGACCGCATATCCAACCTGTATGAGATGATACTTGTCAGGATGGAGCAGAGCAAGCCCTACCTCGATCCCAATTTCAGTCTGCAGGCACTCGGTCAGATGATGAACAGAAGCGAACGGTACGTATCGCAGGCCATCAACAAAATCGGAAAAACAAATTTCAACCGACTGGTAGTCCGGTACCGGATCAACGAAGCTCGCCGGCTTGTCACGTTACACGGCGAAAGTATTACCATGAACGATGTCGCGGAGCAATCGGGCTTCGCCAACAGGATCTCCTTCTACAGAAGTTTCAGGGAAGAAACAGGTTTGTCGCCCACAGAATTTCTGGCACTTTCGCTTCGCAGCGGGGAGACGGAGTCAGGTGCAGAAGAAGAATAGCGTATTATTCCTACGTTTTGCGGGTATTGTAACATGATGATGAAAGTGTAACATCTGAAAAACGGCATAGAGATTTTACAGTGCGTTGCTTTGCAGCACAAAATGTAAATCTAATGCAGCTAATCAGACATTCACTCTCGATCATTGTCATTTCACTTTTCTGTGTAACCAGTATCCGGGCACAATTCGCCGGTGGAGCCGGCACGATCGCCAGTCCGTATCAGGTCAACACACTTGCTCACCTGAACAC
>CAILQK010000446.1 GCA_903836265.1 uncultured Bacteroidota bacterium | reverse complement strand
TTTGCCTTTGAACTTCATTAAAAAATTATTGAAACAACCGGATTGCTGACTACCCCGCCAGTACAAACGGCTGTATTCCGAAAAAAAATTTGCTTGATCCGATGAACAGGAACCGATTTTTTTCTTTGAGTCCGATAGCAGGTTGGCTGCTGTCATTTTTCCTGATGACAATTGTGCATTCAGTCGTATTTGCCCAGGATTGTACCAATGACACTATTCCGCCAGTTGCTGTTTGCAACGCCTGGGTGAATGTGAGTCTGGGCCCCGACGACCCGAATGACTGTTACGGTCCGGCTGGACCTAATGGACAGCCGACTGCGCTGACGGGATCTTCTGTGGCTGTCCTGGCAGCTGCCTCTTTCGACGATGGTTCATTTGATGCCTGCAGCAATATCAAATTGACTGTACGGCGTATGGCACCCTACTCTTCTGTGATTGAAAATCTGAATCATATAAATGGTCAGGTGCCCTGTAACGACCTGTTTCCGGACTTTCCCGGCGAATTCGAGCGGGCTATCATGGAAGGCGAAACGATCAAGTTCTACGCTGGTGAATTCAATACCACCCAGACGGTCATGCTGAATGTATATCAGCTCAATCAGGATGGCAGTATTGCCTATCACAATGGCAGTCCGATCAGCAACTCCTGTCTGATTCAGGTAACCGTGGAAGACAAAATAAAACCGGTATGCACCCCTCCGGCCAACGTGACTCTCAACTGCGATGCTTTCAATCCCGACAGTCTTTCTGTTTCTGGAATGCCGCTGATCACAGACAACGTTTGTCTCGATACCGTGATTACCTCGCTTTCCTACTCCAACTACAATGCACAGTGCGGAACAGGTACTGTTTCACGCATATTCAAGGCGTATGACTGCAGCGGCAACAGCAGTCAGTGCAGTCAGCAAATTACCGTTCTGCACAACCAGAACTACTTCGTCCGGTTTCCGGACGACCGGATTGTTCCAACATCACAATCACAGAACCTGCAAACCGGTGAGCCTGTTTTCTTTGGCGACGACTGTGAACTGCTGGGAACCAGTTACAGCGACGAGGTTTATCTTGTTGATCCGAATGCCCAGATACGGGTAGAACGAACCTGGTCTGTTATTAACTGGTGTCTGTTTAATCCGTCAGGATCCACCACCGTGATACCCAATCCCTCCCCCGACCCTGTTGTGCTGGCGCCAGCCAATTTCCCTGGTCCGGTGGTATCCGCACCAGGCAGTGCCGATCCGTGGGCGTCAACCATTGTGCCAGTTCAGCCGGGCGCTGCACCCACCGATTACGCTTCCTTCTGGAGTCCAAATGTAAATATGTATCAATACAAGCAGATGATCTGGATTACCGATACCGCCTTTGTTGGTATTGAAGGACAGGTATTTTCCGATACCACCTCCGACTGCACCCTGCAAACAGGTGAAAAGCTCCTCGAAGGCTGGACGGTACGGATTACAGGACTGACTTCAGGTATTGAAAAAGTAATCAGTACGGATGCACAGGGCCATTACTCTGCCATTTTCAATACTGCAGATACCGTGCTGACGGTAACGCTTGTCAATTCAGGCAACCTGGGACAGGGTTGCGCCACTTTTTATACCGTAAACGCCCATGCAAGTCAGTATGTACAACAAAATATACCGGTACATCTGAATACACAGTGCAATATTCTGACGGCCGGTCTGGCCGCGCCAATCATGCGTCGGTGCTTCAGCAACACATACCGTGTGCAGGCCTGCAACCTGAGTGGACAAACAATAGCGGATGCATACACAGAAATAGAGCTTGATCCGTATCAGAACTATCTGGGAAGCAGTATACCGGGCACACTGGTGAGTGGAAACACCTGGCGCTTCGAACTGGGCAATCTGTTGCCGGGTGATTGCCGGGAATTCAGCATACTGTTCAATCTGAGTTGCGATGCGCCCATTGGAACTACGCATTGCGCGGAAGCGCGCGTGTATCCGCGTGACGAATGTGGGGAACTTCAGCTGTGGAGCGGAGCAGATGTGGAAGTGACTGCCCATTGCGAGGGAGACTCTGTGAAACTGCGGGTAAGCAATGCCGGAACAGGCCCCATGTCACAGGAACTCAACTACATCGTGGTAGAAGATATTATCATGCGTCAGACCAGCGGATTTCAACTGTTGCCCGGAGAAGAGATAGATTTATCATTTCCAGCCAACGGAAGTACCTGGCGGATAGAAGCGGACGAGGAGCCATATCATCCGTTCGGAGGGCTGCAGGCCGCTGCTACGGAGGGCTGCGGCGGACTCAACCAGCCAGGTCTGGTCAACCTGTTTACCCTGAGCAATAACGATCCTTTTGTATCACTGGATTGCACCCAGAATACAGGATCCTTTGATCCCAACGACAAACAGGCATTCCCGATCGGCTTTGGCCCGGAGCACCAGCTGAAACCCGATACTGATATCGAATACCTGATCCGGTTCCAGAATACAGGTACCGATACCGCCTTCAGCGTAGTGATACTCGACACACTGTCGGTCTGGCTGAAGCCTTCCACCGTACGTGTTCTGGCCAGCAGTCACCCGGTGGAATATGCCACGCTTGAAAACGGAGTCATCCGGTTTGCCTTCCCGGGCATCATGTTGCCCGACAGCAATGTTAACCTGGCCGGATCAAACGGATTCGTAAAATTCAGAATTGCCCAGCAGACTGACAATCCGGAAGGAACAGTGATTCGCAACAACGCCGCCATTTATTTCGATTACAATGAACCGGTAATCACCAATACCACCTTTCATACCATCAGGAAATATATCACGCTGCTCAGCGCTGTGCATGAAACCGGAACCCGCACGGTCAGGATCATGCCCAATCCGGCGTCCGACTATGCCAATCTGCTGTTTGAGCAGGAAATGAAAGACGTCCGATTCGAATTGTATGACAGTTTCGGGAAATTGGTCAGTACGGGCACCATCACGGGCAACAGTTACAGGCTGGAACGCAACGGACTGCCTCCCGGCACTTACACCTTCCGTGCAGGAGCGTTTACGGGGAAAGCCATCATCACAGATTAAGTGCTTGTTCACGGGTTTTGCCATCAAGGATAAAACCCGTTTTATTTTCAGATTAATGCCTTCAGAAAAATCAACTTGGAATCCGAGTGACAGAAAAAGGTGAGAAAACAGAAAAAAAGCTCCATTTTGTTGTCAGAATGAAATTACCGGGCAGGCAAGTTATTCGTTACCGTAAAAATGCTCAATTTCGCGGCATCGAATAACAACTTTTGAAATGGAGATAATCTACACGACCAGCTATCAGCCCGATATCATGCTCTTCGGATTGCGAATCGGTCAGCCGATGATGGTGATTACTGATTTGCTGGTTGCTGCAGTTTGTCTGTACGGGTGGCGCGTCACACCCGCCAGGCCCGCTGGCGCATCACTCTGCAGATTTTTTTTCCTGTTTACCGGATTATCCATGGTGGTGAGCGCCCTTTTTGGACACGCATTCACCTATGCAATGCCCAAAGCAGCCGTTCTTCCCGGCTGGCTGCTCGGCGTGGTGGGAGTTTCTGCCATGGAACAGTCGGCCATTGAGCGAACAAGGGATCTCTACAGAAGAGAGATTGGCCGTCTGCTCACCTGGCTGAACGCTGCCAAGGCAGGTGCTGCTTTCTGGTTTGTGAGCAGTACACTGTGGTTCCCCGCCGTTGAAATACACGCTGCTGCCGGGATGCTGCTCATGATTGCGCCCCTGGAGGCTTACAGGCGTATTAAAACCGGAGATATCAGCAGCAAACACATATTGTACGGCATCGGATTGCTGCTGACTGCCGTCTCTGTTTTTATTTTCAGGTGGATAATTGGGCCATGGATGGGTTATGCAGATATCGCACACATCATCATGGGCTTTGCAATCTGGCAATTTGCCGTTGCGGGAAAGAAAATGGGCACAGAGGAGGCAATTGCTCAAAAATAATTGCCTGCAACAGGTTTTTTTAGTAATTTTGCAATCCGATTGCAGATTTGTCCCCTTTTTGGCTCTTCCAATCTGTTCTTCTTGCAAATAAATGCTGATACAACGTCAAATTGCTCCTGTCATTCAGGATTTCAGAAAGTGGTTTCCGGTGGTATATCTGGGTGGCCCCCGGCAGAGTGGCAAGACTACACTGCTGAGGCACCTGATTCCCGAATTGCCCTACGCCAGTCTGGAAGATGCTGATGCACGGCGACGAGCGGAAGAAGACCCACGGCGTTTCCTGAACGGTTTTCCCAATGGAGCTATCCTGGACGAGGCTCAGCGGGTACCGCACCTTTTCAATTATCTTCAGGGATATGTTGATTCCGACAGAAATCGCCGTTTTGTACTTTCCGGGTCTCAGAATTTTCTGTTGATGGAGCAAATTACGCAGTCGCTTGCCGGGAGAGTCGGCATACTAAACCTGCTGCCCCTTTCCGTATTTGAACTGGAAAACAGCAAGGCAGGTTTGCAACTGGAGGAGTTTGTATGGAAGGGAGGGTATCCGGGGATACACGGAGAATCGGTCATTCCACCGGAAATTTTCTTCGACAACTACATCCAGACCTATCTTGAGCGGGATGTGAGACTCCTGAAAAATGTCGGTGACATTTCGTCTTTCGGAAACTTTATGAGGTTGTGTGCCGGCAGAATCGGACAACCGCTTAATCTTGCCTCGCTTGCCAACGACACTGGCGTGGCACCCAACACGATAAAATCATGGATTTCTGTTCTCGAGGCGTCATACCTTATTTTGCGATTGACTCCATACTTCGAAAATTACAGCAAAAGGATAATAAAATCGCCCAAACTGTATTTCATGGATACCGGACTGGTTTGTAACCTGCTGGGAATTACATCAGCGGCCCAACTGGAAAGACATCACTATTTTGGAAACATTGTTGAAAATGCCATCATAGTTGAGCTGTATAAAAAACGGACCAACTCGGGTAAACGACCCCGATTCTGGTTCTGGCAGGATCAGAAAAACAACGAAATAGATCTGCTGATGGAGGAGGAGGGCAAAATCAGGGCCGTGGAGATCAAATCCGGGCAGACGTATAATTCAAGGATGGCATCCGGTCTGAAAAACTGGAACAAGTTAACGGGAAGTGACTCCTCCGGCAATTTCCTGATTTACGCCGGAGAACAGGAAGGAGAACTCGAGCATGGACAATTGTTGCCGTGGAGAAAGGCACTCGACATACTTTGAGAAACAGTCAGGATCAGGTAATCCGGACGTGATGCAGTCCGACAGGAAACGGTGTGCCAATCAGTTCCAGAATTTTGCCATACACGCTGTCATCGCGCTGGAAATCGGCTTCACCCAGTTCGATGATAACCACCGGTGCTTCCGTTTCCTGTTTCAGATAACTGAAATAGGCAGTCTGTATATCCTCCAGGTAGTCGGGTGAAATATTCTGTTCATACCCTCTGCCTCTTTCGCGAATTTGCCGTATAAGTACATCAACTGGCCTGTGCAGATAAACAAGCAGGTCGGGTTTGGGGAATGTGGAGTTCAGCACATGGAACAGTCGCTGGAACAACCTGAACTCGTCTTCGTTCAGGTTGTTTTTGGCAAAAAGCAGGGTTTTCACGAAGAAATAGTCGGCCACTGTGAACGGTGCGAACAAATCCGGCATGCTGAAATGTTCCAGCAGCTGTTTATGCCTCTCGGTCATAAAGAACAGCTCGACCGGGAACGCGTAGCGCTCCGGTTGCTCGTAGAAAAAGGGCAGAAAGGGATTGTCGGTAAACTGCTCAAGCAGCAGGGAACAGCCGTATTGTTCGGTCAGCCGGTGGCAGAGGGTTGTTTTGCCAGCACCGATATTCCCCTCTACAGCAATGAACCGCCAGGGGATGTTATTCATGAAATATCGAGCATTACCACTTCAGACAGGTCGCGGCACTCCATAAAAAGCTCGTCAATGGTCTTGTGCAGCACCGGATGCTCCAGTTCGGGCGTAATTTCGAGCAGCGGGGCGAGTACAAACATCCGGTTGTGCAGTTCGGGGTGAGGCACCTCCAGTCCCTTGTCGCGTACTATTCGTCTGCCATAGAACAGGATATCTATATCCACGGTGCGCGGGCCCCATTTTTCTTTTCTTTCCCTTCCCAGTTCCTTCTCGATTTGATCTATTTCTTCGAGCAGCTTGCGCGGATCGAGGGTTGTATTGATCATGATGACCTGATTCAGGTAAGGCTCCTGATCGGTTTTGCCCCAGGCCTGTGTTTCGTACAGCCTGCTCTTGCGGGCTATCTTTCCAATCGTTTTGTGCACTGCCATGGAGGCTGCCCGCACATACTCGAGCCGGTCGCCCATATTGCTTCCGATGGACAAATAGACATTGATATACTTCTTGGGCGCCATGGGGGGCGCTTTGGGGGCTGCTTTTTCTGCCGGAGCAGCAGCTTTATTCTCCTTCAATGGTTTCTGTACCGGTCGTTCCTTCTTCATCGCGCCTTTTTTGAGGTGCAAAAGTAGGGCTTTATTTCCTGATTTTTTTCTGATACTGCAAAGTCAGGCCCGGTGTGAAAAAGTTGCGGAAGTACAGTGCATTATACTTCTCGGGTACATGTATGGCGCCAATAAGGTTTGCCGGGATTTTGTTCCTGACCATTTCTGCGAGGATAGCCTCGATGGATATCAGGTAACCCGACATTTCATCCAGATCAGCGACTGCACCTGTTCTGCCATGTCCGGGAATAACAGTTGCCGGCCCGAGGTTCTTCATATAATTCAGGTATGACAGCCACCCCGGAATGTCTGCCTCCCCGAACCATGGGTGAAACCCGATAAAAAGCAGGTCGCCCGCGAACAGAATTTTCTCTGCCGGCAGCCACATGATCATATCGCTTTCCGAGTGCCCGCTACCCTTGCAAATCAGTTGTACCGACCGTTTTTTCCCTTTCAGCGAAGTTGAGTCATCCACCAGATAATCGGGAAGGGTTACATGATAGTCGGCATGACTGCTTTTCATTGACTGGTAATAACCGAGCCACAGTTTATGCTCGGTCATTTTGGTGGAGTCTTCTTCCCTGGCCATATTGTTGGTGAAATCGGCGATCTGCTGGTCCACATATTTTTTTTCATCCTCCACTTCTGCTGCAGCCAGTTGCTCCATCAGTTCGCGGGTGCGCCTGGTCGCGATGATTCGCGCATCCGGAAATACCTGATTGCCCCGTACGTGATCATTGTGATAATGACTGTTCACCACATACTTCACCGGATTACCGGTCAGGGTTTCGGCTGCCCTTTTCAGGTCGCGGGCAGCTTCGGGCGACAGGCAACAGTCGAAAACCAGGGTTTCCCTTCCCAGGTTCACGATTCCGGCATTGCAGATACCGTAACCGCCGGGTTTGTGGATGGCGGCATATACACCGTCGGACAATTGACTGATTTCAAAATGTGCCGACTGAAAGCCCTGGGCAAACAGTGCCGGTGATAAAAAAAGCGCGATAACAAGTGAAAAAGTGACTTTCATAACTGTCTGTTGAACGGTTGACACAATCCCCCCCCTATTTTGTCCCGAATGTCCATCACAGGAAGAGAGCCGCTTTCAAAACATTGCACAAGATTTTGCAACTGCAATTTTCCACTTTTAAATCAAACTCTTCTTTATGAAATCACAAAATTATTTTCCAAAACTCCGGAGTTGGCTCGGTGCCTGCTGCCTGTTGCTGGCGTGTGCAGCAGCCAGTGCGCAGTCGGTCACGGGTACGGTGACCGATTCCGGAGGAGAGCCGCTTGTCGGCGCCTCGGTGAAAAACATGAGTCAGGCAGGTATCGGAGCGGCTACCGATATCAACGGTACATTCAGTCTGAAAGCCGGAAAAGGCGACATCATTTCCGTGTCGTACACCGGTTTTTCAACCAGGCAAGTCACAGTGGGTACCGAAACCCGCCTGAATATTGTACTTGACGCCAATAACGACGTACTCGACGAGCTGATTGTTGTGGGCTATGGTGTTCAGAAAAAAAGTGACCTGACCGGTGCAGTTGCCTCTGTAAAAGGAGAAGAGCTGACTCGTCAGGGCACAGTTGATATTCTTCAGGCGCTGCAGGGACGAAGTTCAGGGGTGGAAATCACCTCGCAGAGCGGTCGCCCGGGCGCAGGCTCGCGCATACGCATACGCGGCGTGGGTACCATCAACAACTCCGAGCCGCTTTATGTGGTTGACGGGTTCCAGACAGGCGATATATCCTTTATCAATCCCGGCGACATCGAAAGCATGGAGGTGCTCAAAGACGCCTCGGCTACTGCCATTTATGGCTCCAGGGGGGCCAATGGTGTGGTTATCATCACCACCAAACGCGGAAAAGAAGGCAAAACGCAGTTTGAGTTTTCAACCTACGCCGGTACACAGGAGGTTTGGCGCGAACTCGACTTCAAATCTGCTACCCAATATGCCAAAGACAGGTTGCTCGCCTACGAGCTGGACGGCATCAATATTGATCAGGAAGGCCCGATATACACCCGTCTGAAGTACGCTGCCGATGGCAACTACCGCGGCACCGACTGGCAGGATATTGCCTTCCGGACTGGTATGATTCAAAACTATACCCTCTCTGTCAACGGTGGTTCCAATGGAAACAGGTTCAATGTGAGCGGCGGCTATTTCAAACAGGAGGGGACAGTTCGCAACACCGACCTGACAAAGTATTTCCTCAGGCTGGGCAATGACCTGAGCCTCACCAGATGGCTCCGCGCAGGTTTCAATGCTGCTTACGCCTACGACGGCGGACAGTTCTTCGACGTCAACTATTACGGTGCAGTACTGCCCGAAATGCTCAAGATTGATCCGGTTACCCAGGCGTGGGATCCGGTGGCAGGCAATTGGGTACGTGCCGATATTTCCGGCGCCGGCAACGTGGGCAGAATTCTGGAGGAGACGAAAAACCTCAACCAGACGAATCACAATATTGTTACCAATATATATGCCGAGGCCGATCTGACCAAAAACCTGCGATTCAGAACACAGGTGGGTGTCAATTTCAAAAACGGTTTCAACAAGTCGTACTACCCCGAGTTTTTCATAGAACCGGAAGAGCAGCGCGATGTGAGCCTGCTGCAGGAATACCGCGGACAGAATATCGGCTGGATGTGGACTAACTACCTGACCTGGAACAAACAGCTCGGAAAACACCAGATTACAGCCATGCTGGGTCAGGAAGCGCAGGAAAACCGCTTCAGGGGTGCTACCATCCAGGCATTCGACGTGCCGGCTGAAGAAGACCTTCAGTATATCTCTTCCGCCAAGAATGTTGACTTCCTGGTCACTTCAGGCCAGTCGGACGAGGCACTCCTCTCCTACTTCGGCCGTCTGAATTACAACTACGACAACCGGTATCTTGTAACAGCCACCATCCGCCACGACGGCTCAAGCCGCTTTCTGGACGCTACCCGCTGGGGTATCTTCCCTTCGTTCTCCCTCGGCTGGAATCTCGGTGAGGAGGCCTTCCTGCAGGATAACGACCTGATCAGCGCCCTGAAGATTCGCGGCGGCTGGGGTCAGGTGGGCAACCAGAACTCGGCACCCAACTACGGCTATGTCACTACCGTGGGTGGCAACAACTACTATGTTTTCAACAATACAGCAGTACAGGGATTCATTCCCAATCGCCTGAGCAACCCCGAACTGCGCTGGGAAACGACCCAGATGACCAATATCGGTTTTGATGCGGGTCTGTGGAATGATCGCGTGCTGCTTACCTTCGACTGGTTCGACAAGCAGACAAAAGACATGATTGTGGAGGTTCCGGTTCCGCGTTTCGTCGGCGCCAATCCGCCGCGTGCCAATGCAGGCGACATGAGCAACAAGGGTATCGAACTGAGCCTCACTTACCGCAATTACGACCGGCCGCTGCGCTATGAACTCGGTGTAAACTATACCAGAATCACCAATGAGGTGGTAAGCATCGGCGGCGGTTCGCCCATTGACGCAGGCGGCGTGGCTGTAAGCGGAAATGCCACCAGAACGGAAGTAGGGTATGAACTCGCTTACTTCTATGGATATAAAACAGATGGTATATTCAACGATCAGGCTGAAATAGACGCCAACGTGAACAGCAACGGCGCGCCTGTTCAGCCGGGTGTAAATCCCGGTGATATCAAATATGTTGATGTGAGCGGAGACGGAAAAATAGACGCCTCCGACCGCACCTACCTGGGCTCTGCAACACCCGATTTCACTTTCGGCGTAAATGGTATGCTCGGTTACAAGGGGTTTGACTTCCGTTTCTTCCTGTACGGCGTGCAGGGCAATGAAATTTTCAACGGATTCAGCCCGATATTCTCCGATACCCGCTCAGTGGAAGGCCGCTGGACACCGGAAAACCCGGGCAACAATCTGCCCCGCCCCACTACCCGCACCGGAAACAACGTGCTGCTGAGCGATCTCTTCGTGGAAGACGGTTCGTACCTGCGCCTGCGCAACGTTCAGCTGGGCTACACGCTCCCCGACAAACTGACCTCAAAACTCAATGTCCGCAATCTGAGGATCTATGCCGCTGCCGACAACCTCTGGACGAAGACATCCTACTCCGGATGGGATCCTGAAGTTGGCGAATATTTCTACAACCCGCTGGGATATGGCCTCGATGTAGGTACCTACCCCATGCCCAAATCGCTGCGCTTCGGCCTCGATATGAAGTTCTAACATTCACGACAATCAAAGAAAAAAGATGAAAAAAATCATTCCTTTATTCATTGCAGCGCTGCTTTCAGCCGTCGGATGCCAGAAGGATTTTCTGAACCGGGCACCACTCGGCCAGGAAACAGACCAGAACTTTTACAACAATCCGACCAACGCCACGCTGGCTGTCAACTCGCTGTACGATGCCATTTCCTGGGACGAAGGCCCTTCGGCCAACGGTTATGTGCCGCACAATTACGAATTCATGTTCACCGATGTGCTCTCCGATGACTCGGAGAAGGGTGCCTCCCCGAACGATTTCTACGAGATCACTGAAATGGAACTCTGGAAAAGCGACGCCGGCAGCAACCGCACAACGGTCGGTCTGTGGACCAACCTCTTCATCGGGCTTTTCCGTACCAACACGGTACTCAAAAATCTGCCTGATGCAGATATTCCTGAAGACCTGAAAGCCCGCCTGACCGGTGAAGCAAGGTTCATCCGGGCCTATATTTACTTATATGGCGCCCGCACATTCGGCCCGATGCCTCTTTTCAGCGAACCGGTGGCACCATCCGAGTTCAGAGGGATAACCCGTGCATCGCTGGCTGAAACTTACGCCTTTATTGATGCCGATCTGAAGGAGGCTGCCACACTGCTCCCGGAAAAGGGTAACTACGGTCCCGACGACCTCGGAAGGGCAACAAAAGGCGCTGCCAATTCTTATCTGGCCAGAAGTATCATGTACCAGATCGGTCTGGGCCTCAATAACCACAACTGGCAGGAGGTATATGACCTGTGCGGAACGGTGATGAACTCCGGTCAGTACAGTCTGATGCCAAACTACGCGCAGATATGGGAAGATGAAGGCGAGAACGGAGTTGAAAGTATTTTTGAAATTCAGTTCAAGGAAAGCACCATCGGCTGGGGACCTGAAAAAACAGGCTCTACAGCCAATATCTTCCAGAATAACAGCGACTGGTGGGG
>CAILQK010000445.1 GCA_903836265.1 uncultured Bacteroidota bacterium | reverse complement strand
GTACTCGTCATTCCGAGATTGAAATCATTAATATCTGCACCTCGAATACAAAAAACACTTTCTGTATTTACTTGATCCTGAGCTTCTTGACCCCAATCTCCGGTTTTATAGAAATCAATATAAGAATTTATCTTTACGGAATTACTCATACCTCACCCCTTTTAACTGTTTCAAAATCTCCTGCTCAAGCTCTCTCGATTCTGCAAACATGGCATCGAGATTAGACTGGAAGTTTTTCATCTTTTCCTCAAACTCTGCAGGTGTGATTTCCACGTGTTCAATTTTCACGTCGAAGTACTGTCCGGCGCTGAAACTGCAGTTTTTCTCGCGGATCTGGTCGTAGCTCACCACCACGCTGAAGTCTTCCACGGCCACATGGTCATTGAATGTCCGGATGATCCGCGTTTCTTCCTCCCTGCTCAGTACGGTTTTCTGGTTTTTGCCTTCTTTCACGGTTTGTCCGAGCCGGGAGGCGTCCATCAGCACGATATCGCCTTTGGTGTTGGTTTTGTCGAGGAAGAGTATGCTCACGTTGGTGCCGGTGGTGGCAAATATGTTGCTCGGCATGCTGATCACGCCCCGCAGCATCCTGTCTTCCACCAGCCGCTCCCTGATTTTCTTCTCGATTCCGCTCTGCGCCGTGATAAAGCCCGTCGGCACCACGATGGCGGCCTTGCCCCGGTCGCTCAGCGAATACATGATGTGCTGGATGAAACACAGGTAGATGGCCATGCCCTCGGGTTTCGTTTTGGGTACATTGGGCAATCCGGCAAAAAACCGCGTATGGTTTTCGTCCGATTTCAGGTTGTTCACAAAGTCGCTGAAATCCAGTTTGAAGGGCGGATTGGACACGATGAAATCAAATTTTTTCGGTCCGTTCTTGTCCCTGTGGTGCGGATTGAGGAGGGTATTACCCGTTACCACATTCGGGATGGAGTGCACGAGGTTGTTCAGGATCAGGTTCAGTCGCAGCAAATTGGACGACTTCTGGGAAATGTCCTGCGAATAGATGGTGCATTTGTTCTCGCCTATCGCGTGCGCGAGGTTCATGAGCAGGGTGCCGGACCCGGCCGACGGATCATAGCAGGTAACGTTCTGCACCGGCTCCGAAACCAGGCAGGAGGCCATGATCTTGGCCACGGCATGCGGGGTAAAATATTCCGCATATTTTCCGCCGCTGTTGGTGTTATAGTCCTTGATCAGGTATTCAAAGATGGTGGCATAGAAGTCGAACTTCTCGTGAAATATATGCTCGAAGGAGAAGTTGACCAGCTTGTTCACGATGGCCCGGCAGAACTCGTCGCGCCTGTCGGTCACAAAGCGGCTGATATTGTCGAACAGCATGATTTTCACCCCGGTATCGGTGATGACCGAGAAAATATCGCTGTTTTCGCGGGCAATATCGGTCAGGGTGCTGTCGAACAGGTCGGCAAAACCGGGCTGATTCTGCTGACTGAACAGGTACGAGATGAAGTGTTGCGGTTTGAGCCGGGCGGTATTTTCATTGAGCTACATCATCAGCAGTTCATATTCGGGCCCGCTCATCTCCCGGGGCACCGCCGCGGGGTTGTCGGCGCGGGCCAGCTCATCGTCCAGCTGCCGGATTTCGTACGCAAACTTGTCGTTCAGAAACTTGTACAGGAATACCTGCGTGATGATTTTGAACTCGTTTCCGTCATTGCCCAGACCGTAGTTGGCGCAGACGCTTTTGAGTTCGTCAATCAGCACCCGGGTATTTTTTTCAAATTCGATGGTTTGATTCATAGCAATTGATCAGGCCACGCGTCCGTGGAATTCGTTCAGGTATTCCCGGACAATCAGGTGATTGATATTCATGTATTGTTGGGGATCCAGCGTCAGGTTGAATTTGTTTTTGAGTTGCGCGATGACCAGTCGCTGTATCATTTTCCCGGCGAAATTTTCATTTTCGAGAATGCCGTCGTTCTGGATGAGGTGGGCGTCGAGCTCCTGTTTCAGGCTTTGCAGCACCTCGAACAGTTTGCTTTCGCTGTCGGTCAGCGGGTCTTTTTCCATGAGTCGCTTGTGCAGGCGCGCGTAC
>CAILQK010000444.1 GCA_903836265.1 uncultured Bacteroidota bacterium | reverse complement strand
GGGTGAATGGGTACTCCGCTTTCCTCGATGAGTGCACCTACTCCGCTTTCCCGGCAGATGTGGAAAATTTCCGAGGCCAGGCCATCGGAGATATCAATCATGGAAGTGGGTTTCAGGCCGATTTTGAGGAAGGTTTCGATTACATCGCGGCGGGCTTCCGGTTTGAGTTGTCTGCCAATCACATACTGCTGATTTTCCAGGTCGGGCTGTACATCCGGATTTTCCTGCCATATACGCTTCTCGCGTTCCAGGAGTTGCAGGCCAAGGTATGCCGCCCCGAGATCGCCGGTAATACAGATCAGGTCGCCTGCGCGGGCGCCCGAGCGATAAGCCAGTCTTTCCTTTTCACCCTGTCCAATGGCAGTGATACTGATAATCATGCCTTTGGGAGAGGAGGTAGTATCGCCGCCAACCAGATCCACTCCATAGTACTCGCAGGCCAGCCGGATGCCTTCGTAGAGCTCTTCAAGGGCTTCCACCGAGTATCTGTTGGAGATGGCAATGGAGACGGTAATCTGTTTCGGGAATGCGTTCATGGCATATATATCCGACAGATTTACCACCACTGACTTGTAACCGAGGTGTCTGAGCGGGGTGTAGGCCAGGTCGAAGTGAATGCCTTCCACCAGCATGTCTGTACTGACTACCGTACAAAAATCGCCATTTTCTATAACAGCGGCATCATCACCCACTCCTTTCAGGCTGGAGGTATTGCGGAGCGGGAAAGCCCTGGTCAGATGTTCGATCAGGCCGAATTCGCCGAGTGTGTTTACGTCTGTGCGTTGCATGCGGCAAAATTAGCGCAAAAAGTGCCGGCACGGGTTTAAAAAAATCAAATTCAGGCAACCTTTTTTTGTTGTGCCACGTCATTCACCCACTTCAGTTTAATCATACAATCCTGGTTATTACCTGCTTTTTTGAAAATGATGAAGAAGAACCGCCTTCCCGCGATGTTCGCCCTGCTGGCTGTCAGTGCCCTGTACGCTTTTTCTCCTGCCGGGCCATGGAAAAAGGATGCGCTTACCATTCTGTTCCCTGATGAAGTACGCCCGGTGGCGCTCCTGTACCGTCCGACCGAATCGTTCGGTATCCGTCCTGTCGTGGCAGATACTTTTCCACCTCTGAAGGATCGTTTCGGTGACTTCCTGAACAGCGGAAGCAACCCGGTTGACCTGAAAGATCCGAAAGCCATCACCCAGACAGTGGAATATGACCCTGTTTCCAATTCCTACATGCTGATTGAGAAAATCGGCGATGAATACTACCGTACCCCCACCTACATGACGTTCGAAGAGTACCTGCGCTGGCGCGACCGGCAGCAGCAGCAGGCTTATTTCGACCGTCTGCAGGGTGTGATGGATCCCAACCGCAAAGGTGGTGAAGGCGGTGATCCGGTAGCACAGTTCGATATCAAAAACAGCCTTATAGACCGTCTGTTCGGCGGAACCAACGTGGATATCAAACCGCAGGGGAATATCAACCTGACTTTCGGATTTGATTACCAGAAAATCAAGAACCCCATTCTGACGCTCCGTCAGCAAACTACGGGCAACTTCGATTTTGACATGGACATCAATATGAGTGCCCAGGGTAAAATCGGAGAAAAACTGAACCTGAACTTCAACTACAACACCCAGGCTACATTCGACTTCGACAACCAGATGAAGCTGAAATACGATACCAAGGGCTTCTCCGAGGATGAAATTCTTCAGAATATCGAAGCCGGTAACGTATCCTTCAATACGCGCTCCAGCCTGATAAAAGGTGTTCAGAATCTTTTTGGTCTGAAAACCGAGATGAAATTCGGTCACCTGCGTACCACTCTCGTAGCCAGTCAGCAGCGCTCCAAACAGTCCACCCTGAAAGTGCAGGGTGGCGCCCAGGTACAGCAGTTTGTGAAACCTATTGATGAGTACGACGAAAACCGTCACTTCTTCATCAGCCACTGGAACAGAAATGAGTTTGAGCCGGCGATGAAATGCCTGCCGGTACCGCAGTCGCTGTTCAATATTACCCGGATGGAGGTCTGGATTACCAACGACAAGCAGGAGACTGTCAATACCCGTGATGTTGTTGCCCTGGCGGAACTCGCCGAGCCCGACTCCTGCGCCAGTCAGTGGAAGCTGAATACCCCGATGGCTGTGGATATTAAGAACAGGGGACTGCCGGCCAACGAAAACAACAAGCTGTACAGTTCCATTCTCGACAGACTGGAGTTCGATCCCACGTTGCGTTACAGCGACAAGGTGGTTAACATCCTGACAAATCCTGCGGACTTTCAGATGAAGCAGATCCGGGATTTCGAGAAAGTAAATGCCCGGCAGCTCAGCCCCACGGAATTCAACTATGATCCGCAGCTGGGTTTCCTTTCTGTCAATCTGAACGTACAGCCCGACCAGGTGCTGGGTGTCGCACTGGAATATACCTACAACGGAAAGCCTTATAAAATTGGCGAATTTTCCAGTGATGTTGCCCGGAAAAACTCCATTGACACCCTGAAAACGAACGTGCTGTTCGTAAAAATGCTGAAGAGTACCACTGCCAACGTCAGGTTCCCGATCTGGGATCTGATGATGAAGAACGTGTATGCAGTGGGCACGGCCAACGTGGATCCGCAGGAATTCCGTTTTGATATCTATTATGAAGACCCGGGGAAGGGCCAGCGCCGTTTCCTGGCCGCCGATGATATACCCACTGACCTGAGGGCGCGCCCGCTGCTGCAGGTATTCAATCTCGATAACCTGAACCTGCAGGGCGATCCGGGAGCCGATGGTATATTCGACTTTGTGCCGGGACTAACTATCAATCTCAGGTCGGGAAGGATCATGTTTCCCGTACTGGAGCCTTTCGGCAAATTCCTGACCAATAAAATCATGACGGCGGGTGCTGATACAACAGTTGCTATCAAATACACCTATCCGCAGCTCTACGATTCCACGATATTCAGGGCCAGAGAATTTCAGCAGCTCAATCGCTACACGCTCAGGGGCTCCTACAAGTCGAGCACCAGTTCTGAAATATCACTGGGTACCTTCAATCTTCCGCAGGGCTCGGTACGGGTAACTGCCGGCGGTCAGCAACTGCGGGAGGGTGTTGACTATTCTGTTGACTATAATATAGGCAAGGTACGCATCCTCAACGACGCTATCCTGCAGTCGGGCCAGAGTGTGAATGTCAGTTTTGAGGACAACACTTTTTTCGGGTTCCAGAGCCGATCCATGGTGGGTGCCCGATTTGACTACGACTTCAGCAAGGACTTCAAGGTCGGGGCTACCTTCATGAACCTCTTTGAACGGCCGCTGACCCAAAAAGTGAACTTTGGCGACGACCCCATCAACAACAAGATGTACGGGTTCGATTTCAGCATATCCAAAGATGCGCCGTGGCTCACCAAGCTGATAGACAAACTGCCTCTGCTCGAAACAAAGGAGCCCTCTACCATCAGCGCCCAGGCCGAAATGGCGCTGCTGCAGCCGGGCTACAACAAGGCCATCAATCAGGGCGAGGATACGGGAGGTGTGGTTTATCTCGATGATTTCGAGGGCAGTACGGCCAATCTGCCGCTCACTACCCAGTTCAATCAGTGGGTCATTTCATCTGTACCGCGCGGCGACACCTCCCTGTTCCGTGAAGCAGAACGGAGTGATCTCGCACTCGGCGCCAACCGCGCCGGTCTGGCCTGGTATGTAGCCGACCCCAGCGCACGCGATGCCGTTGACAGTGGCGACCCTTATACCACCCTCATCCAGTATCAGGAAATTTTCCCCAATCGCCAGCTTACGCCCTTCGAACAGTCGAGTCTGCGACCACTCGACGTCACTTTTTATCCGCGGGAAAGAGGCCCCTACAACTTTGAATTGCCGGATGGATACCCCGGTGTGTCGGCTGGTTTTACAGCCGACGGAACCCTGAATCTGCCAGCCACCCGCTGGGCAGGTTTCATGCGCGAAGTCACAACCAACGATTTTGAAGCGGCGAACATAGAGTTTGTGGAGTTCTGGATACTGAACCCGTACATGGAGAAAAACGATGGCTCTCCGGTATCGGATGCCGGATCCATGTACTTTGATCTGGGTTCCATTTCAGAGGATGTCATGCGCGATTCGCGCCAGTTCTTTGAAAACGGCCTGCCCGCGGGCTCCAATAACTTTATTACAGACAGTACCACCTGGGGGCGTGTGCCTATCGAACCTCCGGTAGTGAACGCATTCGACAATCAGGAGCAGAACAGGGTACTTCAGGATCTGGGTCTCGACGGCCTGAACAACGACAATGAAAAGGTCTTCTTCAAGCAGTGGTACGATATTATCCAGAGCTCCAGCCTGTCGCCCAACTTCAAGACGGCTGTTGCGGATGACCCATCCAATGACGATTTCAAGTACTTCCGCGATCCGGAGTTCAACAACAATCCGCCCGGACTGCTGTTGCGCTACAGGCAGTTCAACAATACCGAGGGCAACTCCCCCGTCAATCAGTCGAATAACCTGAACCCGTCGGCAACCAATTACCCGGATCAGGAAGACCTGAACCGCGACCGCTCGCTCAACGAAACAGAGGCGTATTTCAGGTATGAAATTCAATTCCCCAAGACGCTCAAGGACGGACAGGAGGTGATTGACGAGGAGCATCCTGCTGTCAGAGATCTGATTGCCAATACCGTAACCTTCACAAAAAACGGCAAACAATATACCTGGTATCGTTTCAAGGTACCGCTCGATCTCCGTCGCCGCAGAGCTTTTGGCGGTATCCAGGACTTCCGCTCCATCCGCTTCATCCGTATGTACTGGAAAGGTTTCACCGAGCGTACCACTTTCCGCTTTGCCACGCTGGAACTGGGCCGCAATCAGTGGAGACGCTTTACCCAGGCACTTCCCAATACAGATCCAAACCCTACAGGTGCTGTGTGCGACGTGGGCTATTCACAGATTCCTTTCGATATCAACGCGGTGAGTATTGAGGACAACTCCGCCCGTCTGCCCTTCAACTACACAATTCCTTTCGGTATCCGTCGTGAACAGTCGGTCGGTGCATTCCCCGATATCCTTCAGAACGAGCAGGCGCTCGCCATGAGCGTATGCAGTCTGTCTTATTGCGATGCCCGTGCGGTGTTCAAAACACTCAATATGGACCTTCGCCAGTACAAGCGAATGAAAATGTTTGTGCACGCAGAGGCCCTCGATGCGGCCAATTTCCCGCTCGACTCCACCGACCTGAAAGTGTTCATCAGGCTGGGATCCGATTTTGTGAGCAACTATTACGAGTATGAGCTGCCGCTTTATCCGTCAAATGAGCTCAACCTCAATGGCAACCCCGACAGCCGGGAGTACAAGGAAGAAGTGTGGCGCCCTGAAAATCAGTTTGATTTTCCGCTCGATCTGCTTGTCAATACAAAGAAGGAACGAAATCTCAATCCGGACTGGCCTCTCAGTGCACCATATATAATAACTGACCCCGACCGGCCGACGGCCCGTGTAAAGGTAGTGGGCAATCCGAATATCGGATACGTAAAGGGGGCCATGATCGGAGTGCGCAATACCGATGAAACAAACAACAAAAGCAACCTGCACTGTGTCGAACTCTGGCTGAACGAGCTTCGTCTCAGCGGATTCAACGAAAAAGGCGGGTATGCCGGTCTCGCGCGCGTTGATATCCGAATGGCCGATCTCGGCAATATATCCGTGGCCGGAAACTACACCAGTATCGGATGGGGAAGCATTGAGGAAAAACTGTCGCAACGCCAGCGGGAGGAGGTCATACAATACGATATTTCAGCCAATCTTGAGCTGGGCAAGTTCCTGCCCGAGAAGGTGGGCCTGAAACTTCCGTTCTATGCACAATACTCCAATATTACCAGAAATCCGGAATTCGACCCGTATGATCTCGATATTCGTCTGAAGGATAAACTTCGCGACGAAACAGACCCGGTCAAAAGGGACTCCATCCGTGCGGGCGCCCAGGATGTAAATATCATCAGGGGGTACAATTTCACCAATGTGCGGAAGGAGCGAAAGGGGAAACCCCGCACACTGCCTCTCCCGTGGAATATCGAAAACTTCAGCCTGACATACGCCTTCAATCAGCAGAAAATTCGCACGCCCTTCATCCTGAACGGCGAACAGAATCAGTACAAGGGCGCCATTGACTGGAATTATTCCACCGGACTGAAGCCGCTGCAGCCGTTCAAAAGCCTGATCAAGAAGGACAAGTACCTGAAATTCATCACCGATTTCAATTTCAATCCGCTGCCCGAAACTTACGGATTCAGTACCAATCTGGAGCGACTGGCATCGGTGACCACCTACAGATTTGCGGGTGAAGACCCTCAGCTCAACACCTATTACAACCGGCGGTTCACCTGGGACAGAAACTACGATCTGGGCTGGACCATCTCCAAATCCATACGCTTCAATTTCGACGCGACCGCACGCAGTCTGCTCGACGAGCCACTGCAGTTCGACCAGACCGGAAGGGAGGTTACCCAGACGGAACGCAATCAGATACTCTGGAACAATTTCAAAAATCTGGGCCGCCCGAAAGGCTATACACATAATGCCAGTCTGAGCTGGACGCTGCCGTTCAAATCCATACCATTCATGGACTGGGTTACCATGAAGGCTTCCTACACTACGGGCTATACCTGGACAGCACAGTCGCTCAAGCTCCAGAATCTGGATGCCTTCGATTTTCAGGACAGGCTGAATGAGCGAAATCTTGGTAACGTCATTCAGAACAACAATACCAGGCAGATCAACGGTGATTTCAATCTGGAGACGCTCTACAACAAAAGCAAATACCTCGCCATGATCAACAAGCCGGCCAAAACGGGTGGCAAAAACGGCAGTGGCGGCAAGGCCGACGACCTCAAGGCGCCGGGCGACGATGGTGGCGGTGCCCCGGGCGGCGGAAAATCCGGCGGCGGAAAAGCGCCCGGAGGAAGGGGGGCAGATGCCGGCAAATCGGCGGCAGCCGGAAAGGCGCCTTCCGAAAAAGGCAAGGATCCGGCATCCGACCGCAGCAAACAGGATGACCCGGCGGCCAATCCGGCAAAAAGTGGCGCAGGGCCCGCCGGTGCAACCGGTACCGATGGTAATGCTGCGCTGCCAGTCCGCGACAAGGCGGGCAATGCCGGAAAAGCAGGCGGCGGCGATCCGAAGGCAGGCGGCGGCGATCCGAAAATGCAGGGTAAAATCACAGAGCGCGATGACAAGAGCGGAAACAGCGACAAAAAGAAGGACAGACAGCCATCCATGGCCGAACGTATAGCTCTGCGCCCGCTCATGCTCGTACGCAAGGCGCGTTTCAACTATACCGAAACCTTTACCAGTATGGTGCCGGGGTTCACGCCGGATGCCAAACTGTTCGGTCTGAGTGAGGGCTTCTCGGCTCCCGGCTGGGATTTCGTGGCAGGAATGCAGCCAACGTCCGAATGGCTCGATGAAGCCGGAAGACAGGGCTGGATCACACACCGTCCGGAACTGAACCAGCAGGTCACCAGAAACTATACTCAGAACTTCGATGCCGGAGTTACCATCGAGCCGTTCCGCGACTTCCGGGTGGAGGTAACGGCCAACAGGCAGTACACCAAAAACGGAACAGAGCTGTTCAAGGACCAGAACTTCATTGTTCATCCGGATTCGGTGGACTATCAGCACCGTGCCCAGCGTGACATGGGAAGCTACACCATCTCGTACTTCTCCATGCAGACCCTGTTCAACAACGACATCAACGGACTGTTCCAGCGCTATGAACAGTACAGGCCCGTGATATCGAAACGACTCGGCGTAACGGCAAACGACCTGAGCGAACACCCGATTGACAAGGGTTTTGTGAACGGATACGGAAGGATTCAGCAGGAAGTACTTATACCGGCGTTTATTTCGGCCTACACCGAAACCGATCCGAATGCTGTCAATCTGGATATATTCAGGACACTTCCTTCTGTCAACTGGAAACTGAACTACAACGGACTGAGCAAGATCGGAAACCTGAGCAAAATTTTCTCCAGTGTTCAGATCTCTCACGGCTACAAGAATACCCTGACCGTCAACTCGTACAATACAGACCTGTTCTTCGAGCCGTCCAATCCGTATCAGATTGACGAACTCAACTTCAACTACATCGCGCGGTATGAAATTCCGCAGGTGGTAATCAGGGAGGATTTGCAGCCACTTTTCGGACTGGATGTGAAAATGAAAAATGAAATGACATTCAAGGCGGATTTCAAGAAATCACGCTCGCTGGCCATGTCGTTCATTGATTATCAGCTGGCAGAAAGTCGCTCCACCAGCTATTCTGTCGGATTCGGCTACAGAATGAAAGACGTGAATATCCCCTTCCTGACAGGCAAAAAGAAGACGCAGACGAAGAAAAAAACGACGAAAAAGCCGGATCCGAATGCCCCCCCGACTCCCGGCGGATCCACCGGCGGTGCAGGAGGTACCCAGGCAAATGACCTGAATATCAAGTTCGACTTTGAAGTGCGCGACGATATTACCATCAACCACCTGCTCGACAGTCCGAACCAGGCAGTGCCAACCCGCGGCGCCCGTACAATAAGTATCAACCCTGCCGTTGAGTATGCCCTGAACAAACGTCTGAAATTGCGCCTGTTCACCGACTATCGCAAAACGGTACCCAAAACATCCCAGTCATTCCCGATTACCACGCTGAGTTCGGGCATTACCGTCCAGTTCTCACTGAATTGATACAAGATGAAGAAGACCATTGCCATACTCACCGGCGGTGATTCCGCAGAAAGGGTGATATCGCTGAAAAGCGGGCAGGTAGTGAAAGACTGCCTGCCCGCCGGCAAATACCGCACTTTTCTGATAGATATTCAAAAATCGGACTGGTGCGAGCCGGAAACAGGAATACCTGTTGACAAAAATGATTTCTCCATCACCCTGAACGGTGAAAAAATCCGGTTCGACTGCGCCTTCGCAGCCCTGCACGGAAGTCCGCTGGAAGACGGGAAACTGCAGGGTTATCTGGAAATGATGGGCGTTCCCTACACCTGCTGCGATGGTTATGTGAGTGCGCTGACCATGAACAAGCACAACACCAAAACCCAGCTGGCGCCGCATCAGATACCGATGGCCAAATCTGTATTGCTGCGAAAAAATGAGCCTGTTGATGAAAGCCTCCTGTTGTCCATGGGACTGCCGCTGTTTGTCAAGCCCAACGACAACGGCTCGAGTTTCGGCGTCACGAAAGTGAAGACAGCCGGAGAACTGATGCCTGCCATAGAGGAGGCATTCCGTTACAGTCACGAAACGGTAGTGGAGTCATTTCTGCCGGGCCGCGAGTTTTCCAACGGGGCATTGAGGGTTGACGGAGAAATCATCGTATTGCCTGTAACCGAAATCATCTCCGAGACCGAATTTTTTGATTTTGCCGCCAAATACGAAGGGAAGTCAAAGGAAATCACACCGGCAGATTTGTCGGACAAGCTGACCGCCAGTTGTCAGGCCTCCACCAGGCGACTGTACGATTTGCTTGGCTGTCGCGGGGTGGTCCGGTTCGATTACATATTGACCGGAGAAACCTTTTATTTTCTGGAGGCCAACACCATTCCGGGTATTTCACCTGCCAGCATCGTTCCGCAGCAGGCGCGCGCGTACGGATGGGAACTCGGAGAGTTTTTCAGTCTGCTCATCGAACAGGCACTTGAACACTGACAATTTCAATCTGAATACATAACAATGCTTAATCTGACCAATCTGAAGCACACTGATTCGGGCAACTTCTTTCTGATAGCCGGTCCGTGTGCCATTGAAGGCGAGCAAATGGCCTTCGACATCGCCGGCAGGGTAAATGAAATCTGCAACAGGCTGCAGATACCATATATATTCAAAGGCTCGTACCGGAAGGCCAACCGAAGCAAAAAAAGCTCCTTTACCGGTATAGGCGACGAGAAGGCACTGGACATACTCAGAAGAGTGGGCGAGCACTACGACATACCCACCACCACCGATATACATACGGATGAGGAGGCGGCACTGGCTGCGTCTTGTGTGGATGTATTGCAGATTCCGGCATTTTTATGTCGCCAGAGCAGCCTGCTGTCGGCAGCGGCACAAACCGGCAAGGTGGTCAACATCAAGAAAGGGCAGTTTCTGAGTCCGGAAGCCATGCAGTTTGCTGCCGAAAAAGTGAGAGAGGAGGGAAATCCGAATGTGATACTGACCGAGCGTGGAGTTATGTTCGGATATCAGGATCTGATTGTTGATTACAGGGGTATCCCGGTGATGCAGTCGTTTGGAGCGCCGGTAGTACTCGACTGTACCCATTCGCTGCAGCAGCCCAACCAGAGTTCCGGTGTCACCGGAGGCCGGCCTGCGCTGATCGGGGTTATTGCCCGGGCCGGCGTGGCCGTGGGGGTGGATGGCCTGTTCATTGAAACCCATCCGGTACCCGCAGAGGCGAAATCTGATGGTGCCAATATGCTTCCGCTTGACCAGCTGGAGGCATTGCTGGAGCAGCTGGTTCGTATCAGGACAGCCATACGTTGAAGCATTTACAGGCAATCAGGGGGTACCAACTGACCAAAACAGGCAATCCGGCAATTATTGAAACAGATGGAATGATGCGTTTTGCGTGAAATTTTGGGGTTGTCAGAACTAAATTCCTCTTTTTTTGAAGAATTAAAAATGAATTTCCAAAATGCCTTGTATGTAATTGTACTTCATACACTATTTTTACCGCCGGGAAATCAAATCCTGGCATGCAAATAAAATTTTTCAGTGCGCACGCCAAATTAACCTTCCCTTGCATCTTTCGTATAACAGATGACGCAGACGTGTTGATTGTTTGCTTCGCTGCCGGTCCGATGTGCAGGGTTTTTGTCAAACCAACCATTCATTAATTCTAACTTAAATTACATCGCAGCATGACAGCAGCAAAACCTACACAGGCTAAACAACAACAGCAGGGTGGAATTTCTGGTATTTTTCCGTATATCGTGATCCCGATTCTGCTCCTTCTTGCAATCGCGATCTTCAAGTTCGTGCTGGGTAATCCGGCCAACTTCGCGGATAATGACCCAACCAAAGACCCGCTGCCGGGTAACTTCATGGGCCAGATGTACAAGGGCGGTTTCATGGTGCCGATTCTTATCACAGCATTCTTCACGGCAATCGTATTCGTTATCGAGCGTTTCATCACACTGAGCCAGGCTAGTGGTACCGGTAACATAGACGCATTTGTTCGTTCGGTAAAAGGCTTCCTCGATCGCGGTGATATCGCCGGAGCAACTGCTGCCTGCGACAAGCAGAAAGGTTCTGTTGCGAATGTGGTGCGCGCAGGCCTGGCCAAGTACGCCGAAATGGAGAAAGTAACCGGTATGGAGAAAGACGAGAAAGTGATTGCTATCCAGAAAGAAGTGGAAGAAGCCACTACCCTCGAACTCCCGATGCTGGAGCGCAACCTCAGTATCCTGGCTACCATCGCCTCCATCGCCACACTTTTCGGACTTTTGGGAACGGTTATCGGTATGATTCGTTCGTTCGCCGCTCTTGCAACAGCAGGCGCTCCCGACTCAACCGCTCTCGCAACAGGTATCTCCGAAGCCCTGTATAACACGGCACTCGGTATCGGTACTTCCGCTATCGCTATCGTGTTCTACAACTTCTTCACTAATCGAATTGACGCCCTGACGTATCGTATTGACGAGGCAGGTTACAGCCTGACCCAGACTTTCGCTGCCAAAGGTCACTAAAATCAAAGAGATCAGTTATGCCAAAACATAAACCCAAACGTGGCTCGCCGTTAATTGACATGACGGCAATGACCGACGTGGCGTTCCTGCTGCTTACCTTCTTCATGCTCACTGCAAAGATGAAGCCCGCAGAAACCGTGGTCATTGACACACCGTCCTCCATCTCCGAGACGAAACTGCCCGACGCTGGTACACTGACTATCTCCGTTGACCCGGAAGGCAGAATATTCCTTGATATGGCTGGTAACCATACCCGTTTCAGCCTGATCAATGATATCAATGATGCCCACGGTCTCAAGCTCTCCCAGCAGGATATGGTCACCTTCTCCAATCTGGGGATGTTCGGTGTTCCCCGTAACCAGCTTGGCGGTTATATCAGAGAAGATGTGGCCGGACGCGCCGAATTCAAGGTCGAGGGTATCCCCGTGGATACTGCTGATATCAACAAAAGTGAGCTGGCCGACTGGGTACACAGAGCCCGTCTCGCACAGTTCCGGATGAAGCAGGAAGGCAAAGTTACCGACGAATATGTTATCGTGGTAAAGGCCGACCAGAACACGCCGTACCCGGCTGTACAGAAGGTTATCAATACGCTGACGGACATCAACGTCAACAAGTTTAACCTGATCACCAGCATGGAAGGCGCTGGAAAGAAAGAGTAGGCCCTTGTTCTAACAGTTCGGCCAAAACCGGGCTAATTCATCACTCAATTAAAGCGAAAGCAACGCCATGGCAGAAATTGCACAAGACGGTGGTGGCGGGAAAAAGAAAGGCGGCAAGGTAAGATCCAAAAAAATGTCCACCCGCATCGACTTCACGCCGATGGTGGACCTCGGGTTCCTCCTGATCACGTTTTTCATGCTCACCACAACGCTGGCAAAACCGAATATCCTGGCTCTGGTAATGCCCGAAAAAGACATCAAAAAAGAAGATGTCGAACCGGTAAAAGAATCGAAGGTACTCACGCTCCTGCTGGGCGCCAACGACAAGGTTTACTGGTATGAGGGTATCACCGACGCCAAACTCGACTCTACCGACTATGCTGCCGAGGGTCTGCGCTCTGTTATTCTGAACAAGATGGACAGGGTAAAGGAGCAGTTCGGTCTCCAGACGTACAAAAGAAAAAACAAGGAAGGTGTTGAAGAG
>CAILQK010000443.1 GCA_903836265.1 uncultured Bacteroidota bacterium | reverse complement strand
GTGAGCATCTGAATATACCCGTTTTGAGTTCCGCCAAAAATCACCAGAATTCTCTTGAAGCCAATATCCGGAAGTGAATCGGCCACACCCACAAGGATTATCCACAGTATGAAAGCTGCAAAAAAGCTGATCAGGAAATGTTTGAGTCTTGTTGAAATTCCGATATCCATCGTTTGAATATTGCCTCTCATGATTTTGAAAATGTTATTGAACCGTCAGCCTTGACACTTGCAGTACCCAAAAAAGTGTAATCATTCAGACTGCCGGGCTTTTGACGTAATGACAAAGTGTAATTGTAAGTCTCTCCTTTCTCTGCTCCGGTCTGATTTTTTGAATAAAGCAGCAGATTGACATTTACACTGGAAGAGCCCTTCTCGGAAGCCTTGAAAATAGCGTAAATTCTGTATTCTCCGGGCAAAATTCCTTCAATTTGACGTACCGATTCCACATTGGTACGGAAGTCGGTTTTTTTAAAAACCTTGGTCTTGGATACTCCTGTATCCCATCTTCCTATCTCGGGGTCTGTACGTTGTTGTTTGACGCCACTGACTTTACGCCCCCCCTTTTGAACAAGTATATCCACATTGTCTTTTTCGTCACCCCAGCTCAACTCAAATGCCAGCTTGCAGGGTGCACTTGGCTTCGGGCCCTTGTACGACCTGTCATCAGAAGGCGGTTGAGGCGGTGGAGGCGGTGTTATAGCGGGTGTTGTGGCAGTCGTAGGAGCCGGCTGAACGGGGTCTGGTACGGTCACCCGAGGTGCCGTTACCTGACTCGGGTAATAGTTGTTCCAGAATTTGTTGTCAACAGATGCAATCAGCGAATCAACGGGGTCTTTGTAACTTCCATTGATGATCACAGTTATTGTGTCTCCCACCTTGAACCGGGCACCTGTTACGGGCCTTCCTATAATCCTCATGGTCTGGGTGTCCAAAAGAACACTTGCATCTGCATTTTTCTGTAACAAGGGGAAAGCGCTTTTCCCTTTGGGTACAATAATGAACAGAAATATGACAGCTCCAAGTGCTCCTGACAACAAGTCCAGAAAGGATAGATTAAAACTCTGTATGTCTCTGCGGGCCATAACTGACAATAATACTAGTAAACATCCTCGCTTGCATCAAAGTGGTATTCGTACCCGAAAGACAGGAATACGGTCCGGTTTGTCTGTCTGGAATTGGGCCCTTCCAGGCTCTTCCACTTTTTATTGAATGAATCTCCGAGTCCGGAGTCTATGCCGACAGTTGCAGTCAGACGACTGTTTTCATTAATCTTGAACATATAACCCGGCGCAAAAATCAGATCGGGCTGCCAGGAACGATATTCATTAACTACATTGCTGCCAAATGTCTGTTCTATCTCGGGGTAGTCGGTATAGATGCCTTCGGGAAAGCCAATGTCTCTTAACAAGGGTGATTCAAAGTAGCGATTTGACCTGGAGTAGAAGCCTGCGTTAAAACTGATGCCGGCGGAGAGAGTAAAACCACCCTCCTTGCCGCCGGATTGCCACCTGACAAGCAGCGGTACACTTATGTACCTCATCTTTTCAGTCAAATTATAGAAACCATTAATATAATTTCCCTGATTGTCAACCAGATAATTATCGTCCTTGTCAACCAGGACACTTTCTGTAGATCCCAGCACTGAACCTTTTTCCATGTAATCTACACCTGCTATTATTCCGATACTCGGGGTAAAGTTGTATCCCACCCTGATACCTCCGTTCAGCCCCGGCGTAAACTTCCTGTCAGGCCAGAATTGTTCAAGGTCTTTGTTTTTGTCGAACTTGAATCGGGAAAAATTGCCGCCTGCCGAGGCTCCCAGAACCAGGTTTTGTGCACTCAGAATTTGAGAGCCCATAACAATGAGAAATGTCAAAGTAATTTTGTTCATGATTTTGTTTTTAAATGAGAGTGATGCAAAGGACTTCATATCATTCCACCCTGTATCAAATGTTTCACCGCTGGTGAATACGGTTTCACAGGGTGTCATTCCTGATTCATATCTCGGTCATCCGGGTTCTTCTGACCCCGCTTGTCGCGGTGTACGTGAAATAATGACAGGAGTGCTGTTTTTCTCGAGCCCGATACGGGCAATAACTGACCATTACTCATACATGCCTGCCAGCCATCCGATATTTCTATCCATTTCAAATGATGCACGTTGATAAAATATGAATGGTGTATCCGGACAAATTCTGGCCACTGCTGAAGTATCTCCGAAACAGCCTTGAGTTTTATCGAAACAAGTATCGCTTCACCATCTTCCTTGTATATATGGCAGTAACTTCCCTCCGCTACACAGTACATGATTTCCCGTGGCGTCAGAATGATGTATTTTTTTTGTTGTGCTATGGCTATGAGGGGAAGTTTCATCATGGCCTGCACAAGAAAATCAGTTTGATACTCTTCCATTTGTTTTGTTTTGCTGTTGTCAGGTTTTGTTTCACGATTTTGAAATACCACTCCATACACTGACAGGGCGTTGTATCTGTCCGTGTCTGTTACATATTGCCACACAGTTGCAGGAGGTATGCCCGTTGACGGTTTTTTTACTCCTCATACATCATGATTTCCGGATTGCCTGTGCAAGGACTGGTACATCAGAAAATGGTGCGCTGCAAACGTATTATGGAATTGCAAACACCACGGAGCGGTGAAGTTGTTTTACTGTTTTACCACTTTATTTCACTGCATTTTTCAGTTTTATGCCACTTAAAATCCTTTTTCCATACTTTTGCACCATCAAATCAAGCTAAAAAATATGAAAAAATCGGTATTCGCTTTCCTTGTTGCCTTTGCCGGGCTATCGTTCAGCCTTGTCGCCCAGACGATCACGCTCACTTTCCCCAAATTCTCCGGAAAGGAGTGGGATCTCATTCTGCTCCAGGGGCTCAACAAGGATACCGTTCTGCGCGGCACAATCCCCGACAACGGAAAGGTGGTCCTGGACATTCCTGCCAGACGCCGTAATTATGCCGGTATGGCACGCTGGATGCTCCGGAATGGCGGCGGTCTCGACTTCGTACTAAATGGAGAAAACTTCTCGGTAGAGTGCCTCTCCGAAGAGCCCAATGAGTCGAATATTATTTACAACGGTACCATCCAGAATGTCTTAATTGCTACTGAGGATGCTTATCTCACCCTAGATGTACAAGTAATAGATGGTAAGATAGCCGCCATAGCACCGGATTTAGATGTGGTTG
>CAILQK010000442.1 GCA_903836265.1 uncultured Bacteroidota bacterium | reverse complement strand
CTCCGTTGTTGAACACCACCCCGGACAGGGAACTGCTTCCGGTAGCTGTCGTGGCGCCACTCAGTGTCCAGGCAGCAGCTGTTACGCCGCAGTTATCCGAACTGCCGGTGGAGTTGAATTCTGTACCGGAGGCTGTATAGGTGCACAATGGCGCAGCAGTGCCCCTTGTCAGAACCGATGCACAGCTGACCGAAGGCGCATCGTCATCGTTCACCGTTACTGTAAACGAACATGTTCCTGTATTGGCCGCAGCATCCGTTGCACTCCAGACAACCGTTGTTATTCCTTTGTTGAATACTGCTCCTGACAGGGAGTTGCTGCCCGTACCCGTGGTAGCACCAGTTAGTGCCCAGGCAGTGACTGTCACACCACAATTATCTGAACTGCCAGTCAGGTTGAACTCTGTTCCGGAAGCCGTATAGGTACAGACCGGGCTTGCAGTTCCTTTGGTCTGGTTTGCCACACAATTGATAGTTGGTGCAGTAATGTCGTTTACCACACTGATTGTTACTGCCAGCGTCGAAGTACAGGAGGCGTTATCGGTAACAGTCACTGTATAGCTTCCTGCCATCAGACTGGAAGCTGTTGCGGTAGTCTGGTTACCGGCCGAAGCGGGCCACAGATAAGAATATGGCGTCGTACCTCCGGATACCCCGACCGTTGCACTGCCAGTGCCCGCACCGGCACAAACCCCGGTGGATGAAGTCAGCGTAACCTGTAACGCAGCAGGCTGATTAATCTGTACGCTGGCGGTATTGGAACAAAGAGCTGAACTTTGCGACGTTACAGTAACAGTGTAAGTTCCGGCGATGAGGCCTGATATCGCGTTGGCTGTCGCGCCGGTGCTCCAGGAAACATTGTACGGAGGATTACTTCCCGAATAAGTCAGTGTGGCAGTACCCGTGCTGAGGCCGAAGCATGCAACATCAGTTTTGGCAATACTCATGGTTATGTTCTCAACCACCATATTGGCGGTTGAAGAAGCGGTACAACCAGTCAGGTCTGTGAGAACGACCATATACGATCCGCTGTTTCCTGAGTTCACTCCGGGTACAGACGGATTTTGAAGGGCAGAAGTAAAACCGCCCGGACCCGTCCACGTATATCCGGAATAGTACCCGGTTCCCCCCGTGGGGGTAGCGGTCAGGTTAAGCGAGGAAGAAGCGCAAACAGGGGAGTTGCTTCCAATGGCAACCGATGGTACACTGCTGCTGAAAACCGTCAAAGCCGCACCGTCACTGGATGTACACCCGTTGGCATCTGTAACGGTCAGTACATAATTTCCACCCTGATTCACGGAATTGATCGCAAAAGCAGCCGGATTGGCCACCGTTGATGAAAATGAGGCCGGACCGACCCAGGAATAGGTGTAAGTACCCGTGCCACCCGTCACACTTGATGTAATCAACGCTGTGGAACCTATACAAAGTGGGTCATTGATGGAAACTGAAACAACAGGCAGAGAATACAGGGCAACCGTAGTTGATCCTGTACCGGTACATCCGTTGGCATCTGTGACCTGTACAGTATAAACACCTGCAGAATTGGCGCCCGTAGTAAAAGCCACCGGATTCTGGGCAACAGATGAATAGCCTGAACCCGCCGGCCCGGTCCACAGAAAAGAATAGGCGCCGGTACCACCCTGTGGGGTAGATGAAAGCGTCAGTGAATTACCCTGACATACTGGTCCGTTATTCATTGCCGAGATACCCGGACTGTTATTGCCGGCAATCGTTGTACTGCCCGAAGCCGTACAGCCCAAGTTGTCAGTAACAGTCACTGTATAGGTACCTGTACCCTGAGCGCCAAGCATAAATGCGGCCGGATCCTCCTGGGTAGAGGTGAAAGAATTGGGGCCGGACCAGGCATACGCCGTGTAGGGAGTGGTACCGCCACTCGCGGTAGAACTGAGCTCCAGGTTGTTACCCAGACAGGTCGGACCGGTAGTAACTGCAATAACCGGCAGGGTTCGAACTGCCAGCGCAGTGGTGGCTGTACCGGTACAGCCATTCGCATCTGTAACAGTAATGCTGTAATTACCTGCTACCGATGTGGCTGCTGTGAATGCTCCCGGTGAAGCGGAACCGGAACTGTATCCGGAAGGACCAGACCAGGCAAAGGTGTAACCACCCGTACCTCCCTGTGCCGTTGAGGCCAGCAATACCTGCGAACCAACGCAAACCGGACTGTTGGAAGAGGCCGTGGCAGATGGCCTGACGTTCACCTGAATTGCCCGGGTCGCAGTAACAGCACAACCGTCAGCGGAGGTCACTGTAACGGTGTAGGTCCCTGCTGAACCTGTTGATGCAGCAAAAGGGGTCGGATTCTGAAGGGCAGAGGTAAAGCCTGACGGGCCGGACCAGCTGTATGTAAAGGAAGATGAGGACCCACCCGAAGCCGTTGAGGTCAGTTGTATATTTGTTCCGACACAAACCGGACTGTTTCCCCCGGTACTCACGGTTGGTGCTATATTCGTTGTGGAAACAGTGACAGCCTTTGTTCCGGTGACTGTGCAGGCATTGGCATCTGTAACCGTTATGGTGTAAGTACCCGTAGCCGGCAATGTAGCAACAAACGGAGTCGGGGCAGCAGCTGTTGAGGTAAAACTGTTCGGCCCGGACCATTGATAGGTGTATGGCGTCGTCCCGCCTGAAACAGAAGATGTCAGTACAATGTTACTTCCCTGACAAACAGGTGAAGCGCCACTTGCAGTCACCGATGGTTTGGCATTTACGGTAACAGACCCTGCTGCTGTTGTTATACAACCACTGTTGGTCGTTACACTCACCTGATAGGTACCCGCCGAAGCTGTCACCGCTGTAAATACCGGAGGATTTTGTACCCCGGAAGTGAAACTGTTGGGACCGGTCCAGGCATAGCTGTATGGCGTGGAACCACCGGTTGGCACTACCGTCAGTGTTATGGGCGCGCCCACGCACACGGGATTTGTCGCCGTGAGCGTGAGCGAGGCCTTTGCTTCTGATCTGTAAACAACTGCCTGTGTGCTGCTTGCCGTACATCCCTTGCTGTCTGTTACTGTCAGCCTGTATGTTCCTCCTGCAGCCTGTGAGGCAGCAAATGGCGCCGGATCTTCAACGGATGCTGTATAACTGTTTGGGCCAGTCCAGGAATAGGTATATGGGCCCGTTCCGCCCGACGGAGCCGACATGAGGAGTATCTGATCACCAATACACACTGTTGAAGAAGAACCCGCCAGACTGACCGTCGGAGACTGGTTGACAATGGCGGTAGCCACTCCTGTACACAGCACATTGTTGGTCACGGTAACGGTGTAGGTACCAACTGTAGTAACACCGATATTGGAAGTAGTTTGTCCGCTACTCCACAAATAGGTGCCACCACCGGAAGCCGAAAGCACCACGGAAGTTGTCAGACAAACAGGTGCCCCCCCATTGATAGTGGGTGTAAAACTCTCTGTTGTATTGTTGGTTACCGTTACCTGAAGGTTTATCTGCCCGGTCAGCATATTGGGATTTGACACCTGAACAGTAACCAGATATACATTATTCGCATCAGCATCGGCAGGCGCCTCAAAATCCGGAGTGAAATTATTCCAGGAAAGTACACCCGTAGCGGTATTGATGCTGAACTTGCTCTGGTCTGCACCACCAGTGATCGCATATGTCAGTCCGCCACTCTCCGTATAGTTCGGATCGTATGACTGTGTGTTGTACACCTGAAGACAGGTGTTTTCCTGAAAACTGACAGTTGATGCTGAGGTGATAACAGGATTCGGGCTGTAAAAGCGGGTATAACTTGCCGTCGAAGTATCGCGACGGGAGGTGAGTGCAGGAAACATACAGTCGCTCGCCACATAGTTTACCGGGAGTGTTCCAAGCCAGTCATTGTCGTTAATGGCCATAGTCGCTACTCCGGATGAATTGATACCGGGTGCAAACGGACAAAGCTGAATGATATACGGAGAACCGGATGTGCCGGCCGACCCGCCGGAAACAAACGCCAGACTGCTGTTCAGTGTATAGAGATATTGCCTGGTCGCATCGTAAAATTTGAAGGTAATATTACCCGTACCCAGATTGGCCAGCGTAAGGGTGTATGTAATGTCGGGAGACGTACCAACCGGATTGGCAGTGCCAATGAGTGTGCTGCCGAGAAAGGCTGCCAGTTGCGCGCCGCTGCCAGCCAGCTGTATGTCATCGAACAATACGCGAGCGGTAACGGTCATCGGACCGGAGCCGGGCGGTGGCGGCGACCATCCCTGACTGGCTGCAGAACCGCTGAATGGCGTAACGTAATAATCGTAAGCGCGACAGGAACCGGTAAATATCAGCGAACTGTCGAGATCATAACTGGCAAACTGCTGTCCCACATTGATACTCTGTGACGGAATGGTATTCAACACAGGTGGAGCGTAATAAGGATTCACGGTAAATTTCGGCGTGGTTGCCGCACTCTTCATGCTGGAAGTCTGTTCCGTAGCAATAACCCGAACTGTATCCGTACCCGTCCATGTACCTGATACCGGACCCACGGAGAGGATGGAACCACTGACTGAAGCTGTCAGATTGGCGCCCGGCACCGCAGAGTAAACAACAGGATCCCCGTCGTCGCTCACAAGATAACCGGCCAGGTCAATCGTTTCAAAAGGGATACTCACCAGCGTCGTATCATTTGGAATTGGCAAAAGCGACGGCGGAAGATCCGTCGAGTTATCTACCGATATCCAGTAGGGATTGGGGAAATCACCCACTACCACGTTGGAAGTAAATGAAAGCGACTGCAGGGAGACATAAACAGCATCATCAGGCTGGTAATATACTTTGAATTTCAGATTTTCACCGGCAGCTATATTGGAATGGACCGTGATGAAATAGTACATATCGCCTCCTACATCCGTGGGGCTGGCTACACCGCGCAGTTCATTTCCCACAAATACACCCACTATATTGAACGAGTCATTCGTTGGCACACCCAGATACTGCACCCGGGCAATGATGTTCATATTATATTGGAATGCACCCGGATCAACAGTCCAGCTGGGCGGAGAAACCGGCTGACTGGCGTGCAACACACCAGCTGTTAACGGGGTTAACAGCATGATGAGCAAAAAGGAAACGAAGTGACTGCGCAACTGCTTATGCAGCGCACCCGATATAGACAGAGATTGATGTGTCATGTTTTTACTTTTCACAATGAACAGACGGGGTAGCAGTTTATCGCTGCAGTATTACCCTGCGAATAGCCTGTCCGGCATCAGATTTCAGTTTCAGAAAATAGACACCCGGCTGAAGCGGCACGCCGTTGTCGGAAGTTCCCTTCCATTCAAGTGAATTAAGTCCGGCTATTCCTGCACCTTCAAACCACGATACTGTCTTGCCACTCAGGTCTGTAACCGTGACAGAAACCGGAGACGCCGAGGGCAGATTGAACCTGATCTCTGTTGACTGGCTGAACGGATTGGGTCTGACGTCGAGTCCGGTCAACCCGGATATCTCGTCTGTACCTGTCAGGTCGTTACAGGTGAACAGCACCGGCTGATCCACGCTTCCCTGGTGGTTGTCTGCAGTGAAAAATACCATTTCATTCAGATCGCATATCGTACCGTTATCGCCGTTATACAATTTGAAGGTAACAGGGTCGCCACTGTTGTTAGAGTAGTATGTCAGGAAGAAGAGATAACTGTTCAGCGGCTCGATGTAAAGTGCCTGTGCCGAACCGCGTACCTCGTTGCCCATAAAGGCGCCCAGTTCCATCGAAGCACCCGTCAGATTCACGCCATTGGCGCTCAACATCCCGATCAGTGTGGCGCTTTTCTCATATTGTGAAGGGTCAACCGTCCAGAACGACGGCAAATTACCCCCACGATTGGCTGTGGGACTCTCCTCTCCTTTAAATCCGGAGGGCGGATAGGTCAGTTTTGCACTGGTAACACCGGCCCTGTTCAGTTTGAGCTGATAACCGTTTGGCGGCATCATATAGTTCAGGCTGCCCACCCATCCGGTATAGACAGGCGTTACAATATACTGGGCAAAGCCCGTCCGGCTTTTCACCAGATCTTCAGCCTGAAGCCAGCCATCGGTGACCAGATTGGAGAACGCGCTATTCACCGACAGGGAGTAGGATGGCAAATATCCAATCCAGTTCCAGCCGGTTCTGAGATATACCGACATGGTGTCGGGGAGTACCAGACCCAGCATCTGAATCGTGTCAGCCTGGTCGGCCCGATACTGGTACAATCTGCGGTTATTGAGCGTAGTCAGACTGCCCACCCACGATGAATTGTAATAATTGGCAAACTGCGTCTGACTCTTGACCAGATCGTTGGCAGGATATTTCAGACTGCTCAGCGCCGGATTAATGGCCGGATTGGAGAATGCCAGATTGAACGAAATCCAGTTCCAGCCCGGAGTAACGGGAATTTGCCTGAGCACCATACTGTTGGTGGTCGCCGTGGCCGGGTTAGTTGTCACACCGGTTATTCCATCAGGTGTGAATACATAACTTTCCGAGATTGTTCCGTACAGCAGACAGGCAGATGCGTCCCATATCTGCAGACTGACAGGTTTGTTCAAGTCTGATGAGGAACCATATATTGTGATATACGCGAGGTAAACCTTGTTATCAGGCAAACTCACCTGCGGTACATACTGAACGTTTGCACGCCCGCGCAACTGTCCGCCAATGAAAGCACCCAAAATATCTTCTACATCACTGGATATGCTGCCCTGCACATTCAGTTTCACCACCATATTCATGCTGTTCTCAAACTGAGCCGGATCCAGATCCCATTCCGGTGGCTTGCAAACCACCCTGACGCCGATGGGTATCCGCTCGTCGCCACCCATAAATGCGAGTGGAGGAGCTATACCAGGGAGCGAACGAAGCGTCACTGAGTCGCGCCAGTAGCCGAATGCCAGTGAGGAATCGGCCGTAAACACAATGGATCGTATTTCATTGGGCGCGAGTGTACCCGCGTTGGGTACCACGTGAATCCAGTCTGGATAATCCCGTATTTCAAACGGTACCGGATAGCCTGCTCCGTTGTGAATATTGGCCACAACGAATCTTGTCTTGTCAACCGGCTTGGTCATTCCCACCGAATCGGTGAGCCACGAAAGTTCATTCCGGTTCACGTATATCTCCGGAATTCTGTTGAGCCATTTCATGGGCTGTGGGCCTGTGGTATTACCGGCCAGATCTTGCAGATTCTTCAGTTCGATCCGCAGTATTCTGTTCTCCACAAACTCATTCTGGATCTCCGGCACGATGAAAATCTTGTTCTGATATGCCGTTACTTTAGTGGGTATCAGCTGACTGGTTGACGCATCGAATACATCTATTTTGCCCAGACTGTTGAAGAATGGAGG
>CAILQK010000441.1 GCA_903836265.1 uncultured Bacteroidota bacterium | reverse complement strand
GGTACAGCCATCAATATGGTATTTGGCTTTGCTACAGTTGTCAGGTACGAGCCCGACTCCTGTATGGTGAAAACAGAAAAGGTACTGAACACGAAACCCGGAGGTGCTACCACCTATATGTACTCCGAATGGATGCTGACCAACAGTATTATTCCCTACCTGATTGATCTGGAAGACTTTTATCAATAGTTCGTGAAGTTTTTCCCGGACGATCCTGCTGAACCCCAGAGCCCAAAAAAGAAAAAGCGCGTACATTTGGGTTGCTTAGACACAAAACGCACGCGCTATGACCGGAACCCGAGAGTCCCTGACCGCAATGATAGGCAGTTTTGCCGGAACCTCGGCTGTTTTCCGTCGAATTTTGCAGACAATTTTTCCATTGTTCCTGAATTTGCCCCAAAGAGCAACCTTCAAGCAGATGGCTATATGGAGTGACTGGAATGAAGGCACGATTCATAACTGGTTCAAAAGGGAGCTGAATATGGTTGATTTTCATCGTTCTCTGATAGACAGGTATGGCAGCGGCAGATATTGTGTACTGTTTGACCCCAGCTACCTGCCCAAAAGTGGGAAACAGACACCGGGACTGGGTAGATACTGGTCTGGACAAGCCGGAGCCGTCAAAAAGGGACTTGAACTGGGTGCATTTGCCGTAGGTGACGTGGATAATCACACGGCATTCCATCTTTCGGCCTCTCTGACTCCCTCTCCGGCAGCGTTGAAGATACAGGGCAAAACGCTGATGAGTCATTACGTTTCCCTGGTCGCTGAGCGGAAGGCAGACATTCTTCATTTCGGCGGTTTCCTGGCTGCCGACGGCTATTTTGGCGTAGGAACATTTGTGAACCCCGTTCTGAAAATGGGTATTGAGGTAATTAGCTGCCTCAAATCCAACAGTTGTCTGCACTATGCACCACCTCCGGACGAGGGCCCTAAAAAACGCGGAAGACCACGTGTCAAGGGCAACAGAATAATCTGGTCGTCTCCAGATGACAGGTTACTTCCGGTCGTTGCCTGCGATGAGGAGAAGCGTGTAAGAAGCGGCCGGGTATGGGTAAAAAGCCTCAAACGGATCGTTTTACTCGTATCAGTGGAGTATCTGAAGGGGGGCGGGGTGCTTCAATGCCACAAGTTATACTTCTGTACAGATGTGAAACAGGACTGGGCACACATACTCGAATTATATGGTCTCCGGTTTCAGATTGAATTCCTTTTCCGGGATGCCAAGCAATTCACCGGCCTGACCCACTGCCAAAGTACGGACAGAACCAAGTTGGAGAACCATGTGAACTTTGCACTCGGGTCGGTATCGGTAGCCAAAATGGCGCACTGGCTGCCTTTGGAGAGGGAAAATCGGGGGCCGTTCTCCATGGCGGAACTCAAGAGGTATTATCACACGCTTAATCTGCTGGAAAAATTTTCGGTAGCCTTGAACCTAAACCCAACCGAAACAAAAAACAATCCCAAAATCAAAGCAATCTTATACTCAACAAGTTACGTCGAAATCGCGGCGTAGTTTTTCATGAACCATTGTTTTATGAATCCAAATTTTTATTGGCCGAAAAACACTTTGGTGAAGCGGTGGCATCTGAATATGCGCTTGGCAACCGCAACTTCAGCGATCGCTGCTGGAATAACCTGGGGATCGCCTACGACAAACAGAACAGGTGGTCGGAAGCCAAGGATGCGTATTACCAATCAGTGAAGATTGCAGAGCAGAATGGTGACTCCAGTTCTGTTATGCAGTCTTACATCAATATTTACAAACTGGAGGGCCGCTACCACGATTATCAGAAAGCAGTTGACGGTTTCCGGAACCTGCTGAGCTACTTTGGAAGAAATAGTGATACCGCTTACATAGCCCTTTGAG
>CAILQK010000440.1 GCA_903836265.1 uncultured Bacteroidota bacterium | reverse complement strand
GGCAATCTGAATACACATCAGATTTGCCTGTTTGTTATTTGCCACAAATGATTGTTATTCTTTCACAAAAACCGCTCGCGCCATGGTGTTTTCACTTTTGAAAACAGCCACGTAAACTCCCGGTTTCCAGTTTTTCACCACTATCTCCGCTGTGTTTTCACCTGAAATTTTTCCCGAAAAGACCTGTCTGCCACCGCTGTCGTTCACACCCCACTCCACCGGCCGGAAGCTGGCATCCCAACTGAACGATACATGGTCTGTTGCCGGATTGGGTACAGCTGTCAACCTGACGACCGGCCCCCCGACGGGCGGGGTTCCGGTCGTACCGAGTTGATACATTGTCTTTACAGAATCGGGGTGCATGGCCCCGTTGTATATCTTTACCTCATCGAGGGCGCCCCTGTAGTTGTAGGTGGCCTCTCCCGGCAGCATCTGACCCATCAGAAAGGCCACGGTTGATGTCCTGATTTTGCCGGTGAGTGTTTTGAACGAATGCAGGCGGCCATTCAGGTACATGGCGAGCAGCTGACCGTCGTAAGTGACCGATACCTGCAGGGTTGAGTCCTTTTCGATCAGTTTTTCCGAATCCAGGTCGCCAATTGAATTGAGTGTGTTCACCGTCCAGCGCAGGTGCCTGTCGGGTGTAATGGACAGTTTCCAGCGGTTTTGCCAGCTTCCGTGCGACAGGATGAATGTCTCTTTGGCAGGCAGATCAGCCGGTCTGATCCAGCATGAAACGGTTATTCCATCCTGAAAATTCAATACAGGCTGAACCGGCACGGTTACCCGCGCATTCACGCCGTTGAAATAGACGGCCCTGTTTGTATTGCCGAATCTGTCGGGGACATAACTGACATTAAACGGCTGTCCGTTCAACTGATTCGGCGTCAGATCACTGGCGTTACCCGAAAAGTTGTACCATGCAACGAGATCCGGAGACGAGGTTGAAAACTCTTTAACCAGCAGCTTCAGCACGTACTGGTCACTGAGCCCTTCATCGTCGGTGGCAGTGACAGTGACACTGTATATACCCGGAGCAGAGGGAGCCGTCCACACAGCTGATGAGCCGTTCCAGCTGAGCGCACCACCTCCCGATTGCCAGTTCCAGGTCAGGATATCATTGTTCGGGTCCGATGCAACCGCGTCAAGCTGAACGGATTGTCCGGGCGGGAGGTAGTCAGCCTCGCGCTCTATATCACTGATCACCGGTGCTTTATTGATTTCCGGAACCACCAGTATGCTGAAAGTTGCTGTATCGCTCAGCTGATTGCCATCGGTGACAATCAGGGTAATATCGGTGCTCCCCGGCGCAGCGGCGGTTGTCCATTCGGCTGTTCCTCCGGCCTGACCGAGATTGCCACCGGACGCCGACCACTGATAGACAAGTGAACTGCTTTGTCCGGACTGCACGCTGGAAAACAGCTGTGTTGACTGACCGGGCTCCAGGGTATCCTGCATGGCTGCTGCTGCCTGAATCCGGGGCCCCCGAACCCACGGTTGCTGAGTCTGACTGTAGTCCACGACGACGCCATCCACCAGCATACGATTTTTATCGTAGGAGACAGCGCCGCCGGCGGGACAAACTGTAACCAGAACAGCCTGATTTGCAGGGACAGTCAGGCTGATGACACCATTCACATCCTGCAGTAAAAATGATTCGGACAGGGCATCATAAATATCCGCCGGAGCAGCTCCTGCGTCCAGATCAACTGTTCTGGCAACCGGATAGGGATTGTATAACAGCCAGGTCGGATAGGCCGCAGATCTGAAAAAATCAGTCCTCAGAACATTGATTTTCAGAATTTTGTCAACAGATGTTTTCTCGATCACAGAACCGAGATAGCCAATAGACCCGCAGCTGTACAGCGACAGGTTGGTAGCTGCCCACCCGCCGTTGAGCGCGTCGCCGGTTGAGTACGGAGATATGCCCTGCCAGACCTGCCGCAGTGCTTCATATCCGACAACGCGATCGGGGTCACTGGCGTTTGACCAGGCGGTGGCATCCTGATAACTTCCGGGGAGAAATCCCGGATAAAAAAGCCTTGTGGCGTTGGCGAGGTTCAGCACCCATTTTCCGATTGCGCGGGCGAAACGCTTGTCGTAACGCACCATGGGAATGAGTGCGGCGGCCTGTTGTACACCGTTCAGCTGGAAAGCGTAATCATTGCCATTGTCGCGTGCCTCGCCTACAAGTCCCGAAGCATCAAAACCACCCCAGGTACCCACAATCGTGCCCCATTCGCGCAGGGGGCCCTTGTTGAACGACCAGTTTACAAACTTCTCTGTATTATACTGTGTACCAATCTCGGCATTCATCTGTGCTGCAGCGAGCGTTCCGTACGGCAACTGCAGTTCGTAGGAAGGATTGGTGGGCCATTCGTTCAGAAATTCAAGCGACCATTCAGCTGCTTTCAGGTACTTTTCATCGCCGGTTTTCTTCCAGGCGTTGTACAATATCCAGGCATAGGCGCCTGCCGCTTCCGGTTCGTGCACCCCGTTCGGATTGGGCTGCATGGTGGCGAAATTGAAGGCCCGGTAGTCAAAATTGCCCTTGTTCCAGGGAGTCTCACTGCCGCCGAGAGCCGCAACCGAGGCGTAAAAGCGATCAGCCACCGATCTGAACTGCCGATCTGCCTCGCTGCCGGGCGACGGTGGGTACAGATCGCACAACTGATAAAAGTAAACATTCGGCATCACATCGTACCACCAGTCGGATCCGGTGCCGCCACCCTTGTTATTGGTGTACATGTTCAGTCCGTTGGCCCTGCTGTAAAAATCGCGGCTCATCTCGAGCCAGTTGCGGCCGAACTGATTTGTTTTGTCTATACCACACAGCGAGGCACCCACCAGCGAAGGCAGTACATTGATAGCCTCATTGCCATTTGGCGAGCTGGTGCCCACGTAAGTATGCAGCCCGAAAGCCGGATACTGCGGATAGTTGAAACCGCCTGCCTGAATATTCACCAGCGGGAGATACTGTCCGGAACGCTGTACATCATATACAAAACTGTCGTACTTCAGAGCTACCCACTTCCAGTCGCGCACGTTGAATGGCGCCGGCTGTGAAGGCATGAGTTCCACCCTCGGAACAGCTACCTGACCATTCTGGGCTGACATCGTGAAAACCGATATCAGGAATATTATTCCGGTTATGGAGAAGATTTTACGCACTGGTTTCGAAAAATTGTTCGTTGATTTCAGCAAATTTCAATTTTTGCACCTCGGATTACTGATACTTTTATGCGAATTGCTGATACTTTCCAGTAATCAGTATCCGGGATTTTGCACCAGATTCGGGTTCAGGTCAATTTCCGTTTGCGGGATGGGGAATACTTCGTGTTTTCCGGACTGGAATTCGGGAATAACCGTTCCTGCGATTCCCCATCGAACCAGGTCAAAATAGCGGTGACACTCGAATCCGAGTTCGTACTGACGTTCCTTCCTGATTGCCTGTATGATTTCCTGCCGGTCTGCAGTGGTTACCGGAGGCAGTGTGGCGGCCGGATCGGCTGCCTGCGCGCGGGAGCGGGCGCGCACGAGTTCGAGCGGCGCTTTCGCCTCCTCCACCCTGCCCAGTTCAGCCAGTGCCTCTGCTTCCCAGAGCAGCACTTCGGCGTAACGGATTGCTGTATAATTGATATCGCCGTCAGCTTTCTGAGTGACCTCGGCCGTTGGTTGCAGGTACTTTTTCACGCCCAGTTTGGTCGAGGAGAAAGAGTTTTTATACACCACACCGAAATACTGGTCATTATTTTTGGCAATTGTGAATCCGCGGCGGGGGTCGAGCGGATCGAAGGAGTCGAAAAACGCCTGTGTCACTTCTGCGAAGCCGTACCCGTCAATCACTTTTTTTGAAAGCCACCACTGGTTGAGGGAGTTGCCCACTCCCGACTCGAGGTTGGTATGCTGTATTTCCCACACCGATTCCTGGTTGTTCTGCGTATTTTCCCGGAAGTTGTCCAGGTAGTCGGGCATCAGTCCGTAGAGACCTGTTGATTTGACTTTTTCAATCCATGAGAGCGTTTGCTCCCAGTCCTTGTTGTAGAGGCACGTTTTGGCGGCCAGCGCAAAAGCGGCGCCTCTGGTTGCACGGCCGGTATTCACTGAATTATGCTGTGCCGGCAGCAGACTGGCGGCCGTTTCGCAGTCGGCGATGATTTGCCGGCGCACCTCGCCGACTGGTGTTTTTGCCACTTTCAGTTCATCAGGTGGAGTTACCCTTGTATAGAGCGGCACATCGCCGAACACCTGAGTGAGCAGGAAGTAATAGTATGCGCGAAGGAAATATGCCTCACCGAGTATGCGATTTTTGAGGACAGGATCCATATCAACAGCCGGAACACGTTCCAGCACCACATTGCACTGGGCAATTCCCTTGTAGTTGAGTGCCCAGAAATCGGTAAATTCCTGCGTACGGGGTGTCCAGGTAAAAAAGTCGAGCTCTGTCAGTCCGGGCCGGGAGCCATCGCCGCCCACAATGGCTTCATCGGAAGGCAGAACTCCGAAGCCCCAGTAAAAATTGTTGTTGGTTACACTGAAGGTGAGCGACTGATATGCTGCATTGACGGCCTGAACGGCATCATCGGCCGTCTGAAAGTACGAGCCCGAGTCCAGGATACCCAGAGGCTGTTTGTTCAGTATGTCTGAACAGGACGCGAGCAGTGACGCGGACAGGGCAATTGCAATGATCTTTTTCATATCTGAGATGTGTATCGGGGGTTAGAACTGCATTTGAATACCGAAAATGACCGTCCGGGGCGCCGGAACAGTACCCCAGTCAATGCCCACTGCCAGGTCTGACGAGAGGCCGAGTCCGCGCGTATCGTTGGTATTGGCCTGTATTTCCGGATCGAGGCCTGGATAACGGGTGAACGTCAGCAGGTTCTGACCGGTTACGTAGGCGCGCAGGGAGCCCACGGCCTCCGATGGTATCAGGTGTTTGAAGTCGTATCCGAGCGTCGCGTTGCGCACGCGCACGTACGAGCCATCGTACAGCCAGCGGGTGGAAGCGCGTCTGTTGCCGTTCCGGTCGTCCACACTCACTTTCGGGAATGTGTTACCCGGATTTTCGGGTGTCCAGCGGTTCAGGACATCCCTGTAGGAGTTGAATCCGCGCAGCTGGGTTTCGTAGGCGAAGTTTCCGTACAGGAAATAGAGGTCGTTGCCCTGTACGCCCTGGGCGAGCAGGGAGAAATCGAAATGCTTCCAGTTCAATCCGGCGTTCAGGCCGAAGATGAAATCGGGGAACGGACTTCCGACGTGGGTTCTGTCCTTGTCGTCAATAACATCGTCGCCGTTCAGGTCGGCGAATTTGACATCGCCGGGGCGGGTGAAATTGGTCTGGAAGGCGTGCGCATCAATTTCCTCCTGCGTCTGGAAGATACCCTCCATTTTCCACAGATAGAAGGAGCCTACCGGCTGTCCGGGTTCCGTTCTGGTAAGAGCACCGTCTGACAGGCCGAAACCGCCGAGAATGGGTTCGCCGTCTGCAATGGAGAGCACTTTGTTTTTTATTCCGCTGATATTGCCCCCGAGACTCCACTGAAACTCCTTCCCGTTGTTTTTATAGATGGCACTGAGTTCCCAGCCCCTGTTTTCCACACTGGCGGCGTTTACAAAGGGCGGATTCTGGTCGCCTCCCGACTGCGGCACGGGCACACGCACCAGAATATCATCACTGAGCTTGCTGAAGCAGTCGGCAATAATGGTCAGGCGGTCGTTCCAGAAGCTCATGTCGGCTCCGATATTGGTCTGGGTGGTTGTTTCCCAGCGGATATTGGCATTTCCGCCTTCCACCAGTTGCGAACCTGTAGCAATCTGACCGTTGAAGGAATACACCTTGTTACCCACCGAGATCAGGGAGCTGTAGGGGTAGTTGCCGATTTCCTGATTGCCCAGCACTCCCCACGATGCCCGCAGCTTCAGTCCGGAAACGAATTTTACATTTTTGAAAAAAGGCTCACTGGAAATATTCCAGGCGCCGGAGACGGAGGGGAACCATCCCCACCGGTTGTTGAGTCCGAACCGGGAGGATCCATCGCGGCGGATTGTGGCGTTCAGCACATACCGGTTTCCGTACGAAACAGCGGCCTGACCGAAATACGACAGCAGTGCCCACTCTGTCACGATTCCGCTGGCGCCGATATTGTTGATATCCTCGGTAATGGAATTGTCAATATACCTGAAAAGCGGATCAGTTCTTCTGAAGTTGTTGACCGAAGCTCCGAGGTAGTTGGTGTTGTTTTGAACAGCTTCCATGCCTGCAAGGCCAGAAATACGCCATTCGCCAACAGTTTGTCCGTAATCCAGGGTATTTTGCCACACCAGGTTCCGGTTGAAAACACGTCCTTCTGCGAGGGACGTGGGGGCATAAATGGCCTGCGAAAGCCTTTCCTTGAATCTTTTTTCATTTTCGAAGGTGAAGTCGCCCCCGAGCGACGTGCGCGCGTGAATCCTGTCTTTCCACAGATTGATCTGTGCATAAATATTGCCGAAAACGCGGCTCCGCTGTATCGTCCAGTCGGTAGCGTCAATGAACGCCAGCGGGTTGGCATTGCCGTCGCCGAACAGCGTGGGGTCGCCGAGGAGTGATGTGACATTGTAATAGGAGCCATCGGACTGATAAATGGGGAACAGCGGAGCGGCGATGAGGGTATAGCGGATACCGCTGAGTTCATTTCCGGGGCCGAATCCGTCGCCCGAGGAATTGATCACCTTGCGGTCGGTGAAGGCGAACGATATATTGTTGCCCACCCTGAGCCAGCCGTTGCCTGCCTCCCCGTTGAAGCGCACCCCGTATTTTTTAAAACCCTGTCCGCGGAAAACGCCCTCCTGGTCGAGGTACTCACCCTGGATGTAATAGTTGTTATTGGCGCCGCCGCCGCTGGCAGACAGCGCATATCGCTGCATGGGGGCCCTGTTGAACACCAGGTCGAGCCAGTTGTTGTCGGGCAGCGTATCGAGGATGGAGAGATCGTACGTTTGCAGCTGATTGGGCAGCGGACGCAGCGTATTGGCATTGGTGATGGCCTCATTTCTGATTTCGAGGTATTCGCGGGAGTTCAGCAATTCGGGCAGCCGGTATGCTTCAGACATACCTGCATAGGTGTCAAAATTGAAGCGCGGTTTGCCGCTTTTACCCTTTTTGGTGGTAATGACCACTACCCCGTTGGCTGCGCGCGCTCCGTAAACAGCGGCTGCGGCACCGTCTTTGAGCACTTCAATCCGTTCAATATCTGTCGTGCTGAAAGTATTGATATTGCCTGTAGTTGGCACCCCGTCAATAATGAACAGCGGATTATTGTTGTTGAGCGTGCCTACCCCGCGTATGCGCACCGCGATATCATCGCCCGGAGCGCCGGTTGTCTGGGTAATCTGAACCCCGGCGGCCTGGCCCTGGAGCGCCTGATCCACACCCAGCACCACCAGTTTTTCGATATCTTCGGATTTGACCGAGGCGATGGAAGCCGCCACATCCGATCTGTATTCGCGTTTGTAGCCGGTAACAACAAACTCATCCAGTACACCCGATGACGGGCGCAGCATGACCTCGGGAAGTGTTTGTCCTGTGACAACCAGGCTGAACGATTCGTAACCGGTATAGGAGAAAATCAGCGTTCTGTTCAGCTCGGTTTCGAGCCTGAATTTGCCCTCAAAATCGGTGATAACACCGTTATTTCCTTCCTTTTCGCGCACACTGACCCCTATGAGCGCCGTGCCGTCGTCTGCACTTTTCACCACCCCCGAAACACTCGTTTTTTGTGCGAAAACACCGTAATTGACAAACAGGAAAACTGAAAATAATACCACCAGTCTGGCAGTGCCCCCAATTTTATTCGCGTTGAAAAACAAATTCATAACTTTTTCTCTGATTGCGATGAACAGATTGCCGGTTAACGATGTTGCAAAAGTGGAAGTCAGGCAAGCGATAAATTGATACTTTGCTGCAATAATCTGATACTTTTTCTTCAACTTTGTGCCATGCAGGTTTATCGTGAAATAACACCGCTCAAGGAGCACGATCTTTTTGTGGTGCTGGATTCAGTCAGCAACGGATTTGATTATCCGATTCACAACCATCCGGAGTACGAACTGAACCTTGTGGCCGGGATCAGTGGCACAAGAATTGTTGGCGACTCTACCGAGCGCTACTCCGAGTTCGACATGGTTTTGCTGGGCCCGTATCTGTATCACAAGTGGGATGCGGATGCTTCCCTGCTTTCCGGTGGGCAGCCTTACAGAGTAGTTACCATACAGTTTGGCATGGATCTGTTCAACGCCCACCTGATGCAGAAGGAGCGATTCTACAAGGTGAGGAAGCTGCTGACAGACTCCGTCCGGGGCATCAAATTTTCGCACAAGACCATCGGGGAGGCAATACCAGTGCTGCTGAGTCTGACCCGCGACAAGGGTTTTGTGAATGTGATCGAGTTTTTCACCCTGCTAGACATGCTTTCGAATGCAGAGGAGCGCTCCTTCCTGGCCAGCGAGGGCTTCACGCCTCACGCTGTAAAGACCGACAATCACAGGATGCAGACGGCCTATGCCTATATCTTGAAGAATTTTGCCAACCCGAATATCAAGATTGGTGACCTGGCATCTCTGGTGAACATGAGTGAATCTGCTTTCAGTCACTTTTTCCGGAAGAATACGAACAAGAGTTTTACCCAGTTTCTGATAGATGTGCGCATAGGGCATGCCTGCAAGATGCTGCTTGACAGCGACAAGACGATCAACCAGATCTGCTTCAGTTCAGGATTCAACAATCTGGCAAATTTCAACCGACTTTTCAAAAAATACAGGGATTC
>CAILQK010000439.1 GCA_903836265.1 uncultured Bacteroidota bacterium | reverse complement strand
TGCATTCATTTTCACTAACTCACGCACGTAGATAGTTGAATTGGCAAACAGGCATGGTGGGAAGAATTATTTTTTACTCATCTTTATCCTGTTTTGGTTTGTTGATACCAAGCTTCGGGTCTAGAATTTCATCCAGCCGCGCCTGGCAATCCGTACCAATCACAAATTGAAAGGTTCAGTTTTGGGCGAAGGAAAGGATTGTATCAATCTGAAAAGCTGTTTAGTGTCTGCTAAATCTGTCATCCGCATTTCGCCAGCTGCTGCCAGCAACTTCAAACCGTGACAACTCGTCACGGTTTCATCTCCTGTACTTCCATCTACCTGACACTACAGATCGCCAGCCAGAACATCAGGACAGTTACCAGCCAACCTGCTGTTGTGAGCCACCGGGGGTGCCGGTATTCATCAGGTAACTGCTTCCTGTTAACAGCCATGAGAAATACTGCCAGCGCGAGGGGCAGTATAAATCCGTTTATAGTGCCCGCCAGCACCAACAGCTGTGCAGGTTTCCCTAACAGAATGAGTATAGTGGCCGACACCAGAATGAAAAGTGCCGTGACCTGCCTGTGATGCCGCTCGATAGCAGGATGCCAGTCGCGCATGAAACTTACTGATGTATAGGCTGCTCCAATGACGGAGGTAATTGCTGCACTCCACATCACAAACCCGAATATGACGGTTCCCGTATTACCTGCTATATGCCTGAACACACCGGCAGCCGGGTTGGCAGTATCCATCGCCACACCGCTGCTCACAACCCCCAGTGCCGCCAGAAAAAGTACATATCGCATCAGCGCTGTAATGGCAATGCCCCTGATCGCCGATGTATTTACCTCACCCACCGATTCTGTGCCGGTAATGCCGGCATCGAGTAACCGATGGGCTCCCGCAAAACTGATATAACCACCCACGGTTCCCCCAACCAGGGTAATGATGGCCATCGAATCTGTTTGCAGGGGCACCAGGGTTCGATACAACGCCTCACCTGCCGGCGGGGATGCCAGAAATGCCGCCGCCACCGTGAAGATTATCATGCCGATTCCGAGTGTTTTCACGAATATATCCATCATGCCTGTAGCACCCGGCGACAGAAATACCGCCAGTGCAATCAGTGTGGACAGGGCCGCTGACCACTCCGTACCGACTCCGGTCATCAGGTTCATACCGAGCGCACATCCACCCACGTTGCCGATATTGAACGCGAGCCCGCCAAAAACGATCAGTCCACCCAGCACATAACCCAGACCGGGGAAGACATTATTGGAAAACTCGTGCGCGCGCATGCCAGTGACGGTCAGCAAACGCCAGATATTCAACTGTGCTCCGATATCGAGCAATACAGAAATCAGGATGACAAAGCCAAATGAAGCGGCTGTTTGCCAGGTATAATAGGCCGTTTGTGTCAGAAACCCCGGACCGATAGCCGATGTGGCCATCAGGAAAGCGGCGCTGGTGAGGGCTGAGCGGTTGCGTCCTGTCAACATGATATCAACTGTTTACAATCCCGTGAATGAGCCGGGCAAATGACACGGCATTTTCTCCATCGCCATGCAGGCAAATTGTCTGGGCCAGTATCGGTATATATTCACCTTCAACAGTCATTACGCTGCCTTTTTGCATCATGTCACGTACCTGTCTGATGCACTGCACTTCGCTTTCAATCAGTGCACCCGGGAGAGATCGGGGCGTCAGTGAGCCATCTGGCTGGTATGAACGGTCGGCAAATACCTCAGACACAGTCTTCAGACCGAGTTTTTCTGCCTCTTTGATGGAAGCACTGCCGCTCAGTCCGAACAACATCAGACCTGGATTGTAGTCCATGACCGCGTGCGCGATGATATAAGCCAGCTGAGGGTCTCTGGCCGACATATTGTACAACGCGCCGTGGGGTTTCACGTGCTTCATCTCACCGCCGGCTTCTCCGACCAAACGGTCGAACAGGGTGAGTTGCTCCATGATGAGATCGTAGTATTCCTGATCTTTCAGTATCATTTCTCTTCGCCCGAAGTGCTCACGGTCGTTAAACGACGGATGAACACCGACATTTACCCCATTTTCTATGGCCATTGCAATTGTTCTGCGCATAGTATCGGCGTCCCCGGCATGGTATCCGCAGGCAATATTGGCGGAGGAGATAAACGGCATGATTTCAGCATCGTGCGGAAATCCCTCTCCCAGATCGCAATTGATGTCAATTTTCATAGTTTTATTTCAGATGCCAGCGACAACCCTGTGCGAGGCGACGAAGGTACAAACGATGCAGATAACCTGCCAGCAGCGCCTCCTTCCGATTCACTTTGGCTAACCTGAATGTATCACCGGGGTATAATCGGGCCACTGCAGACAAATCAGCCTCCACTATCTGACCTATGCGCGGATATCCACCGGTCGTCTGACAATCATTTAACAGAATAAAGGGTTGGCCGCCCGGTGGCAATTGAATGGTTCCCGGAACGACGGCGGAAGATACCATTTCTCCTGTTTTTTTCAGTGCCAGCAATGGGCCGCTCAACTCGCAACCCATCCGGTCGCTTCTCAGGCCAATTTGCCAGCTTTCGCCTTCAAGCGCATGCATGTCATGGTCATGGAGGCTGGTGTATTCCGGTCCGGGAATAAACCTGATGGTATTGTCAGGAGGATACAACCCGGCTATACGGGCCTGCACTTCGAAAAGTGGTTCCTGCAAAGTGATATCAAACTGAATTCGGTCGCCCGACTGTAATTTTCTACCCTCGTATCCGCCTGTCCCTGAAAGCAGGTGGGTACTGCATGAACCGGCTACCAGGGGCACCTGAAATCCTCCGCGTACGCACAGGTAGGCGCGTGCACCTGACACACGCGACCTGAATCTGATCTCTGTCTGGCCAGACAAATACTTCGCTGCATTCGGTTTTAACGGAATACCGTTGGCGGTCGCACCGAAATCTGCGCCGCACAGGGCTATGAAGGCAGGTGAATCCAGCAAAAAAACCGGAGCAGGCCAGTGAATTTCGATAGCAGCTGTATCAGTCTGATTGCCGACGAGCAGATTGCCGGCTGAAAATGCAGCTCTGTCTGCAGCCCCGGCTACAGGTACGCCAAGGTGTGCATTTCCTGGCCGCCCTGCATCCTGAATGGTATCCAGTATGCCTGATTTCACAACAATCAGGCTCATATTTCCGAAACTGGTATGAAACGAACGGTATCACCGGGTCGCAGCAGCGTTGGCCTTAGGCCGGCGGGATCATACAGTCTGACCGACGTTTTCCCTATCAGATTCCATCCCCCCGGCGATTCGAGCGGATAAATACCCGTTTGGCGGCCAGCAATGGCAATGCTCCCCGCAGGTACGCGCATGCGCGGGCGGGCGAGTCTGGGCGACGCAAGCCGTTCATCAAGTAATCCGAGATAAGGGAAGCCGGGAAGGAAACCGAGCATAAATACCCTGTAAGTTACCGCTGCATGCAGGCAAATGATCTCATCGGGAGACAGACGAAGCAAATCAGACAGATAAGGCAGATCGGGCGTATCAGGGTGATCGTACCATACCGGTATTTCCACACAAATCTGTTCAGGTACCGATGTGGATACAGCTTCGGATCGGAGCGCCTGTTCAATCCAGTGTCTGACGAGATCGAGTGGATCAGAGGCCGGTGCCTCACGATCAAAGTATGCAGAATCCAGTATGATTGCCAGCGTGTTGAATGCCGGAACAAGGTCGCGTATCCCCGGCAGACGCATGGTC
>CAILQK010000438.1 GCA_903836265.1 uncultured Bacteroidota bacterium | reverse complement strand
GTATTGCAGAGATGGGCCAGTGGCGCGTAGCCCAGTCCCGCACACAGGGCATCATAAAAAGCCCTGAAACTGGCGGCCTGCAGGTGTGTAAACGCGTCGTGCGCCGTATTGTCGCTCGCCGACAGGTGGGAAAACACCGATTTAACGCTCAGATTCGGATATTCACCCAGTTTTTTCAATAGCAGCGGCAAGTCAGCCTGCCCGAAACCAAGGCGATGCATGCCCGTATCCACTTTCAGGTGGATGGCAATTTGCCTCTCATGCCCCGCGTATTCAATCAATTCATCGAGAACCCGGTGACTGTAAATCTCAGGCTCCAGCCGGTACCGGTACATGGCGTCGAACCCGGCCCGTTCCGGATTGAGTACGAGAACGGGCAGTTTTACACCCGCATTTCTGAGGGCAATACCTTCATCGGCATAAGCCACTCCCAGATAATCAACCCGGTGAAATTCCAGCAGCTTGGCCACCTCCGCCGAACCCGACCCGTAGCCCTCCGCTTTTACCATCACCATCATTTTAACGCCCTGGCGAAGACGGCTGTTGTAAACGTTCAGGTTGTGTATCAGGGCACTCAGGTTCACTTCCAGCACCGTTTTATGGGCTTTTTGCTCCATCCGGCGCGCTATTTTCTCGAATTCAAACAGGCGGGCACCTTTCAGCAGTATGGTTTCATCGTGGAAATCCGTATTCTGCAGAGCGTGCAGAAAGGCGCCGGTATCGGAATAATAGCTGGCCCGGACACCGCCGGACAGATATTTCTCCAGCGTGCGGATTGCCCGGCCTATCCCGATCAGGCGCGTCACCCCGTGTGCACGCACAGCGCCTGCCACACCCCTCCACAGGTCGTCATCAGAGAGCCCGCTCTGCAGGATGTCCGACAGTACCAGGGTCAGTTTGCCGCTCCGGGCCTGCTGACCGGCGAACTGCAGGGCTATCTTCAGCGACGCCATGTCGTTGTTGTAAAAGTCATTGATCAGGGTGCACCCCTGTATTCCCGCTTTCAGTTCAAGACGCATCTCGACCGGCTCCAGCCGGCGCAGCCGCTCCTCCATATTCTGACCGGAAACACCCAGCACTTCCATGACAGCCCGGCATAATCCGGCATTTTCGGCAGCCCAGGGCACATTCAGCAGCAAATCGCGCGCAGGATGCGGCTCAACGTGCCGGCCTGTGTATTTGGCTGGCAGATATTTCCGGTCACATATCAGCCAGTCCGTACCGTCAAACAACTGCATCTTTTCCCGGAGTTTCTGCTCCGACGAGGCAAAGCCCTCCTGGTGGGCCGGACCCAGCATGGTAAATACACCAATAGTGGGTTTGATGATGCGCTCCAGCCGCTCCATCTCGCCGGGCTCGGAAATGCCCGCCTCAAAAATGGCCAGCGTATGGTGCTCGTTCATCTGCCATACCGAAAGAGGCACGCCTACCTGGGAATTATAGCTTTTCGGACTCCTGACGATATTAAAATCAGGCGATAACAACTGCCAGAGCCACTCTTTGACAATGGTTTTGCCATTGCTCCCCGTAATACCCACCACTGGTATGTTGAAATGGGAACGATGAAAAGCCGCCAGCGCCTGAAGGGCGTCAAGTGTATCGGGAACCCGGAGAATACTGGCCTCCGGCAATGCAGCCGTACCGACATCGTCACTGACAACAAACTGCCTGACGCCGGCAGCATACAGATCGGCCAGAAACCTGTGTCCGTCGTGACGCTTGCCTTTCAGCGCAAAAAAAACAGAAACCGCCGGTGCCGCTACATGGCGACTGTCGGTGAGCAAATGCTCGGAACGGAGCGCTGGATCGCCCTTTTGAAGCCATTCGGCGCGAATAACAGACTGAATATCGGAGATCGTGTATATCAAAAGGCTGTTCTTTGATGCGAAGGTCGGGGAATATCACCGAAGTTTCAGTCACGAATACGCTATATTTGCCCGCATTCCCGAAAAAGATCACTGTACGGCATGGGATAAAATCACCCGAAAAAAATCATTCGCCCGCATAAATTTGCCGCATGATGGAATTTATAGTTTACGGATCCGATGCATTGCCCAGCCTGATGAATCACGTGCTGGACGCGCTCGACGGGCGCAGAAAAGTGATTGTTTACGGTGAAATGGGCTCTGGCAAAACAACCTTCATATCCGCATTCTGTGAAAAAATCGGCGTGAAGGAGAGTCCGGCCAGCCCGACCTACTCACTCGTGAATGAGTATGGATATACAGATGCAGATGGCAAGCATACCGTCCTGAGGCATCTCGACCTCTACCGCCTGCGCAGTCTGAGGGAGGCCCTCGATCTGGGCATTGACGATATGCTGCACGATGACACCTACTGTTTCATCGAGTGGCCCGGCATTATTGAAGAGATTTTGCCGGAAAACACGGCAAAAATCACGATAGAAGTGACCGGCCCCACCACACGAAGGGTGGTCATCGAATAAG
>CAILQK010000437.1 GCA_903836265.1 uncultured Bacteroidota bacterium | reverse complement strand
TGTTGAACAGAAAATGCGGATTCGTTTGCGCGCGCAGGAAGCTCAGTTCCGAGCGAAGTTTTTCCTGAATCAGTTCCTGTTCAAACTCGATGCTTTTGTAGTGAACCCTGACCATTTTGATGGTGGTGGCAGCTGCCAGCGTTATAAAAAGATCAAACATCGTCAGCAGCCAGCCCGTCGGATTCAGTATATAGAACGGCACCAGCGGATTAAAAATCGGGTAATAAATCCATCCCAGAATCAGTCTGTAAACAGCGGCAGTCAAAATAAATGCAGCAAGCGTGAGCAAAACGAGCGTGCGCACCTTGCTCCTGTCGAGGTACAGCGGTATAATAAAGTAAAAGACAAAGTAAACCAGTGCCATTTTGGCTGGCAGGGAATAGACCTCTGCCGTCATGGCCTGCGGCAGATTTTCAGGAAGGGGCTGTTTGGCGAAAATACTGGTCAGCACCGCATTCAGGAAAATATATACCAGCCAGAATATGACGTGCAGTGAAACTCTCGTTACCGATAATTTTTTCATGATTCCCAGTCAATTCGTTCAAAAGACGTGCTTACGTCGAGTGTGTACAGCGACTTTTCCCTGATCCGTATCTCTTTGATGGGGATTTCAGTTCCATCCACGGCACATTTTTTCACAAAGGTGGGGAAACCGACCAGATAGACCTTTACTTTTGAGTAGCAGGGGCTAAAATCGCCCTCCATGCGCTTGCGAAGAGTGAAAGACTTGTCGGTTCCCGTAGTTTCAAAAACAGACAGCCGGAAAGCATCTGCTTCATATTCATACCCTTCGCCTGCATCTTCATACAGGTGGCTTGTTTCTGAGCCGTTTTTGTAGTAAATATACAGGGTGAGCTCGGAAAACAGTTCAGCAGTATGCTGTCGGGCCGGATAAATAGGCATAACAGCGCCCTCTTTCACAAAAAACGGAATTTGTTCGAGCGTTACACTGACAAAAACATCGCCCTGGTACAACTGGCCTGTCCAGAAATAATACCAGTTTCCTTTGGGCAGATAAACCCCCTGACGCTGCACTTTGGGCTGAATGACCGGACTGACGAGCATATGCTCACCGAACAGAAAATCTCGCTCCAGGTCAAACAGTTTCGGATCTTTCTGATCTGCGAACAGCAGATGCCGGATGACCGGTGTGCCGTCGAGAGAATGACGCCACATCGCAGTGTAAAGATTGGGGAGCAGGAAGTACCTGAGTTCTATCGCCTTTTTGTTCAGTTCAGTAAATCTGTCGCCGAACGACCAGGGTTCCTGATCGTTGATATGCAGCGCAGGATCCGTCAACTCGGCTTCTTCAGCAGGCAAAGCGTCGCCTGTTGCATGCTGCCCCATACTGTGAACCCGCATCAGCGGATGAAAAACGGCCAGTTGAAGCCAGCGCAGAAAGAGCTCTCCGTCTGCGTTTCCTGCAAAACCGCCAATGTCTGTTCCGCAGTGAGAGAAACCGGACACAGAAAGCCGCTGACACTGTATATTGGCAATCTGAAGGTGTTCCCAGGTGGAAAAATTGTCGCCGGTCCAGACAGATCCGAAGCGCTGACTGCCCGAAAAGGCGGCACGGGTGAGCAAAAACGGACGTTTGCCGGGCTTCAAATTCCGCAGACCCTCCCAGGATGCCCTGCACATCTGCTGACCGTAGATGTTGTGTGCCTTTCGGTGACTGGCGCCGTGACCTTCGTAGTGGTGCATCGCATAATCAGGCAGCGTTTTGTGATTTACATGAAAAACAGCGGGTTCATTCATGTCATTCCAGAAGCCGCTCAGACCGGTCTCGTTATAAAGTTCAGCGTACAATTTTCCCCACCAGACCCTTACTTCCGGGTTGGTGAAGTCGGGGAAAGCACAAAATCCGGGCCAGACGGGGCCTTTTGCCACCTGGCCATCAGGCGTTTTCACGAACATATCCTTCTCCACACCATCCCTGTAAACAAAATAGTCCCTGTCTTCCTTGATACCCGGATCAATCATTGCCACCGTGTGAAAGCCCTGTTCACGCAGTGAGGCAACAAGTGCTTTGGGATCGGGGAAATGGTTGCGATTCCAGGTAAAGCACCTGTAACCATCCATATAATCAATATCCAGATATATGGCATCACATGGTATGGAACGGCTTCTGAATTCGGAAGCTATTGCCTGTACCCGGCTTTCAGGATAATAACTCCACCTGCACTGATGGTAGCCCAGCGCCCATACAGGCGGCAGTTCGTGCACGCCCGTGAGTTGTGCATACGCGCGGGAGACCTGCAGCAGTTCGGGGCCATAAATGAAATAGTAGTTCAACTCACCTCCTTCCGCTGAAAATCGGGTAATGCCCTTTCCCTGTGAATCGAAATCAAATCGCGTACGGTATGTATTGTCGAAAAAAATACCATACGCCACATCCTGATGAAGCGCGTAATAAAACGGCACCGCACGGTACATGGTATCACTTTCCCGACCAAAACCGAAAGAATCGGTACACCAGTTTTCATATACCCTGCCTGCCAGATTGACGCCGCATGCCTTGTCGCCCAACCCGAGGAATACTTCCTTTTTCAGGGCCTTTTTTTCCATGGAAACCTCGCACCAGCCTTTCATAACAGTACGCCGCGCCGAGTAACCACCGGCATCCTCACACACAGTCTGGTCGAGCTGGTTGTAGAACTTGACACGCAAATCACTTTTTGATATCACTACCTGCAGATCCTCAGATTCCAGCAGGTATTCCGATTCATTTTCATTGAGAATAACCG
>CAILQK010000436.1 GCA_903836265.1 uncultured Bacteroidota bacterium | reverse complement strand
AGCTCTTTGGCCACTTTTTCCTCAAACAGGGCTTCCGTTTCGGTGTCCAGTGTTTCCGGCTTTTCAAAAGTATAAGAGGTAGAAACTATAGGAGCGGGATGCGGTACCGACTCCTCCTTTTTTCCCTTGCCGGATTTGTCCTGAGAAACCTCCGGCACAGTGACAGTTACTTCAGGCTCCCTGACAGGGGCAGGCGGGGCAGGCGGCACAGGCTCGGGCACCGGTTCGCGCCGGGGAGCCGGCTCCGGTTTTACAACGGCAGCAGGTGCCACCGGAGAGTCATACAGAGCATCATACAAATCACGAACATAAGACGCCATGATATCAATATCGAGGCGTACCACATTGTCCGGATCTTTGGACAAACGGGCGAATTCGCGGTTCAGTTTATCGAGGAATAATTTCGATTTTTGAAAATCCATTTTGTGAGAGGGTTTAGACTATTTACTTTCACCGGCGAATTTCTAAAAAATTTCAAAAACTGTGTTTCTGGAACCACATTTTAAAGGGCAGCGATCGGGCTGGATTGAAGTTATTTGCGGATGTATGTTTTCCGGCAAGACTGAAGAGCTGATCAGAAGGCTGAAAAGGGCAAAAATTGCCTCCATGAAGGTGGAGGTGTTCAAACCCAAAGTTGACACACGATACGACGAGCAGGCCATTGTTTCGCACGACACCTCGTCGCTGCTCGCAATTCCGGTAGACCATTCTTCGAAGTTATTGAGTATTACAGCCGACATAGCGGTGATCGGACTTGACGAGGCTCAGTTTTTCGATGATCAGCTGCCGGCAGTATGCCAGGAGCTGGCCCTCAGGGGTGTACGCGTGATTGCAGCCGGACTTGACATGGACTATCGTGGACAGCCCTTCGGGATCATGCCCGAATTGCTGGCTATAGCAGAATATGTCACCAAAGTACATGCCATCTGCGTTCACTGCGGCAACCTGGCCACCCATTCATACCGGCTTGCCGAGGGTGATTCTGTGGTGCTTCTCGGAGAAAAAGAACAGTACGAGCCTCGCTGCAGGAGCTGCTACGCGAAAGGAAATATACTCCATCTCCTGTAGAATCAACTGCAACGCTGAAGATCCGGCGAGAATATCCAGGATATGCCCTACCTGAGTGTGACTACGCAAAAGCCGAAAATACCCTTCCTGACCGGTACAAGAATTTCTTCACCAGGTTTTGTGAGCGGGAAATAGGCCTGCGATTTATATCTGAACGACAACTCCCGGCCCTGATACCTGACCTTGAGCCTGTAACCGGAAGGTTTGAGTTTTTCCCCTTTCAATACGCCATACTGCGAGGCGAGGAAGGGTGTTTCAGAGACAAACTCAAAAGACCGTAGTTCATCAGTCCCGGGATAGCGATTGAGAAGGCTTGCGAACAGCGGGGAGAAAATCAGGGAGACAGATCCAATAAAAAGCAGTTCAGGAATATGCCGGCCGGGCGGAGACAGTTTTTTGAAAGAGAGGGCAACTACAAGTGATGCAATCAGCAATCCGGCGGTGAGTGCACCTCCCAACAGCCACTTTACCCCAATCGTATTTGTGAGAATGGGAAACTCCTTCACATACACCCATATAAGCGCAAAAAAAAGCAGGGTGAGGAGAATCGAGAACAGCCTTGGATAGCGATCAAGCATGAGTTTTTTTACAAAAGTAATTCTACCGGATGTAATTCTCAATATTTTCGTTTGAATTCCGTTCTTTTGCATGTGAGAGTTCGTCCGTTGTTCTCGCACCATGTCAAAAACAAGCCTTTTTTGGGGGTAAGTAGCGTATTTCGGACCAACCCTGAAGCTCCCATCCCGTTTTAGAATTATGAAAGAAAACAATCGTTTCACCGAAATAACTGCCAACTCGACGGCTTACAGCAGTGCTGCACTGGAATGGCTCAATGCCAGGCCGGCACCGCCTGCACGGGCCGACCTGACTTCTGTTGACGGAGAAATGGCCATCCGGCTGATATATGCGCTCCCGGGGGGCAAGGACATAGACATGCCGGTTTCTGCCATTCATCCGGTCAGCGACTGGCTGCTGCATATGTACTTCGAGTCGAGGAACAGAGAACGCGTTTTCGGCACAAGGAATCTGGGAATCGGGTATCCCGTCCTGGCCGGAAAGCTGGGTAACCAGGAACTCTCTGCCCCGCTGTTTGTGTGGCATATCACGCTGGAACCAAACCAGAACCACACCGACAACTGGCAGATTACAAGGCAGGTGAGTCAGCCTTTAACACCAAACTATCCCCTTTTTCACCTGCTGGACAGTATCTCGGGAAGCGATTTTACAGGAAAAGCACGGTATTTTGCCGAAAACGAGTGGAACAATACCCAGGCTTTTGTCAACTTCTGTGAGGTAGTCAGCAATACATTTTCACTGTACGCCGACGGGCTGCCGCTGAGTATCAAACCGTTTCCCGACGAAGAAAGTCTTCTGTCCGGGCAGAATATGCTCTCCTGGTCGGCTGTCACAGGTATCTACCCTACCCTGCCGCGTACAATTACCGGAGAGGCGCCAACCGCCATTCCGGATCCGCAGGTTACCGGCGACAGCTGGATACACACGTTCTCCATGCTGCCACTCGACCCCGGCCAGCGGGCAGCACTGGAAGCAGTGCAGAACAACGCACTTACTGTTGTGGAAGGTGCATCGGGCTCAGGAAAAACCTTTCTGATATCCGCCATCGTGATGAATTCCCTTTCTCACGGGAAGAAGTGCCTGGTAGTTTCAAAAAGTATCAACTCGCTCCGGAAAGCGCAAAAAATGATACTGGACAAGGGTATTGGAGAACTGTCGTTCGTCCTGCGGGATCTGGAAGGCGACAAACTGATGCTCGCCGACATGCTCAGGATGAGCGCTGAATCAAAAAGCAAGGCAAATTATAACAGGGATTTGTTCCAGACTGTGCTGAACAAAACAATCAGAGAGCAGAACAAGCTGGATAATGCATGGAAAGCTCTTCACAAGCCGCTGTTCGGATCCCTTGACTTCAGCGAGACAGTGGGGCGGTATCTCCGGGCAAACCGTACAGAGGGCAAAGAACTGCTGCTCAGTCAGTTGAACCCACAGGATTTCACTTTCAGCGAGCAGGAGTACAACCTGATTGTTGATGCCATCTATGCCTCCGAACCCCTTTTCAGGCGCTTCCCTACGCTTCATCACCCGCTGGGAAATCTAAATGGCAGTATTTTTTCCGAATATTCGTCAGCAAAAGGATTACAATGGACAACCGCCAAGGTCAAATCACTTTCCGACAAGGCCACAGCACTTCACCACCGGTACATATCGCAAACCAACGACTATGCGGAGAGCCTGCAGGATCACTTTGAACAGTACTATTTCGACCTGGCAGCAATCATCAAACGCATCAAAAACAGTCTGGAAGATGGCGTGACACGTTTTGGCCCGGATTTCGAAAAGCCTATTTCCAGTGCCGAGATGCTGTACGGTATTTTCAGCGACAAGTACAAGGAAATTGTTGCAGCCAAGGAGCGTATTGGCGGATATTTTGAAGAGCTGCTGAAAACATACAGCCTTCGCAGGTACTTTGAATTCGATTTCCCGCCCAGTCCGGATATGCGGAATATTGCCAGAATCAGCCAGCTTACCCGCGACTTTGAGATTTCGGCAAACAACTGGCGGAGAAGGATACCCGCGAGCGTGCGCGAGGACGTCAAAAGGCTGACCGCACGAAATGCGCACCCCGAACTGGATTTCAGGGACAAAGTCAGGGATCTGGAAGAATCACTGGATCTGTTTCTCGAGGAATTCAATTCTTCGGGACTGTACAGCGACAGTCTGAAGCATGAGATGATGACGATTCCGAAACGGCAGGAATTTCTGGAAGATCTGATTGCGCGGCTGGAGGATACCCGGTTCTATCTGCGCGACTTCGATGACTTTTATATATGGCAACGGCACTGGCTGTCGCTCAGCGAACTTTCCAAGAAAGTGGTCAGTGCGCTCTGCAGAATTCAGCCCAACAACTGGCAGGCCGCTTTTGAAAGCTGGTATCTGCACTTCCTGCTTCAGGGCAGTTTTCATCCGGATATTGTCTGGACGGAAGATGCCATTCTCGATCTGATCAACCACACCCGAAGTCTTAACCAGCTTTTTCCGGACCAGATCAGTGCACTTTGGCAGGAAAGAAAGAAAAAAGCTCTCAAAGACCTGAAATCAGCCAATCCGGGCGCATACAAAACCTGGTTCGGCAAAGACAACCGAACGCTCAGCGCGGCCGTCAGGGCGGAAGATCTGATTCACAACCACTTCCACCCGCTGTCGGAAACGCTCCCGGTCATACTCACCACCCCGATGGTAGCGCTCGACGTCATGCAGCAGTCACAGGTCGTGTACGATCTGGTACTGGTTGACGAGGGGCACAATATTCCCAAACAGGAATGTTACCATCTGTTCAGCATGGCAAAGCGGCTTGTGGTATTCGGCGACGAAAAGCAGGATATGACGCCTTTTGCCGATGATGATATCCTGGAATTCTGCAAGGGTATCGGCGCCAGCGCCATGCATCTCGACTACCAGCATCAGGACACACCCGAGGGCTGGGTCAGATTCAACAAAATTGCCTTCAAGACCCCCTTCAGACGAATACCCTCTGGCCGAAGTGCCCTCGATTCAACGATTGTCATGAATGTGGAAGGCCGTTACGACGAGGCTTCGCGAACCAACGAGGCCGAGGCCCGGCAGGTTATTGACTGGCTGAATCTGATCGAGCAAACACCGGCACATACCTATCCGGTGGTAGGCATAGCCTGTTCCACAGTACAGCAGCGCGACCTGATTGCCTCCCAGCTGTTGCGCATAAGGCAGCGAAAAATGGCAGGATGGGAAAAAATACAGCAACTGATCCTGAACGGTCTTGGCGTCTATCAGTTTGCCGAAATGCAGGGGCAGCATGTTGATATACTCATTCTGTCGCTCACACACGGGGTCACAGACACACAGGGTACGCTCACGCGCGATCTGCATTTCTGGAATACAAATTTGGGAATCAATCAGTTGCACGTCGTTCTGACCCGGGCAACACAGAAATTTTATATCGCACACTCCATACCGGAGGGCCTGCATGCCGTACTTGCTGCCGACAGGAACTTCCTCGGAACCTGTATCCTGTCGCACCTTGTCACTTTTGCAGATTATCTGCAGCGGGGTGAAAGCGAGGCTGCAGAAGAACAACTCACCAAAATGAAGGGTCTGCTCAACTATACTGAATCGTATTTTGAGCCCACACTGTTCTCTGAAGAGGTAGAATATGCTCTCAAGCCGTACTTCGACTCCAGTCAGATGAAAAGATCACAACAGGCTGCCGGGGTCCGGGTACCGTTATTCATCAGAGGCATGACCGAGGAAGAACCGAGCAGTGCGATCGCTTTCGACGGTGTCTTGTCAAAAACTGCCCTGCCGAGTTACGAATGGGAGTTCAAACTGAACAATTACTTCAGAAAGACCGGTATCAGCTATATACCGGTGTTGTCTGCACACTGGTGGCGGAGTCCGAAACAGGAGGCGCGCAAACTGACGAGCAAACTGTTGAAGGGTAACAGAGAAGAGGAATAGCCGGTTGAGGCAGGCTGTCGTGCAGTTATATCACATCCGAAGAAAAACCGCCTAAAAACCAATTTTTCTCACGTCGTGACGGAGTGCATTCTTCATGGCGATCATACGGATGGCAGTCACCGCTGCCTCAACTCCCTTGTTGCCGTACCTGCCACCGGCCCGGTCGATAGCCTGATGCTCATTAAGCACCGTGAGCAATCCGAAAATATGCGGTTTGCCTGACTGGATGCCCAGCTGGGTGAGCCCGGCCGCCACTGCGTGGTTGATATACTCATCGTGGCTGGTTTCGCCTTTAATGACACATCCCAGACAGATGACAGCATCAAGCCTGAGTTCGGCGCCGAGAGCGGCAGCACCTGCAGTCAGTTCAAAAGAGCCGGGCACCTGTACAATATGAATATTTTCTTCAGTGGCTCCATGGCGAAGCAGCGTCCGGAAGCACCCGTCGAGCAGCGCGTGGGTGATATGACGATTCCATTCGGCCACGACGATTCCGAAGGACATTTTTTCTGCAGAGGGGATATTTTCCTCGTTGTATTCAGACAAATTGGAGAGTGCTGAAGCCATAGAAAATACAGTTCAGGTTCGGGTTGCTGCTTTTGATGCCTGGATTACGTGACGGCAACTGTGCTCTACAAGCCATTCGAGCATATTTCCAAGCGTGAGCCTGAAAAAGCGGCTTGGCCCCCAGCCGATGCGCGGCCGGTTCAGATCCACCTCTTTTGCTGCCTGAATATTGCGCAGCAGCCTTTCGGAATTGATCAGAAACGACTTGACGACCTCCGGAGCGACAGGCTGATGAATGAAGTTGTATCGTTTGGGAGTTTTACCCGGACGCGCGTTGGACCGGGAAGTTTTTCCGATGACACTTCTGCCCTTTATGGTGTAATTCACCTGCCCGGAGGGCGACCAGCGGCGTGCCCTGCCCAAATGAACGGCCCGTTCAATAACCGGGATATATCTTTCAAGAAAAACATTCAGATGTGCAAAACACTCAAGCGCATTCCAGGATTCGGGTGAAGGCCTCTGTTTGAGTATATCTGCGGACTGCCCCGAGAGCGACGAACGGACAATATCCATCGCGTCTTTCAGATCAGATTCAAGGCGGTCGAGCAGTTCTTTTTGTGTCATGGCCGCAAAAGTAGTACTGTCAGAGTGCCTCCCAAAGGTTTGCTCCATTTTTTTGGTAAATTTAGCCGAACTTTGCGGCAACATACCATTCAGCATGAAGGCGAGAAGTTTCAGAAAAGACAAAATAAACGTAATCACACTCGGTTGTTCCAAAAACCTGGTGGACAGCGAGAACCTGATTACCCAGTTGCGGGGCAATGATTATGACGTCACGCACGAACAGGATGGAACAAGTGCCAATGTAGTTATTATTAATACATGCGGTTTCATTGATCTGGCCAAACAGGAGAGCATTGATACCATTGTTGCGTATGCCGGCGAGAAAAGGGAGGGAAACATAGACAAACTATATGTAACCGGGTGCCTGTCGCAACGCTACAAAGATGATCTGGAGCAGGAAATTCCGGAGGTGGACGCCTTTTTCGGAACCCTTGAAATGCCGGCACTGCTTGCCCGCCTCGAAGCAGACTACAAACACGAGCTGCTCGGGGAAAGGCAGATTACCACCCTGCCCCACTATGCCTATCTGAAAATCAGCGAGGGTTGTAACCGTACCTGCTCGTTCTGCGCCATACCGCTCATGCGGGGAAAACATGTGAGTCGCCCGGTAGAAGAGCTTGTCATGGAGGCCAGAAACCTGGCACGCAGGGGTGTCAAAGAACTGCTGCTGATTGCCCAGGAACTCACCTACTACGGCCTTGACTTGTACAAAAACAGAGAACTTCCCCGCCTGCTTCACGCGCTGGCCGACGTGGAAGGAATCGAATGGATAAGGCTCCATTACGCATACCCGTCCAAATTCCCGCTGGAAATACTGGATGTGATGGCTGAGCGACCGGAAATCTGCAACTACCTGGATATTCCGTTACAACACGCCAGCGATCCGGTACTGGAAGCCATGCGCAGGCAGATTACACGATCCGAGACGGAAGACCTGATTGCAAAAATCAGGGAAAAAGTGCCGGGAATCGCACTGCGAACCACCTTCCTTGTGGGGCACCCGGGCGAAACGGAAGCCGATTTCAACAATCTGCTTGACTTTGTGAAAAAGCAGCAATTCGACCGTGTGGGCGTTTTCCAGTATTCACATGAAGAAAGCACACGGGCATACGACATGCCCGACGATATACCTGCGGAAGAGAAAGCGCTCCGCGCCGGCAGCCTGATGGAGGTGCAGGAAGAGATTTCCACGCTAAAAAACGAATCGAAAGTAGGCGGTATCTTCAAGACCATCTTCGACAGGAAGGAAGGCAAATACTTCATTGGCCGAACGGAGGCTGATTCCCCGGAAGTGGACAACGAAGTGCTGGTTCCGGCCAGAAACAGCTATGTACGTCTGGGCGATTTCGCCAGCGTTCGTATTACGGGTGCCGAGGCATTTGATTTGTACGGGGAGGTTGTGGCGCTATAATCTGAACAGGACATCCCCGGAGCTTTTCGTTCAAACAGACGCATTAAACTGAAAAGTGCGTGCATGTCAGGTGGATTCACCTGATATGCACGCACATGGACAACGCCTTCACCGTTACGAATGCCGCGCCAGTGTGTACCCCGGCGAGTCGGCACACTTTTCTGTTTTACCATTCGTGCGAGATCAGGTCAGCAGCATCAACCCTTCCCGTTGAATCCAACAGAAACACCAAATCTGGTGCCTGAATTGGAAGGTATTACAAAGAGATTGACAGGAATATTCATATTGCCTGATCTGAAGGTTTTACCAAAACCGAATACGAAAGAAGAAACAATCTTCGAATCACCCCGTGTGTCGAGTCTGGTCACTTCAGGAAATGGAATTGGCTGCTCCGGGTGGTTGCTCAACCAGATTCTCGAATTTTCCCAGGTTCCATCGGTGTTATAGAAACCCTTGTCCACCTTGCTCAGGTACAGAATCGGTCCGAAAGCGAACTCCCAACCTTTTTTGTTGGAGCGAATTCCATGCAGGATACTGATACTCGGGAGAATCTGGCTTTGATCCAGTCCGGTGATGATCGGAATGAATTCAAAGAGTGCCTGTAAACCACCCTGATTGAGATAGGCTGTTTCAAACTGGTAGCCAAACTGAAACATCACAGGTGTTCCGTTCAGTCCGCCCTGCTCGGAGGGAGCCTTTACACGACTGGCTGCATCGCCGGTAAACACCGTAACACCCATCCGCGGGCCGGAAAGATTCAGCCGTTTTTGATCAGGCTGATTGATCTGACTTTCCAGCGCATCTGTTTTGGTGAGTTTGGCCATCAGGTCAGAATCATTCTGAATACCGAGCAATTGTTTGATAGTTACTGAAATCATGGTCTGAATCTGGGGTTTCAGGTTCAGGAACTCGTAAATCTGGCTTTTTTCAACTGTTGAGTTGTTGACATTGATGAGTCTGAATGAAACCACAATTTTCTCACCGAGCAACTCAACACTTCCCGTAAGCATTTTGTCAACGCCCAGTTTCTTTCCCACATCAACGAGGCAAATCTTGCCGAAGCAGTTCGTGATATCGAGTTTGTCCTTGTCAATCAGGTACTGAACGTCATAGCGGTCAAGCACTTCGAAAACACCCGTTTTGTCGAGTTCGATGCGCGTCATATCACCCATTTGCACTGGATCGAGATTCAGGCCCTTTGTATCAATGTGTAATACGGCGGCCTTTGCGCGTACCCTGGCGTCGTTCTGTGACCAAAGTGTAAAACTCAGCAGAAGGCTTGAGAGGAGAAGAAATAATGACTTTTTCATGGCAGGAATTATTTGGTGAACGTTTTCATTGAAGAACGATACAAAGTTTGCGTCACCACAATTCCTGAAATCCTGATAAAAGTCAATATCCCTGATGATTTTTCTACCAATGCTCCCTCAGACGCAACCAGGGTACGAACTGTTCCTCACCAGGATAAAAAAAAATTACCCCGTACAGCTTGCCACTGCCAGTGCCGCCCCCAGCGGAATATCACCCTTGTCGAGGGCCTCGCGCGCGTATGTCTGCAGGGCATCGCGGTTGCCCGTGGCTGCGTGTGCACGTGAATCATTTGCGAGTGTAGCCATGGCCTCTTCAGGCGTGGGCAGCACGGGTAGTCCGGCAAGCATGCCGAGGTGGTTGCCGGTTAACACCGGGCTGAACCGGACTGCCTCGGGAAGGCCATCAAAGCCAACCCCCATCGTGGTAGCCTCCTGAACAATTTCCTCGATGGCTGTACCGCTGGCTCGCACATAATAGAAGCGGCCAAGACGGCCCATCAGGTCAATTTTGTCCGGATCAATACGCCCCTTGTCATTCAGCACCTCCTCAGCAATGTGCATCAGCACAATGCGGCATATAATCAGGTTGCCGGCGCCACCCGACTCACCGAGCGGGAGAATCTGCTCCACCACACACTCCATCTGTACCGGACTTTCGGCCACGCGGGGAGGACGCACCAGTTCGGAGGGAACGGGAGTTAGACCGGCCTTTTTGAATTCATCCACTTCCGGCCCGTATTCGACCCCTGCCACAGCCATTTGCCGAACAATACTGTGGCTTACGACGTTTATTACAACCTGTCCGGTGTCCTGAACATTCTTCAGTGTATCCTTGGTGGTATTGTTCGACACACGCCTGTTGGAAGAAAAGATGAGTAATGGCGGGTTACTGCTGAATGCATTGAAAAAACTGTATGGCGCCAGGTTCTGTATGCCGTCGGCACTTACAGTACTGGCGAAAGCAATCGGGCGTGGCGCCACAGCGCTTACAATAAACTGATGAAGATCCCTGGTTGCAATCTCGTTCGGGTCAATTCTGAGCATCTGTTGTATGTTTGAGGCGGCAAAAGTAAAGGATGTTACCGGGTTAGTGTGTGAGAAAAATCACTCTTCACTCTTACCATGAATAAAATGATCAATCATGAACAACAAAAAAGTTCAATATGCACTCTTCATTGTGGCCCTTGCAGCCCTATCGTTCGGAATATGGAAGTACAGGCAACCAAGGTTCGGCGCCGGCGATATTGCCCCCGACTTCGAAGTAACTACTGTTGACGGAGCGAAAGTCAGGCTGACAGATTTGCGGGGCAGGTACGTACTGTTGCAATTCTGGGGAAGCTGGTGCGGTCCGTGCCGCCAGGAGAACCCGTTTATCACCGATTTGTACAGAAGATACCACGATAAAGGCCTCGAAATACTCAGTCTGGCCATTGACGTAAATACCCGCAGCTGGCAAAATGCCATCATCAACGACCGGCTCGGGTGGCCGTACCATGCCATGGAGCCGCGCGACTTCAGCGGGCCCGTGACCACCCTGTACAATATCAAGTCAATCCCAACGCTGTTTCTGATTAATCCCGAGGGAAAAATCATGGGTGTTGATCTGGGTAACGATTACATGGAACGGATGTTGTCGGAGAAACTGGGGAAATAGGCGCCTGCTGCCATTTTGTCATAAATACGTGCAAGGCATGAAAGTTGCAGGGAAAATAAAGTCATCATGAAACAAAGAATAAAAAAGTTTTTCAATATGAAAGAGCAGGAAGCTGAAGAACAGACTGTTGAACAGGCGGAAAATCAGGATATAATGACAGAAACCCCTGAAGAGGGTGCCGTTGGCGGAACAGCGTCGGAAACAGTTGAGAATCTGAAACAACAGCTTGATGAGGCGCGGAACAAATTTTTGTACCTGTACTCCGATTTTGAAACCTACAAAAGGCACGCAGCCAGAGAGCGGATTGACCTCATCACATCTGCCGGACGAGAAATACTTACAGCCCTTCTGCCAATTCTGGACGATTTTGAGCGCGCCAGAAAAAACAGCGGACTCGACGAGGGTATGACCCTGATACACCACAAACTGACTGGTATCCTTTCCTCGAAGGGACTGGCGCAATTTGAAACCGGACCGGGCGACAATTTCAATGCCGACCGCCACGAAGCCATAGCAGAAATTCCGGCGCCCACAGAAGATATGAAAGGCAAGATTCTTGACGTTGTGGAGCACGGCTATATGCTCGGTGAGCGCATCATACGCTTTGCCAAAGTGGTGGTTGGTCAGTAATCAAGCCCAAAATACAACTTACGCTCGCAAAACATGTCAAAAAGAGATTACTACGAGGTACTTGGTGTACCTAAAAATGCCAGTTCTGACCAGATCAGAAAGGCCTACCGCGAGAAAGCCATCAAGTATCACCCCGACAAAAATCAGGGCGACAAAGAGGCCGAGGAAAAATTCAAGGAGGCAGCAGAGGCTTATGATGTACTCAGCAATGAGGACAAGCGGGCGCGTTACGACCAGTATGGTCATGCCGGTCTGGAAAACATGGGCGGCGGTGGAAGCAGTGGTTTTCAGGGCATGGACATGGACGAAATCCTGCGACAGTTCGGATTTGATTCGGACGATATTTTCGGAAACTTCTTTGGCGGCAGTCGCAGAGGGGGTCGGTCGAGGGGCGAGCGGGGTACCAATCTGCGTATCAAGGTAAAGATGACCCTTGAAGAGATCGCTACCGGCGTCAATAAAAAGATAAAAGTCAAGAAGCAGGTTGCCTGCAATACCTGCAACGGTTCGGGCGCGCGCGAGCAGGGCGGTGTGGAAACCTGCGGACACTGCCGCGGCTCGGGTTCGGTAAACCGGGTTACCCAGACGCCGTTCGGTATGATGCAGACAGCAGCCCAGTGCCCCGTGTGCAACGGCGCCGGACAGGTAGTCAAATCGCCCTGTCATGTCTGCAAGGGCGATGGCCGTATTTTCGGAGAAGACACCATTGATGTAGATATTCCCGCAGGCGTACACGAGGGCATACAGTTGTCGCTCTCCGGACGCGGAAATTCGGGCGCCAGGGGCGGCTCACCGGGCGACCTGCTTATCACCGTTGAAGAAACTCCACACGAGCATTTCACACGCGATGGCAATAACATCATGTATGAGATGTTCCTCAACTTTGCCGATGCCGCACTGGGCGCGAAAATTGATATTCCTACCCTCGACGGACAGGTAAGGATGACCATCCCGCCCGCTACACAGTCGGGAAAAATTTTCCGCCTGAAAGACAAGGGGCTGCCTGTGCTGCAGCAGCGTCATGAAAAAGGAGATATGCTTGTACATGTAAATGTTTGGACGCCCAAGAAACTTACCGATGAAGAACAAAAACTGCTGGAAAAAATGCGTTCAATGCCCAATTTCAAGCCAAATCCGGGCAAGGATGAAAAGGGATTCTTCGAAAAACTGAAAACCATGTTCAGTTAGGGATTTTTTTGAAAAATACTTTTGGCATAACGGGAGGAAGCATTATCTTTGCACCCGCTTTTAAAGAGGCCACGTGGCGGAATTGGTAGACGCGCTACTTTGAGGGGGTAGTGTCCTTCGGATGTGCTGGTTCGACTCCAGTCGTGGTCACAAGACCCGGATCTTTCGTAATGAAATGGTTCGGGTTTTTTTATTTCCGGCTCTTTCAGGGTTGTCTGGCGGTACAGGAAGTCTATCTTTGCCCAAAAAGTAACTGATGGATTCCAGAAAGGTATTTCTGTTGGCCGGGCCTGTACTGTTTGTCCTTGCGCTCGCGTTACCCGCGCCTGAGGGACTCGAATGGCGGGCGCGTGCGACTGCAGGCATTACACTGTGGATTGCGGCGTGGTGGATTACCGAACCTGTAAAGACATCAGTGACCTCTCTCCTGCCGCTGGTGTTATTCCCCCTGCTGGACGTCATGCCTCTGAAATCGGTTTCATCCGAATATGGCAATGAGATTGTTTACCTCTTCATGGCGGGTTTTTTCATTGGGAAAACCATAGAAAAATGGAATCTGCACAGGCGTATCGCACTGCTGCTGGTATCGAAAATGGGTACCAATCCGGCGCGGATGGTACTGGGATTTATGGTCGCCACTGCAGTGATATCCATGTGGATTTCGAATACGGCCACCGCAGTAATGATGACACCGGTAGCTATTGCCGTTGGACGACAGGTGGGAGCAGACGATCAAAACAGCAATTTCAGAATTGCCCTGTTGCTGGGAGTCGGGTATGCCTGCTCCATCGGAGGACTGGCTACCATTATCGGCACACCGACCAATGCTATTTTCATCTCGTTTGTGGAGGCCAAGCTGGGCCAGACTGTTTCGTTCTGGAACTGGTTTCTGATTGGCTTTCCTGTAGCCACCGTTTTGCTGCTGGTATGCTGGCAGTTACTGATCAGGCTCTTTCCGTTACCACATTCGCCGGGTAATGAAAATCACTCGCGTGACACTATCAGGCAGGAGCTGGCAGCAATGGGCTCCGTTTCTGTACCGGAAAAACGGCTGCTCTACACCTTCGGATGCGTGGTACTGGCCTGGGTGACCGGCTCACTGGTCTGGTACAAATACGTGACTAACTGCAATGATACTGTTGTAGCTGTTGCAGGAGCCATATTGCTGTTTCTGATTCCGTCAGGAGTGAAACGCGAAAATGAAGATGAAACGCTTCTCGACTGGCAGAGTGCCTCCGCGATACCCTGGGATATCATACTGTTATTTGGTGGCGGACTGGCGCTGGCAAGAGGTTTTGACAGCAGCGGGCTGGCGGTATGGATTGGAGAACAAATGAAGGGGCTGAATACTTTACCGCACGTACTTATTCTGTTTTCTGTACTGGTTGTGATTGTCTTTCTGAGTGAAATTGCATCGAACATAGCCACAGCCTCCATGATGATGCCTGTACTGGTGACACTGGCTGGCAGCATCGGTGCCAGTCCGCTCGGATTGTGTCTGAGTGCCACGATGGCAGCCTCGTTTGGATTCGGGCTTCCGATTGCAACTGCCCCCAACTCCATTGTATTTGCATCGGGCTATATGACTGCGCGGGACATGGCCAAAGCAGGATTCATACTGGATCTGCTGGCCGTACTGATATTACTGTTATCCATATACATACTGCTGCCCTGGAGCATGGGGGTCGGAGTGTGAGACACATTCCGATCCCCATTGCCGGACAGATTGTCACATGACGTGTTTGACTCTGGGTCTGTGCGGGGTGATATCGCCGAGACGGGCCTTTTTGGCATCTTCGTAGTCGGAGAAGCCGCCTTCAAAGAATACCACTTGTCCTTCATCTTCAAACGAGAGAATATGTGTGGCGAGGCGATCGAGGAACCAGCGGTCGTGACTGATAATGAGAACGCAGCCTGCGAAGTCATCAATAGCGTCTTCGAGTGCGCGCAGTGTATTTACGTCAATATCGTTGGTGGGCTCATCGAGCAGCAGCACGTTGCCGCCGTCTTTGAGCGTCATGGCGAGGTGGACGCGGTTGCGTTCGCCACCGGAGCACACGCCCAGCTTTTTCTGCTGGTCGGCGCCGGTGAAGTTGAACCTTGATATGTATGCGCGAGCGTTCACAGAGGCATTTCCTACCTGGATAAGGTCATTCCCTTCGGAGACGATTTCATAGATTGTCTTTTCGGGGAGGAGCGCTTCGTGGCTCTGATCCACGTAACTGATTTTGACAGAGTCGCCGATGGAAACAGTACCTGTATCGGGCTTTTCCTTTCCGACCAGTATTTTGAACAGCGTTGATTTGCCTACGCCGTTTGGTCCGATAATACCCACGATAGCGTTTTTCGGGATATCAAGGTTCAGATTTTCGAACAGTACCCGTCCGTCGAACGATTTGCTGACATTTTCGACCTTGATAACATTATCACCCAGTCGCGGGCCGTTTGGCACCCAGAGTTCGAGTTTGGCCTCCTTCTCCTTTACCTCTTCGCCGGCCATCTTTTCGTAGGCATTCAGACGGGCTTTGCCTTTGGCCTGACGGCCTTTGGCGCCCATTCGTACCCAGTCGAGTTCCCGTTCGAGCTGTTTACGGCGCTTGTCTTCCTGTTTTTCCTCCTGAGCCAGTCGCTTGGCCTTCTGGTCGAGCCAGGAGGAATAGTTGCCCTGCCATGGAATACCTTCGCCCCGGTCGAGTTCGAGTATCCAGCCGGCCACATTGTCGAGGAAATAGCGGTCGTGGGTTACAGCTATAACGGTACCGGGGAAGCTCTGCAGGTAAGCTTCGAGCCAGTGGACAGATTCGGCATCAAGGTGGTTGGTAGGCTCGTCGAGGAGCAGGATATCGGGCTGAGAGAGCAGCAGGCGGGCCAGTGCGGCGCGGCGGCGTTCGCCACCCGAGCAGATTTTGATTGGGCGGTCGTCTTCGGGGCATCGCAGGGCATCCATGAATACGCCGATTCGGTAGTCGAGTTCCCAGCCATTGAGGTGGTCAATTTGTTCGAGCACTTCGCCCTGACGTTCAATGAGCTTCATCATTTCATCGTCGTCGGTGACCACGCCGAGTTTTTCGCCGATTTCTTCATTTTCGCGGAGCAGCGACACGATTTTCTCGGCGCCTTCCTCCACAATCTGGCGGACAGTTTTGTTTTCGTCGAGTACAGGCTCCTGTGCCAGGTAACCGATTTTGTACTGCTTTTCGAATTCTATTTTGCCCTCGAAATTCTGGTCGAGGCCGGCGATAATTTTAAGGAGCGTTGATTTACCTGATCCGTTGAGACCGAGCACACCGATTTTGGCTCCGTAGAAGAAAGATAACCAGATATTTTTGAGTACCTGTTTACTGGGTGGGAACGTTTTGTTCACACCTGACATGGAAAAGATGATCTTTTCTGACATTGTAGGTTGAATTATTATTGGTGGAGGGTTGAAACAAAACGAACCCTGTTAATCCGCAAAGGTCGGAAAAGTGACAGAATATTAGCAATGAGGCAGCGGATTAGTTTTTGGGGTGGGTGAAACGAAAAGCGGCCGCCAGGTGATTTTATTTCCTGAAACGGTATGAGTACAAATCAGGCTCCCCCTCGTAATATCCGTCGAGCACCAGCTTGTTGTATGCGTTCCGGATGGCTTCAATGGCATCAGCGGCATCTTTGACACGGTTGCCGTTCACACTGCAAATCACGAATCCGGGTTGCATATTGGTTTCATATACCACACTGCCCCGGCGAATGCTGGTCACTACTGCACCCTGAACATGCATCTTTCGCTCTTCCTCGCGCGTCAGATCGCGCAGGGAGATGCCCAGATCCTGATCAAGTTCATCGCCACGCACCAGCGTTACTTTAGTGTTGTTATTGCCATCCTTGAGCGTAACTGTGTTTCGTATGCTCTGCCCCCTGCGCCAGAACTCCAGATTAACCGTTTCACCGGGCCTGAAACGGCCAACATGTTCCTGCAGTTCTGCCGTACTGTTCACCCGAATGTTATTTACGCTCAGGATTACATCACCTGATGCCATTCCCGCATCCGATGCAGCTCCGCCAATAATGATCCGGTTCACCAGAACGCCCTGTACACTGGGAAGTTCCAGTTCTTTCGCCATTTCAGCATCCACATCCTGAATACCTATGCCAAGATAAGCGCGCTGTACAACTCCGAATTCTTTCAGATCGCGGATGACTTTCTGAACCAGATTGGAGGGAACAGCAAATGAGTACCCTTCATAGCTGCCCGATTCCGTCATGATGGCGGAATTGACACCAATCAGTTCGCCGGCAGTGTTTACGAGTGCTCCTCCGCTGTTGCCCGGATTCACCGCCGCATCAGTTTGTATAAACGACTCAATACTCGAACTCCCTCCCAGTATGTTTATGTTCCGGCCTTTTGCCGAAACAATACCCGCTGTTACAGTACTCTCCAGATTGAATGGATTCCCCACGGCCAGCACCCACTCCCCTACCCTTACCGAGTCGCTGTTTCCCAGCAACATAAAAGGCAGTTCGTTCTCATCAATCTTGAGCAATGCTATATCTGTTGATTGATCTGAGCCGATGACCCGCGCCTTGTACTCTCTTTTATCGAACAGGGTTATTTTGATCTCGGCACTGTTTTCAATAACATGATGGTTGGTTACAACATAACCATCCGGCGACAAAATTACTCCTGAACCTGAAGCACCGGCAAACGCATCTCCCGAGAAGAATCCACCTCCTGTCTTTATCACTGCCTTGATATATACCACTGCCGGAGTGGCAATATCTGCCGCCGCTGTAAAGCTGGTAGGTGCGCCACTCCTGAGGTTATTCCTCAAACTGAAAAGCCTGTCTGTAAGGGCAGGCTGCTCACCTGAAACCTGTCCTGAAGGCACAAGCCGGGTAAACAGAAAAACCGAAAGCACAGAGCTGAAAATACAGGCAAGTGCCATGATAATGAATTGACGCATGTTGACGATTATTAGTTTGGATTTCCTCACTGCAGCGGGCACCAGGACAGGATTATGCAGCATGATTCACTTTGACATACTTTTCTGAACAGGCCCTTCAAATATCGAACTCCGAATGTAAAAACATTTCCCTTTTACACACCACGCACACGCTACACACCCAGCATTCCCACCTGCCTGAGGGTATTTTTGGCTACCTCCAGGAAGGCTGCGGCAGCCGGATTATCGGCCTGTGTGATGGCCGGTTTCCCTGTATCACTACCCTCGCGTATGCTTTGAACAAGTGGAATCTGGCCAAGCAAAACCGACCTGCTCATTTTGGCCAGCTTCTTTCCACCACCCTCTCCGAAAATGTAATACCTGTTATCAGGCAGTTCAGCGGGGGTGAACCATGCCATATTCTCCACAACGCCCAGAATCGGAATATTGATCTGGTCAAGCAGGAACATATTCATGGCCTTCACTGCATCGGCCAGAGCCACTTCCTGGGGTGTGGTTACCAATACTGCACCGGTTACCGGTACAGTCTGAACCAGAGTAAGCTGTACATCACCTGTACCGGGAGGCAGGTCTACAATCAGAAAATCGAGCTCGGGCCAGAGTACATCATTGATGAACTGTTT
>CAILQK010000435.1 GCA_903836265.1 uncultured Bacteroidota bacterium | reverse complement strand
TTTTCAATTTTGACCCGCGCTTTGCCGCTGCCGGGCTCCCAGATACCGGTCAGTTTGTCAGCTTCAGACTGAGCAGTGAGAAAAGTGGCAAAAAAGAGAGCAATGAGTGTAAGAAGAGTGGGTTTGTACATAATCGTTCAATGACTTGAGTGAATTCCGAAATATTGGTCGGTCTGGCTGATGCAGCTGTCAGTCAACGACTTTTAGTTCAAAGGTCAGCAGGCATTTGAGAACGAGACTGCTCTCAAAATCCTGCCTGAGGTTGATGTCAGCAACACAGGTCAGGTCGGGTTGCTGGAGCAGACTGCTGACCTTTTCCTGTTCGGCAGCCACCCGGAGAGATACATTACCGGTTCCCGCAGGCAAGGGATTGAGAACTGCCAGTTGCTGCATATCAACATTTGGTGCTGCCAGCTGGAGCGTAATTCCACTGATATTGTCAAGATTCATGGTGTCGGATTCGGCAAAAATTTGAGCAGAAACCAGCCGTGCAGATTTGATGGAAGCCCCATTGAAGCCACTTTTGCCAAGGAAAGCCTGCAGGTCAGCGCCCGCAACAGTACCCTGTGCAGTATTGGAACCTTCAAAAAGCGGCCCTTCCGCAGTCAGAATGACAGGTGCTGTTTTGTATTCAAGGGTACTGATGTTACCGCAGGAAGATGCGAGCAAAATAGTGGAAAGGAGAATCGGAAATGTAAGAAATAGCTTCATGACAACAGATTTAACCACGAAAACGGAAAGTTCAGATTAATGTTCCGAAAGCGCCCAAAAATCCGGTGAAAAGTAAAATTCCGACATTTGCAAAATAATCGTCGGGCAAGGCTCACGGGTTTGATATTGAACAAATTCAAACAAGGTTATTAACAGGTGATTCAATCGTTGTCATATTGAGTTGTCGAAAAACAAAAAGATTAATTTTTGAAAAAAAAGATTGAATAAAAACACAAATAGTTTTATATTTGCACGCTGAATGAATGAAAAATGCTCTGAGCCGCAATTCAGGGTGTTTAACACATCACTTACGTTATCCAAACGAAAAAAATACCAAAAGTGAATCTCTGTTCAAACTGCGCTGCCGAAATCATACCCGGATCCAGGTTCTGCAACCGTTGTGGCGACAAGATCGCAGACCGAACCAAGGAATGTCCTGTCTGTGCCCACAACGGGCCTGTCACTTCCGTGTTTTGTCATCACTGCGGGTTTCACTTCGAAGGGCATCGGCACAAATGCGAAACTGACCGCTATAAACCGCGATATATCGTCAATTTTGGCTCAACGATGAGTGTCACCGAACAGGTCAAGGCGCTTTTTTTCAGCCAGCTGAGAAAAAGAGTGGAGGAAGAACATGATCCGCGGAAGTATGCTGATTATGTGGAGCGTTTTTACCAGTCCCGCTTTCGCGAGATTTATGAGCTCAGGGCGCAACAAATCGCAGAGGATATCGGAAAATACTGGATACAATTTGGCACAGAAGGGCTGCCCGAGATAGACAAAAGGCTTGAAACAGCCTTTGAGGGGCTTCTTGATTATCTGATAATACAATTCTGCACTGACCTGAACGGCGTACTTCTTCCGGTTTCAATCCTGAACTACGAAAAAGTAATTCCCGGTAAAACCGATCTGTGGAAAATGATTCGTGATTTTATGGATTTTGAATACGAGGAGGAGGCTTTCTACTTCGACTTCATTGGTATGCCCTCTGAGTTGCTCGCCAATGCCTGCAAGAGCTTTCTTTGTGCCGACGCAAAAGAACGGGTATATTTTATTTGTGACCTGTCTCTTCGCGGCAATTGCAAGGAGGGGTTTGCCATGACCAACAGGGGAATCTACTGGAAATCGGTGCTTGACAAACCAAGAAAGGTATCATACCAGGAATTGAAAGATGTCAGGGTGGAAAAGGAGTGGATCACAATCAACGGACATTTCTTTCATGCAAACCGGTCGCTGAACCTTAAAATGTGCAAGCTGCTGAAAAAATTGCGGGGATGGAAAACGCCTGAGACACAGTATGCCGGTCACAGGGAAAGGCAGTATTAGAGTTCTTACAAAGTTACTTCAATTTTCATACACATTTTTTTGTCGAATTAAACCGGCAAGCAGTATCTTTGCACCCGCTTGAAGCAAATGGAGGTTATAGCTCAGCAGGTTAGAGCGTCGGATTGTGGTTCCGAAGGTCGAGGGTTCGAACCCCTTTAGCCTCCCCTCAAAAAAAGCCGGTGAGTTTTCACCGGCTTTTTTATTCAGTCTCCGTATTTGGCAAGGTAGTTCATAACTCCCCTGTATATGTGCCATGACAATTCTTTCTGAAATTCGGGATCCCTGAGTTTTTTGAAATCATCCAGGTTGTCAAAAAACAGGCATTCGAGCAGTACCGCCGGGCAATTGCTTTGCCTGAGGATCTGAAAATTGGCTTCCTTGTCAAGGTCATTGTCCTCAAAGTCGAAACGAAGTTCCAGATTCTGTTTTTTGTAAAATTCCCTGATTACTACACCAATTTCTGTTGCCAGCTGGTCGCTTTTGGTGAGTCCACGCGTAGTAAATATCTCAAAACCGCGGCCCCTGCCCGATGGTGACGATGCATTGGAATGGATAGAAATCAGAATAGATTCGTTCGCGTCGTATTTGTTGGCTGTTTCAACCCGTTTGTCGAGCGAAATATCTGTCGGATCGTAGGTGTTGACCGTCATGACGATGTTGTAGCGAAGTCTGTGTGCATTCAGGTAAAGTGCAAGCATTCCACCAATTTGCCGGTTGATTTCGCCTTCATAGGCAACGTCACCATTGGAAAATGTGTGCATCTTGGCGGGTGCGGTTGTATATTTGCCGTTTTTGTCTATACCACCGTGTCCGAAATCGAGAATTATGTTTTTGATCATTTCTTTATATTTAAAATTTGTGCGTTGAAACAGTGTTCAGGAGAAAGACCGCCTTTTCTGGCCACTGCCAAACCATACTTAACAACTTCCATGCCGGAAAGGCTGTGAGCATCCGGGTTGATGCTGATTTTTATTCCATGCTCCACGGCTTTTGGTATCAGGGTATAATCCAGATCGAGACGATAGGGGTGCGCATTCAGTTCAACAGCAACTCCGTTTCTGGCGCAGGCTTCAAAAACGGCATTCCAGTCGAGCGGGTAACCCTCTCGGCTCAGGAGCAGTCTTCCGGTTGGGTGTCCCAGCATGGTCGTCCGCGGATGTTCTGCAGCCCTGACAATCCTTTCGGTTGCCTTTTCAATACTCATCTTCAGGTTTGAATGTATCGAGGCAATAATAAAGTCGAAATTGTCCAGCACTGAATCGGGATAGTCCAGCGAACCATCATTAAGTATATCACTTTCGATACCCTTAAGAATCCTGAAATCCCTCATTTCTTCATTGAGCCGGTCAATTTCTTCCCATTGTTGTTTCAGTCTGTCAACTTTCAGTCCGTTGGCATAAAAAGCGGACTGGCTGTGATCAGTGATACCTATGTACTGGTAACCAAGTTCGCGTGCGCGCTCGCACATCTGCCTGAGGGTATGCAGTCCGTCGCTGTATGTTGTGTGAACATGGAGTACACCCCTGAGGTCGCTTTGTTCAATCAGTCTTTCACCTGTAACTGTTACGGGCGGGTAATTTTCTCTCAGTTCGGGTGCTACAAAGGTTGTTTGAGCTTTTTCAAAAACTTCGAATTCAGCGCGTATACCCTTGAACTCGCGACCTGCGCTGGCATTGGTGAAGCCCCTAACAAAACTGTCGGTGCCCGTGAGCAGGAACAACTTCGACCCAAATTCCTCTGCGCGACAACGATGCAGTACAGCTCGGGATTGTCCGTTCAGCAATACAGTTACTGATCTTCCGTTTTCGCTCTCCGGTACAAGTGATTCGCTGAAGGCTGCGGTCAGTTCGCCATTGTACCCAACAAGAATCTCCGGCATGGAGATAATCGGGCAGCG
>CAILQK010000434.1 GCA_903836265.1 uncultured Bacteroidota bacterium | reverse complement strand
TGGCGAGCGCGTTGGTGAGCCATGGTTGTCCGCCTGAGAATTCGTACAGTTTGTCAAAGACCTCCTGTGAGAAAACCTGTCCGGTATCGTGCGTGTGTTGCCCGAGCAGGCTTCGTACTTCTTCAGGGGAGAACGCCTGTAGTAAAAAGGACTTTGCCTTCACATTAAATGGAGATCCTGCCCCGATGGACGGGTTGTCTGCGCGTGCGCGCAGTCGGTAGTCGCGTATGTCGCGCAGGCCCACGAGTGCCACTGATTGCGGGAAAAGCCTGGGACGTGTCTGGAACCCGTCGCGCAGTTGCCGGAGAGTGGAGATGAGCACGTCGTCGTAGAGAGAATCCACCTCATCGAGCAGGAGTACCAGCGGTTTTTCGAGCGACCGGCACCAGTCGGAGAGGTATTGCCTGAGCAGGTGCGCGCCGGGGGGGTATGAGTAAGGGTCGGGTGGCATGAGTTCTGCGGGCAGAAAAATATCGGCTGTGAGGTAGAGAGAGCGAATAAACGTCTCGTTTGCATCTTCCACAGAAATACTCTGATACCCTGCCGATTCGAGCGAGCAGACTACCGACACGTACTGCCCTTCCCGGTTGAGGCGGTGGGCCAGCTGGTGCAGAAAGGTGGTTTTGCCTGTCTGCCTGGGCGCGTGCAGGACAAAATACTGGCTGTTCGCTATGAGGCGACTCACGTCAGGATACAGATCGCGGAACGGATCCACCATATAGTGTTGTTCCGGATTACACAGGCCTGTTGTGTTGAAAAATCGCTTCATAAGAACAAAGGTAAGAGAAAAAAGGTACAAATATCAAACACCTGATATCCGACGCTCTCAGAAATCCCTGATAAACGACTCCAGGTTGATGGCCTGGTCAATGTTGAGTTTCTGGCGGAGGCGTGATCGGTTTCGGTAAACGCTTTCGGGGGAAATACCGGAAATATTGGCTATTTCTGTGTTTTCGAGTCCCAATTTAATGAAAATGAACAGTCGTACTTCTATATTGGTTATTCCCGGGAAAGTTGCTTTCAGCCGGGTAATGAAGCCGGGAAACTGTTGCTCAAACTTGTCCCGGAATTCCAGCCAGTCCCGGTCAGTGAGCAGGCGCAGATGCGAGGTTATCAGGTGGTCTGTTTCTGCCGTATTTATTTTTTGCTCAAGACTGGAGATCAGCTGGTTTTTGAGATCCAGCATGTTTTGCAGAGACACTACTTCGGCCGTTTTTCTGGACAGCGATGTGTTGGCAATCCGGAGTTCCTGTTGCTGGATCAGCTGTCGGGCTTCCAGCAGTTCTTTTTCCGTTTCCAGAATGATACGGCGGCGGCGCTGCCGGTCGAGCAGCAGCAGCAGTGTGGTGATACCCGACAGAAGTGCCAACAGCATCAGGGCAACTTTGATTTGCTGGGCCTTTTGCTGTTCGGTGAGGAATTTCACCTGGCTTTCCCGTCGTTCGAGCGCTGCCTGTACTTCCATCCTGCCAATGGTGCGGTCTTTTTCGGCATTAAAGAAGATGCGGAAATATTTGGCGCCCATCCGGACGTGGTGCAGGGCATTGGCCAGTGAACCCTTTTTTTCGTAAATGTCCGATATACTATAGTGAAGCGACGACATTCTGGAAGTATCCGGCGTCGTATTCAGGGCACTCAGGTAGTATTGTAGTGCCCTGTCGGTCTGGCCCATACCCCGGTAGCAATCGGCCAGGGCTGTTTCAATTTCTCCGATTTTCAGCCGGTTTTTCGTTTCCAGATTGCTGGATATAGCCAGTTGCAGCAGGGGCAGGGCGGCACTGTATTCCCTGCGTTCTGTCAGGGTTTTTCCCATCAGGTAGTGCCCCCGGGCCGAGTCGGCGTAGATGTTGAGCTGATGACGTTTTGCCTCAGCGCTTTGTATTACCAGCCAGGCAGAATCGGGCATATTCAGGTTCAGGTATGTTTGTGTCAGATACTCGGCGGCCTCTACTTCCTGACCACTGTTTTTTATGGCATAATCAAGTGCCCGCCGGCTCCAGAACAGTGCCATTTTATTGTCGCCGCTCACCTGATAGACCCGCACCAGTCCCAGGATTGTTTCGTACTTGCGCACCTGATGAATGTCTGATTTGTCTGCAAAAAAATCGTTTACCTCCATGAGGAGGGCAGCAGCTTCCGGATAGTCACCTTTGAACATCAGGCAGCGGGCCAGATAGCGTTTGGTATCGTTGGCCCTGTATGGCTGGTTACAGGCTATAGCCAGATCATAGCTTTCCCGAAAGCAGGCGATGGCGAGTTCATAATTGCCCATATCAACGTACCTGTTCCCTCGTATCATCTGCAGGAATGAGCGTACATTTCCATCCGGCAGTATAACCTGTGCGGTGTCCAGCCATTTTTCTGTGAAACCAATATCTTCTGATTCCGGAAGTTTGTAGTAGATATTCTCTACTGCATAGCGCCACCATTTCCGGGGCACTGTCCTCTGAATCCGGCGAAAACAGAAGCCCGGGGCCTTGTAGTGAAAGCCCTCTGCTATTACATCGTCGAGCTGGCTTCCCAAAAACGGACCGACTTCCTGACCAGCATCATCAACAGGGGCGGCCGGATGATCGGTTGAACAGGAAGCAAACAGTATGACAAAAATATAGACAAAAACCGGGTAATTATTAAAATGAAGCATTTTTTGCGTGTTTTTGATTATAAAGAAAATTGCGCCGCAAATATACATTCAAATATTTGTACATGTTTTCATGAGGGTGTACATATTTTTGTACAGATAAAATGTACGTATTAATGTACATATTGAAAAAATAGATACTTCCCTCAGAGGGCTCACCTTTGCAACGTGGTTGAAAGCTGTCTGGCAATTCAATCTGTCACATCAAATTTTTCATCAGATTCACGTCATGCAAACATGAAAAAAGACATTTTTTTACTTCATTATCTATGGGCGTTCATTTTCGTCTGCTTTGCCGGTTTTCCGCTGTATGGGCAGTCGGGCAACCCCAGCATCAACATCCAGGGTATCCTGCGGGATATTACGGGCAAGACGCTCGATGATGGCGAGTACTCCGTTACCTTCAAGCTGTATACGGTGAAAACGGGCGGTGCATCCATCTGGCAGGAAACGGCAGATGTAGATATTTCGGGAGGAATATACAGCCACAATCTGGGATCGGTGACTCCGCTGAATTCTGCCGATTTTTCGACTACCCTGTACCTGGGCGTCCGAATCAATAATTTTGAATTGACACCCCGTGCCGAACTTACCTATTCACCCTATACGTTTTCGGTAGCACGTGCTCTCAAGGTAGATTGTACAGGTGCGGTAGGCGACGTCAAGTATTCCATGCTTGATCCGGTCAAGTTTGCAGAAGTGAATGGCGATTGCTGGGTACCCATGGATGGTGGCCAACTCGATGCTGCGAGCCGTCTGGGCCAGATTCTGAATGTTGCGAACCTGCCTGATGGCGGTGGCCTGGCCATACGCTCCCAGGAGTTCAATAACGGCCAGAATAATGATCCCGACCGCGATTATACCTCACCTGTTGCCACGCTGCAGAACGATGCCAACGGGAACCACACACACACACTCCAAAATTCCGGAGAGCACAGGCATGACTTTATCCGACATTACGGCTGTTGTGGTCCTGTCAATGGTGCAGTATTACTTGAGTGGGGTCCCGGAATAGGTGACAACCAAACAGCCATACAGTTCAATGACCGTATCCTGGCGGCTGGCGAGCATACACACACAATGGGCGCGGCGGGTTCTGCCAACGTCCGACAGAAAAATCTGAATTTTTGGGTTTACATCCGCATCAACTAGCTTTTGTCATCTTTTTCCTTGTTTCTTGAAAATGAAAAAACAATACATTTTTTCTCAACTATTGTGGGTTGTTGCGCTTTGTTGCGCAGGTGTTTTGCCCGTTCACGGACAAACCCCGAGGATCAGTATGCAGGGCACACTAACGGATGCTGCCGGTCAATCAGTATCTGACGGTGAGTATATGGTTACATTTCGCCTGTACACTACCCCTACCGGTGGTACTTCTATCTGGCAGGAATCGTCTGAAGTAACTGTGGCAAAGGCCATTTACAGTCATTACCTCGGCAGTGTTGTTCCACTGGACGCTTCTTTCTTCATCAACAAACTGTATCTGGGCCTGCAACTGGACGACTCGGATGAAATCACGCCCCGCACCGAGCTTACATATTCGCCGTATGCCTTTGCGGTGAAGACCGCCAAAACAGTAATCTGTTCCGGTTCGGTAGGAGATGTGAAGCACTCCATACTCAATCCCGCACAATTTGCCGAAGAGAATGGCGCCTGCTGGGTGCCCATGGATGGAGCAGAACTTTCTGCAGACTGCGCACTCCGGCAGTTGACAGGTATGACCACACTGCCGGATGCCGGAGGCCTGTTTGTACGCGGACAGGAGTACAGCGGCGGTCAGGACAATGACCCTGATCGAACACCTGACTCCGATATCGCAGAAGTGCAGAATGATGCCATCAGGGGGCACAGCCATACATTAAGCAACGCGGGAGAGCACTCGCACTCGGCTGTCGAATATAGAGGTTATTGGGGTAATGTACCTGACTGGATTCCTGTTTTGGATGTCGGACATGCTCAGAACCATGATCAACTTGAAGTCCGGACCAACAACGTGCAACCCGCGGGCAGTCACACCCACAGTGTTTCCAGTGTCGGCGGTGTCGAAACAAGGGTCAAAAATCTGAATTTCTGGATATATATCTGCATCAACTGATCGCAGGTAATGCCTGTGCGCAATCGCCACAGGAGGTATTGCCGGTTGATCCGGCCTGTCCAGCTTTCTTCATCATTTTTCAGAAATAAACAATGAAAAAACATTTTTTATTGTGGGTATATGCCCTCTGCTGCTTTATTGCGGTATCGCTCTCCGCACAAACAGGGAATCCGACCATCAATATTCAGGGTACGCTGAAAGATGCGACCGGAAAATCCATAGACGACGGAAAATACCAGGTCACATTTCAGTTGTTCTCCGGCGAAACAGGAGGCTCACTGGTTTGGGAGGAAACCGCCGAAGTGGAGACTGCCGGCGGTATCTACAGCTACAATCTGGGAAGCTATACGCCCTTCGATCAGGTCATTTTCCAGTCAACTGTTTACATGGGTGTTATTTTTAATGGTTTTGAACTGACGCCCCGAACAAAGCTCAACTATGCCCCCTACGCGTTCGCTTCCAATACCGCTCAAACAGCGGCCTGCACGGGTGCACCCGGGGATATTAAATATTCCATTTTGAATCCGACGGACTTTGCACAGGTAAACGGCGACTGCTGGGTACCCCTGAATGGAGCAACGCTTCCGGCTTCGAGTGCGTTGCGTATGCTGACCGGTCGTACAACCCTGCCCGATGGCAGCGGCTTGTTCATACAGGGTCAGGAATTCAGTAACGGTCAGGATAACGACCCGGGCCGTACGCCCGACTCACCCGTCGCTACCCTGCAGGCAGATGATTTCAAATCTCACACTCACACGATTGGCAATAGTGGCCAACACACCCATCCTTTCATCGACTATTATTTTGGAAATGGTAATGTATCCGCTGCAGTAGCACAAACTGAGGTTAATTATTCAGGAGGTAATGACGCCACACAACTCACGTTTGACCCATGGCCGAATTTTAACCACAGGGTGCTTCCCAACGGAGACCACACCCACACTGTCAACTCTTCGGGGGGGGGCAGTGAAACCAGGAGCAAGAATATAAACCTGTGGATTTATATCTGCATCAACTGAAACACCATTTTTCAACAACAAACACTGTTTCATCATGTTTGAAAGAATAATAATTTGCCTGGTACTGCTGTTTTGCAGCGGACTGTTCATACCCGTTTCGGGGCAGGTTTCGGGAGAGTGCAGCTATACCGTAAAGCCTACCTACAAAGGGGAGGTGCTGTTCAACTACGGTAGCGTTTCCAACGCTATTTCCCTGAAAAACAACACTACATTTACTATAGGTCAGCCTTACGTTGGCAGCAGCGTATCAGAGGCCAATTTTGCCCAGTCGGGTTTTTGGGCGCGCTTCCTGCTGCCCCCGGCGCCCCCTGTGGTCATTGCCAGCGAGGGAGACCTCGAGGATCGCATACAGATCAACTGGTTGCCTGATGCGCTTTCGCCTACGGCCACTATTTTCAGGCTCTACCGGAATGGTGCGCTGCTGGCAACCATGGATGGAGACACCTATTCCTTCATTGACTTCAACGTAATCGCGGGCAAGTTCTACACCTACGAAGTACGGGCTGTCAATGCTGCGGGTGAGGGTCGCCCGGGCGCCGCCCTTGGTTTTCTCAATCCGAACGGTGTGGTAACCGGACAGGTCAAATCAACCAATGGCAATCCTGTGCCGGGCGCTGTCGTTACGCTGTCGCCGACCATCGGAGCGGCAGCTGAATTTACCGGCGAGGGTTCTGCTTTCGCCAATTACTCGCTTGCCTACCCACGGAATGAATTTACCGTATCATGCTGGGTAAAACTCGAAGACAACAATGATGAAACAGCCATCTTCGACCTCGGCAGCACTATTTCCAAGAACTGGTGGTTGCATACCCTGCCGGCGGCTTCCGGCAAGGGGGTTCGTTTCGGTGTAGGCGCCGGAACAGGAAACGTAAAGAACCTGGACTACAGTTTTCCGACCAATACCGCCGATGAATGGCACTATATCGCCGCCACCTACAACGGCGCTTCCGTGTTGCTCTATGCTGATGGTGAACTGGTAGGCACCTCCGTAGCTGATATTGAAGCCGACAGCATACCGCTGTATCTGGGCCAAAAAGCCGACGGAACAGCCTTCTATCAGGGGAAACTGGACGAACTGCGCTTCTTTGACCGGCAGTTGGCCCAAACAGAGATACAAATGTTTATGAACCGGACGGTAGCACCCAACTCAGACGGACTGGTGAATTACTGGAAATTCGATGAGGGCGTTGGATCAAAATCATTCGATCTCACGGCATCCAAACAAAAGATCTTTTTATGTGGTGTGAACTGGACGAGCGACAAGCCGAACGTGGTGAATGCTGGTCTCAGTGATGAAACCGGTTTTTATGCCATCCCCGCAGTGAATTATGGCGCAGGCACTACCTTTGTAGCGAAGCCATCCAAGAACTTCTATTTCAACCAGGCACTCGAGTTCAACTCGGTCAACGAACAATATGTTGAACTGACAAGCTTCGACCTGACAGACAGCTCCACGATTGAAGTTACGGTAAAGGCGTTCGATTTTTCAGGCAACCAGTGTATCCTGACGAAACAGAACGGCAGCAGTACCTATTTCGGGCTGCACCTGAACCTCGGCCAGCTGATTATGGAGCTCGATGGCAGTACCCACGACTTCGGCGCGCTGGGTATGGGTTACCACCGTATGTCTTTTGTCATGGAACAAACCGGCAGCGATGTTGCCGTAACCTGTTACAAAGACGGAGACCTGTTTGGGTCACACACCTTCAGCGGCGTTTCATCCGATTTCTCCGGCGGAACCCCCTGGACACTCGGTGCGGGTCGCAGCGGCGGTTCCATGATGAATTTCTTTTCAGGCCTGATAGACGATGTGGTCTTTTACAGCAGCCTGATGACACTGCCCGATCTGCAACTGGCTGCGGCTGTTGGTACGGATATCTCCCGGAGAGATCTGGATTATTATTTCCCGCTGAATGAAGGTTCGGGCGCCAAAGTCAAGGATTATGGCACCATGCTGTCCGGTAATGGCGCCATATATGGTGCTACATTCAGCACGGTGGTCGCCATTGCAAAGGAAGAGCCCCACCTGTTCACACCATCCAGCCGACTGGTGACTATCAACCCTACGAATACCAGTGTGGATCAGGTTGATTTCACCGATCAGAGTACGGTGCCGGTATCGGGATATGTCAGATATGAAAACACCGATTGCTTTCAGGAGGGAGTCGAAATTCTTGTAAACGGCAAACGCAACGCACCGCCTATTTTCACAAACAGCGAGGGTTACTTCTCGGTTGAATTTGAACCGGGTGCTACGGCTACACTGACTCCTGTTTTCAAAACGCATAATTACTATCCGGCTTTTTGGGAAGTTGACAATATAGCCTCTCCTGTAGCAGGTGTTTTGTTCCGCAACCAGGTGAAGCGTCATATTGAAGGCCAGATGGCCGGTAACATCAATTGCAGAAAGAGCGTCATTCCGGAAGGAGCTATTGTAAAGGTGAAAGTAGAATCCCTCAACGGTTGTTTCTACAAGGAATTGCAGCTTACAGAGGCAAATGGCAAATTCAAATTCAGCAATCTGCCACCCCTGCCGGTTTCCATTGCCGTTACGGAGCATTCCAACAACGTCATTTACAACTATTTCCAGTTACAGGGTGGCAGACAGGTTGATCTGACCGATGTGAGTGATACAACCGATTTTATCTATTACTCTCACCCGGAAATAGAACTTTCAACACTGGACACGAACGACTGCGGGCAGCAAATGCTGCAGCAGGGTACAGCGTATCGCACTGAAATCAAGGTTTATCAGGACTACGATGGAGGCAGATGCTATCTGGACACGGCGCAACTGACGATAGACAACGCCCTTGCCGATATGCAGCCCTTCGACACACTGATGACCGCCGGAAAACTGCGACATAATTTCAAAGCCAGTTTTCCGAATGTAGCCTCGCCTTATACCAAAACGCTGACTGTAACAGCAGTTGCCAATACACTCGAAAATTCTGCATCCACCACGGCTGTCATTCTCGGACAAAGACCGCGGCAGGTGAATTTCACCTCTACATCGCCGTCCATCCCGCTGATGATTCTGAGGGATCCTCCGGGTGACGGATCGAATGCTACTATTGAGAAGGGCACCACGGTGTGTAATGGCTGGAGTGTTGGAACTTCGCTGGCTACCAAATTGAGTACGGGCATGAAAATGAGTCTGGGTACAGAAACTGTTGTGTCTGCTGGTGTCGGAGCCGAGGTTGAAACCAAAACCGAGCTCAAAAACGATGCTGAACTGGGTATGAGTATTGCCATGAAAGGTAATTTCAACACGTCTGCTGAAGTGTGTCTGTCAGCCAACGAGACTATCTCCACATCCGGTGATGCCGTGCTGCAGGGAGATGATGCCGATGTGTTTGTGGGGGGGGCAATGAACCTGCTTTTTGGTATTACTGATGATCTGAGATATGATTCAGCCACCTGCGGATTTTATGTTCGTCCTGATCTGGTTGTTTTCCCCGACAAATTTGCGTCAACCTTCCTCTATTCCGGATATCAGATCAGAAAAGTGGTTATTCCGAACCTGGAATTTGTCGGAGATACGGTATCTGCCAATCAGTGGCGTGCCATGCTTCAGCGAAACAAGGATTTGAAAGATGCAGCTGTTTTCGAGAAAAACCTTACGTTCGATGCCGGCGTTACCTACGAAAATTCCTCGACGATAGAGAATACCAAGAGTATGGCTTTTGGCTTCGGAGTGGATGTTACTGGTACTGCAGCTTTTGAACTGGGTGCTCTGATCAACGGTACGGGTGGAGTTTACAAAGTGGGCATGGAAATAAGCATGGGTGTTTCCTCCGATTTCAGTAATACACAATCCAACTCTCAAACAATAGCTTATACGCTCGCCGACGATGATATCAAGGACGTTTTCACGGTTGATGTGTTGCAGGACAGGGCCTATGGAACACCTGTATTCAGAACGGTTTCAGGAAATTCTTCCTGCCCGTATGAAGAGAAAACAGTGCCACGCGATGGTCTGACGCTGACGGTTGACAAAACAGTTGCCACCAATGTAACTGATAACGACAAGGCTATCTTCAAATTCAATCTGGGTAACGTCAGTCAGACGGATGAGTGGCGCTATTACACGCTGGCGCTGTATAACGTTGCCAATCCCGATGGTGCTATAGTCAAAGTTCAGGGCGAGAATAAATCGAGCGGTAACTTCCTGATCGGCCCCGGCCAGTCGCAAGAGATAACTGTAACGATCGAACGCGGCCCTGTTGCCTACGATTATGAGAATCTCAGTTTCTATGCTATTTCCGATTGCGAAGGAGCCCGTTATGATGCGCTGGGTAACGGCGACTGGCCTCCGGAGCCATTCTTCAAGCAGATTGATCTGGATGTACACTTCCTGGAGCCCTGCAGCCCGATTGACGTGGGTTTCCCGCTGCAAAACTGGGTAATGACGCCGTCCGATGGCAATATTGTATTTATCACGCTGAACGAATTCAACCGGAACGACACTGATCTGGAACTGATCCGGGTACAATACCGTCGCAAACAGGGTGATGGAGCCTGGATTAATATCGTTGATGTACCACGGGCAGAACTGGACAATGATGTGTTCAAGATTGTGCAGTGGGATACAGAAAATTTCCAGGATGGCGAATATGAAATTCGCGCAATAACGCAGTGCTTCGGCGGGCAAAATGCCGGTATATCGACAGTTATTACCGGTCGAATCGAACGTACCGCCCCTGAAATTCTCGGTACCCCCGAGCCTGCCGACGGAGTGCTGTCGGACGGCGATGAAATCAGTATCACATTCACCGAGCCTATCCGTTGCAATCAGATTATTCAGGCCGACTTTTTCAATAACAATAATATAGGCCTGTACAACGCTGAAACCGACCAGTTGATTGACGCGGTGGTTACCTGCGATGGCGACAAGATTGTCATTGTGCCCAATGTGCCCAATCGTTTCATCGAGAATACGGT
>CAILQK010000433.1 GCA_903836265.1 uncultured Bacteroidota bacterium | reverse complement strand
CTCTTTTTAATTGCTGATTAAAATGGAACGATATTTGCTGAATGTATTTTTGCCAAGGCGTGATCTGTCAAACAATTGAAATTATTGACCTGTTCACGATGAATACCTCCTGTACCCGCAGTCTGTTGCATTAGGAAGTCATGGTCAGCTGACTAATTTTTTTGATAAAAAAAGCGCGTGTACAACACAATTTCAGAACTTTTTGGTACCTTTGGGCCTGCACAGTGCGATTACAGACAGTCATTTCGTGATATATTAATCAGTAATATGTCTATGTCTTTGATTGTCAGTTTTTTAATCCATTTTCATTGTGCGTTCCCGAGTTTCATTTAATCAGGTGAAGTTTCATTCACTCCTTTTTTAATAATGTTCGGATAGCATGGAACCCATTTGGAGAAAGTTCAGGTGTTTCCTTACCTCGTCATGAAAAGAAAATGTTCGCATGAATATACGCCATACACTGGCAATTCTGTTGTTCGGCTCGCCTTTTTACGGGTGGGCTTTCCCTGCATTATTGAATCTGGTGTGTTATTTCGTTATTCAGGCATCCATTTCATAAAAGGCAATCAGTCAGTATGAAAAATTTTACTATGCAGTATTCTTCCTTTTCCCATCGCTTCGGCAGCGTGTCCTCGGCGCTCCTGATGGTTCTCTTTTCCTGGAGTTTTGTTTCGGCGAACAACCCGCTGGTTGCGCCACTTACCGGAACCACCTGGTATGTCAGCGTCAGCGGTAATGACGCCAACCCGGGCACTTCGGGTTCACCGTTCGCAACCATTCAGGCCGCTGTTGCAGCTGCATCCTCAGGTGATGCCATTGAGGTTGCCGCCGGCACTTACAACGGGCCAATTACGGTAAACAAAAAACTGGACATCAATGGAGCCGGTATGGGTTCCACTATCGTTCAGGCTTCCGGAGGTACTGCATTCACCTATACAGCTTCCGGCTCCGGATCGGGAGCTTCTGATCGCGCCAAACTCCGCAATCTGACTGTCAGCGGCTCCGACAAGGGTATCCGCGTGGATCAGTTGCTGAATTATTTCACGATCGAGAATGTCAAATTCGATGGCTGTACCACCTACGGTATCCATATTAATAATGTGTCCGGCAGTATGAACGACTGGGAGATTACCAGTTGTGAATTCGATGGTAATGGTACCGGTATCTACGGCTCTACGGCATCCGGTATCAATGGTATTTCTATCACCGGTACTGTTTTCCAGAACCAGATTGGTTCCGGTATTTATATCGGTCAAAGTTCATCATCTCCCGGCACATGGACCAACGTAACGATTTCCACCTGTACATTTCAGGGCAACGGCGTGTCAGGAGGCAGCGGTAACGGAGCTATTTACGCAGAAAAGCTCTCCAGTGCCACGATATCTTCCAATATGATGTCTGATAACGGCAACGCTTCCAATCCGCGCGGTATCAGTATCAACCTGAAGTACGGTTCGTACAGCAATATCGTCATCACAAGCAATATCATTGCTGAAACTCGTGCAATTTCGATCAATGGCTACGGTATCAATGTGCAGGCCCGCAACGAATCTCCCGATTACAACGCCCAGCCGGCTTCACTCACCGGTCTCGATATTTCCAATAATGCTGTTACCCAGTTCGCCGGCGGTATCGTGATTCACAATGCAGTTGACTGGGGTTCAACCACCATCAACAACAATGCCGTGGCCAACTGTACGCAAGGCATTGGTGCCGTTGTTTATCCTTCCGGCAATACAGCCAACTCCTCCGCAACGCTGGATGTTCACGACAACTCCATTACCGGTGCTACTTACACCATATTGAATGGTGCGACAAACGGCGCTTCTATTGACGCCGAGTGCAACTGGCACGGTACCGCAACCTGCGCAGGAGTAGATGCGGCAGTAGCGTCGTACCCCGATGTTTGTCCTCCTTACGGAACTGCCGGTCCTGTTGATTACACCAACTGGCTTGCCAGTGGTACCGACAGTGATGGTTCCACTACGGGTTTCCAGCCTGCGCCGGGTAACTGTACCGGAGCACCAACCGCTTCCACTACAATCACGGTGACTGAAACCTCGGGAACATCAAACGATGGTACCATCTGTAATGGCGCTTCCGCCACGCTCACGGCCACCTCGGGTGCTTCGTATCTCTGGAGCACAGGCGAAACTTCGCAGGCAATCGTTGTTCCGCCTTCAACCAGCTCCACCTACTCTGTTACTGTCACCAACGCGTTCGCCTGCGCTGGCAATGCCAGTACCTCCATTACGGTGATTAACGCGCCAACAATCGGCAGTATCGCACCGCTGTCCGGCACTATTGGTGCAGTTATTACTGTTACCGGAACCAACTTCACAGGCGCTACCCAGGTCAAACTGAATGGCGTCAACTGCCCGACGTTCACGGTAGTCAGTGCAACCCAAATCAGCGTAACCATGCCTTTTGGCGGAGCTATCCTGAATGGCAGTGTCACGACTCAGTGCGGCACAGCCAATATCTCTACCGGTGTGCCTGCATTGACGTCCTTCAGCCCTTCAAGCGGCGCCCCGGGCAGCCTGATTACAATTACCGGAAACAACCTGACCGGTGCTTCCTCCGTAACTGTTGGTGGTACCGAACAGCTCATCCTCTCCAACTCAACCAACTCAGTCACAATATTCCTGATGCCGGGTACTCCAACCGGTCAGATAGCCGTAACCACGAGCACCGGTGTAGCTACTTCTTCCGGAAACTTCACTGTAACCACCACGCCTGTTCCGCAGGTACAGCAGGGCACCAAACGTGTAGGTACCGGCGCTACTGCCATCTCCCTGCAGGGTCAGTCGGTAGCAGTCAGTGCCGATGGTAACACGGCAATTATCGGTGCTCCCAGTGACAACTCAAATCAGGGCGGCGCATGGGTTTTTGTCCGCTCAGGTACAACCTGGACGCAACAGGGCGGCAAACTGGTGGGAACCGGTGCAGTCGGATCAGCCAAACAGGGCTTCTCTGTGGCTGTCAGCGCTGACGGAAATACGGCTGCTATCGGTGGTAACCTCGACAATCTCGCCAATGGCGCTGTATGGGTGTTCACCCGCAGCGGTATTTCCTGGTCACAGCAGGGCGCCAAGCTGGTCGGAACCGGCAATACAGGTTTCGCACAGCAGGGATCTGCCCTCAGCCTGAGCGCCGATGGCAACACGCTTGCAATCGGTGGTATCGGCGACGATTCCTACGCAGGAGCAGCATGGGTATTCACCCGTGTGGGAGGTGTATGGAGCCAGCAGGGTGGCAAACTGGTCGGTACCGGCGCAACGGGTGCTGCCCGCCAGGGATGCTCTGTATCACTCAGCTCTGATGCCAACTATCTGGCAGTAGGTGGCTACAATGACAACTCAAGGCAGGGCGCAGCCTGGATATACAGCCGTTCCGGTACGGTATGGTCACAGCAGGGCGGCAAACTGTTTGGTACCGGTGGCAGCTCCACCCCTTTCCAGGGATATGCAGTGGCCCTGAATGCCAACGGAAACACGCTCATTTCAGGAGGCCCCAACGATGCTTCCACGCTCACAGGTGCAGCCTGGGTGTTCACGCGCAGCGGTACCACCTGGTCTCAGCAGGGTGGCAAACTGGTTGGTACAGGCGCATCCGGCGCTTCCCGCCAGGGTGGATCAGTGGCCATCAGCGCCGACGGAAATACTGCCGTGTGGGGCGGATTCGGTGATGCAACCAACGCGGGCGCCATGTGGGTGTACAAGCGTACAGGTTCTTCCTGGGGGCAGCAGGGTGCCAAACTGACCGGTACAGGCGCTTCCGGACCTGCCAAGCAGGGCACTTCCATCGCCCTCTGCTCAGTCGGAAATACTGCAATACTCGGTGGCCCTACCGATGCATCCAACAAAGGTGCTGCCTGGGTGTATGTAACCAGTTCCAGTTCGTCATTCACCCCATCCCTCGAAGATCGTCAGCAGGAAGTAGCTACAGTTTCAGGCTTCTCGTTGCATCAGAATACTCCAAACCCTGCAACCGACCGTACAACGGTGACCTTTACACTGCCTGAAGCATGTACTGCCGACTGGCAAATCACTGATGTGAATGGAAGGGTGATATTCTCCCTGCAGCGCGAGTATCCCGCAGGAGAAAATACAGAAATCTTTGACATGAGCAGGTACAACGGCCTCTTCCGCTATACACTCAAAACGCCGTTCGGTGTCAAAACGAGAAATATGACAGTCATCAGGTAATTCCTGATCTCTCGTTATCATAAAAAAGGCTCTGATTTTTCCGGCGGAAATTTCAGAGCCTTTTGCTTTGGAGGTAATATGAGGCCGGGTAACTGACCACCGGTATGGCAGGAATCAAAGAGACTTCAGCGCTTCCCGCGCAATCACCAGCTTCTGTATCTCGGAAGTGCCCTCCCCAATAGTACACAGCTTGGAGTCACGATAGTATTTCTCCACAGGAAAATCTTTTGTGTACCCATATCCGCCAAAAATCTGGACGGCATCAGTGCTCACTTCCACAGATATCTCCGAAGCGTAATATTTGGCCATGGCTGCCTGCCGGGTGCACTTCAGTCCCGAATCCTTCAGATGGCCTGCCTGGCGCGCAAGCAGTTCCGCTGCTTCAATTTTGGTAGCCATGTCGGCCAGTTTGAATGAAATACCCTGGAAGCTGGCAATCGGCTGCCCGAACTGGTGGCGCTCTTTTGCGTATTTCACCGATGCTTCATAAGCTCCTTTTGCAATGCCGAGCGCCAGTGATGCGATGGAAATACGGCCACCATCCAGTATTTTCATCGCCTGAATGAATCCTTCCCCGACATCGCCCAGTACCTGCGATTCATGAACCCGGCAGTTTTCAAAAATCATTTCTGCCGTTTCACTGGCCCGCATACCCAATTTGTTTTCTTTTTTGCCTGCATGGAAGCCGGGAGTACCGCGTTCTACCACAAAGGCTGTCATGCCACGGCTGTCGAGCAACTCCCCCGTTCGCGCAATGACTACTGCCACATGTCCGCTTTTACCGTGTGTAATCCAGGATTTGGTACCGTTGAGAACCCAGTAATCTCCGTCACGGGTGGCTGTACACTGCATACGCATGGCATCTGAACCGGTGTTGGGTTCGGTGAGCCCCCAGGCGCCAATCCATTGACCCGAAGCGAGCAACGGCAGGTATTTCTGTTTCTGTACTTCATCACCGAACATCAGTATATGGTTGGTGCACAGCGAATTATGCGCCGCTACGCTCAGCCCGACAGAGCCGCATACCCGGGCTATCTCCTCGATAATAGTGATGTATTCCTGATATCCGAGTCCGGCGCCCCCATACTGTTCAGGTACCAATACTCCAAGGAACCCCTGCTCGCCCATACGGTGGAAAAGATCCATGGGAAAGTACTGGGCTTCATCCCATTCCATGACATGGGGCCTTATTTGCGATTCTGCAAAGTCGCGCGCACTTTGGCGAATCAGGGGCAGATTGTGGTGGTGGTCTGCTGAGATAAACATGGTCAGAGCTGGTAAGTGACTGGTTGGTAAAAGTTATGAAAAGAACTCCTGTATTGAACAAATATGGTGAGGTCAGGTTCAAATCAGTTACTGCATCTGTGTCTGATTCATCCCCGAACTTCGCAAATGTAATTATTTTTTGCTATCCCCCGAATACGCAGCTTCAGTATCTTTGCGCCCCTAAAATCAGCACTATGTCTTTGGCTTCAGACGCAAAAATCACCCTTACAGGCGATCTCGGCAGCGGGAAAAGCGCCGTTTCCTCTATTCTCTGCGAAAAAACAGGGTTTGAATATCTGTCAACGGGGCGTATCCAGCGAAAAATTGCGGAAGACATGGGCGTGGATACGCTCGAGCTGAATCGCCTGGCCGATACCGACCCCAGTATTGACGAGCGAATTGACAGTGTTTTCATCTCGCTGGCCAATGACCCGAAGGGATATGTGGTGGACAGCCGTATGGCGTGGTTTTTCATACCGCGCTCCTTCAAGGTATATCTTCAGACAGATGTGCACGTGGCCGCTCAGCGTATCATGAACGACCCAAACCGGAGCAGGGAGCAATATACCAGTGAAGAGGAGGCAATTGAAAAGATCCTCGCCAGAAAAGCGAGTGAAAATGCCCGCTTTCTGAGCAAATACGGGGCCGATTGCGCCAGTATGGACAATTTTGATCTGGTGATTGATACCACCAGCCGCACTCGTGAGGAAGTCGCTGAACTGATCCTCCGGGCCGCTGGTGCCTGATCAGCCTTTTGTTACCAGCATCACGCGCTCCCCTTTGTCCAGCCTGCATTTCCAGACTCCGTTCTTCACACCGGTGTTGCTCCGCCTGCCCAGTGCATACCAGTCGCCGGGAGGCAATGCGAGCTCCAGTTGTCCGCCCTGCTCTGCCATGATTTTGACGTTTTTGCCATATTCGGCAGAAATCAAAAAAGCTCCTTCCGATCGCAGGTTTTTGAAGGAAACCTCATTCTGCCAGTCAGCCGGAATGGCCGGGAAAACCCTGACAATCCCGTTATGGCTTTGTAACAGCATCTCCTGAACGCCTGCAGCAAAGGCGAAGTTGCCTTCAAGGGTGAATGGATCATACGTGAAGGAGGAGTATCCTTTTCCCGACTGGTCGCCGTTCAGGTGGAACGAATTGGCAGAAACAAATGAAGAGGCAAAAATACGCAGTGCCTCGCGCGCACCCTCGCCATCACGCGCACGGGCACGCAGGTTCGCAAGCCAGGCCCACGAATATCCACACCATTGTGATGGCCCTACCGAATCAAGCAGCGCAAGTGAGCTGCCTATGATCTGTCGGTCTGTGTCATTCTCCCATTCCAGCAAACCCAGTGGATGTATCGCCATCAAATGGGAAAAATGCCTGTGACTCGTCCGGTATGGCAGTCCGGGCGCGAATTTCAGCGCGCCGTCAGGCTCCAGTGAGTAGCCGGGTAATTCTTCTCCCTGCTGTTTCCATTGTGCCGCCTCTGTTGTCAGTCCAAGTTCTGAAGCAAGCTCCGATGCTTTGTCAAAAACGAACCGGGTGAGTGCCAGATCATAGTTGGTCCATGTGTCCGGAAACCATGCGCTGATGGAGTTGTCGTTTATTTCGGGTGAAGAGGACAAGGGTAACACCCTGACACCTTCCTCGTTTATACGGGTTATTTCAGACAGATGAACAGCCACATCTCTCAAAAATGGCCAGCCATGTTCTTCCAGCCATTTGCGGTTGCCGGAATATCGCCAGTGCTGATAGTAATGCAGGGCGCACCACGCCGCAACTGTCGGTGAGCACGAGTATTGAATCCAGCCACCCATTTCAGTGCCATCAAAGGTGGATACGCCCGGTATATTGAGCCCGGAGGTGCCAAAATATTTTCGGGTGTATGCTCTGTGTGCCTTCTCGTTTCTGTCCAGATGGTTCAGATAGCTCAGTCCCTCCGGCAAATGATTGGATGTGTAAGCCGGCCAGTAACTCATCTGTGTGTTCAAATCGTGGTGCAAATCGCCTTTCCAGGGAGGCAGACGACCGTTGTCGGCTGTCCAGATGGCCTGCAGGCTGATCATCGGACCGTTTTCACGGGCGGTACATCCGAACTTGTACATATCCAGATAGTATTCCCGCTCGATCAGTGTATCCGGAAGCGAAACGGATGATTTCGACCAGTACTCATCCCACCACGCTGCAGAAGCCGTCTGTGAGGCATCAAAGCCACGGCCGATGGCCTTTTTTACCAGTTTCCCGGCATTCAGCGGTTTTTTCTGTCCGGGCAACTGGCTTGATATGCTCCATACGCCCTCAAAATCTCCCCCGGCACTTTTCTTCACCATTACTGCAATTTCATAGCTGAATCCTCCCGGGCCCGTTTGTCTGTATGTCCACACTTCGTTTCTCATTACAGGTACTCCCTGAGTGTAACCCAGCCGGGCCAGGTCGCTTCCCTGCACGGAGTTGGCATTATCCGACTCTTCCGCCGCTCCGTACTGTGGCGCCAGCAACCGCATGATATCTTCCGGATTCCCGAATCCGCGGCACCTGAACCAGCCTTCCTGTGCGTTCGCGTGCACGAAGGTCTCGAAGGTTTTGCCATCGGCCCAGCGAATGGTGGCCAGCCCGGTGGCAATATCGAGGGTTACTCCGTTCTTCAGTAACGGCCCTCCGGTATTGAACTCCAGGGCTCCGCCGGGCAATTTGGTGGGGCCCGCCTCTCTCTCGTAAGGTGCGTCGAAGTATTCCTGCACAATACCATATTCTCCTTTTTTTACCTGGTCTGCTACCCATTTGTAGCTGAACTCGGGGCGGTCCAGTCCCTTCATGGGGCGCAAATCCCACAGATCGGCACGGTCGAGGGCGAGTCGCAGGCGACCGTCTTTTTGCCATACCAGGCATCCGGTTATACCGTTACCCAGTGGCAGCCCTTCGCTCCACTTTCCCGGAATTTGGTCAAAAACAAGGTTGTGTCTGGGGTTGGGCCGGGCTGTCAGCATAGCCGGCAGCAGAAAAATCAGCAGAAGTCGCATCATGTACAGTGGTCTGAATTAAGCTGTGTTCTCTTGTCTGGATTGCTTCGGCACGTAAGCTTTTTCTACTTTTTCGTTGAGCTGTTCGTAGGTTTCGGCCGGAATTCTGTGCCGTATGGATTGCAGGAATTGTCGCAATTTCAGGTATTCGTTTTCATTCAGCACACCATCTTCCATGAATGCTCCGAACAGTTCGGAGAAGTTTTCACTGACGTTTCTGGCAAATTCAATACGTTTTACCTTGTCTTCCACGAAAGCCATAAAGTACATGCCTTCGGTATAGCCCAGTTTGCGCTTCAGCACCAGATTGTCAACTTCTTCCTTGATGTTGACAAGTCGCCGGGCTGCCATTTCTGAGCTGATTTGCTGCTCTTCAAACTTCTGGAATACCTGTCTGACTTTTTCAAAGTATCTTCTGATAAGAGATTCCCGGCGTCGGTAAACAAGATACCCCACGAAGGCGGTGAGCAGGGCGGTTGCAGCAACCATCGTTATCTCCACCAGGTAACCGGTATCTTTCAGCATCCTCAGCTGACGCGCGAGGAAACTCGTACGGGGCATCAGTCCGTTTTCGCGTATGGTGTACTCGATGTCGTCAAAATCGCTTGCTGTGAGCTGTTTGTCGGGTTTCAGTGCATTCAGGTGGCTGATAACGGTTTGTTGCATCCTGCCGCGATCATCAGGATGATAAAATGATCGCAGGTTGGTACCCTGACCCATCTGGAAACCGCTGCCGAACCGCTTGCTGAGCAGTTCGTTGATCCGGATAAAATAAAACAGGAATACTCTCTTGTTTTCCCTGATATCAAGGGCTCTCGCCTTCGCTGAATCAAGTAACCCGTTCCTGTGCTGCCACTCAAGAACAGCAATCAGTTCCCGGGGATTGGGCTCAAGGATATACTGGCTGCCCAGGCGTTTGAAGTGCTCTTCGTTAAACTCAATTTTCGACCCCGGTCCGAGATGTGTAACAGAAATGAGATGGAAGTTGTCAGGCATTGAATAACGGACTCCGTCTGCCTCTATCTCTGTCTTGCGCGAACTGAGTGCCTCCCAGAGCGTGGCGCCAAAAAAAGTTTCGGGATTGATTTTGTCAAAATTATCTACTACCGCCACATACCGGCGATCAGGATATTGCCGGCATTTTTTCCAGAGTTCAAGGAGCTCCCCGGGTACAAAACGCCCCTGCTCATTCTCCGATCCTGTGTACTTTTTATGGTACTCCATATCGAACCCCGGCGCACAATCTATGAATAACACGCGTTCTGCGCTGCCTGCGATCAGATTGGCAGCTCTTTTGGCCTGTTTGGTCGCTCCCGTACCGGTAACGCCGGAAATCACTATTCGCTGATTACTGTATGCCGCCAGGGTGAGCTGCCGGAACGCTTTCCATTCGATATTGGCTGGCGCCGGCTGGTTTGCCAGGCAGAGGCCGGCAGTGTCTCCCGCGCGAAACCGGACGTTGTGCATCTGACAATACAGCCATTGAAGCGAGTCCGGTACGTCGGCAACAAGAGCAGTTTCTTCCTCCAGCAACAGTCCGCTTCTGATCCACAACGGATCCTGCTGGTCGCGTGTGCCAAACCACAGGAAAGCCACTGCAACCGGGAGCAGGAGCAACCATGAATATCTGTATGAAAAACGGGAGGTCAAACTGATATGATGACTGTATTACTCTGCAGGTCCAAGGATAAATCTGACTGGCGTTGTTCGCAGGCCATCGGCACTGATATGGCAGTAGTAAACGCCCGCAGGCAGGCGGTGCCCATTGTCATCACGGCCATCCCAGCGCAATTGCTGTGTACCACTGTCCTGATACCGATCGTTCAGTAAACGTACCGCACGGCCCGTCCTGTCGTACACCTGCGCCCTTACGCGGGCGCCACTGCTCAGATAGTACCGTATTATAGCCTCGTCTGAAAATGGGTTGGGTGCTGCAGACTGAACGCTGATGGTTTCGAAAGGCTGCCCGGTTGAAGACTGCGCCACGGTGATTCGGCTGAAATAAACATCCTGCCCGCCAGTGAAAGTAGCCGCCCAGGTCAGGTTCATTCCGCCATTGTCGGAAATGCTGTGGAAATAATCGCCCATTTTTTGCTGTACCGGCCAACCGATATGCGGATCGAATGATTGAGACATGCGCTGGTTGGCCGACCATGTTGCTCCTCCATCGGTAGAGTAGGCATAGTAAAGTGACGACAAAACGGTGCCCGGATTGTCACGGGTATCGAGCCAGGCTACATCTATACGCCCGTTTGGGGCCACTGACATGGCCGCCATCCATTGCCAGGCGGGGGCTCCGTTGTCGTCATTGATACGAAGCGGAGTGCTCCAGGTTTCTCCGTTGTCGGCGCTCCGGATAAACATTATTTCTGACGGATCTGAACCGTCTGCCGGCACCACGGGTTGCACCTGATATATTTGTCCGAAAAGCGGGCCAGGAGCATAGTTCACGGCAATCCAGTTCTGGCCCTTCAGCCCGGCAGGGTTCGGATCCTGATCCTGCCATTGTCCGGGTATGTAGCCACCTATGTCAACCGGTATGGCTGTTGGCTCCCATTCTGTGGACTCATTTTCATTTTCCGCGTTGGATGAACGTGCAAAAGAACCATCGGCTCCTGAAACAAAAAGCGTACCGTCCGGGGCAACTGCGCAGGTTCCCCAGTACACCTCCGGCGAAATGCGGTTGCAGGCTTCATAAGTATCTCCCTCATCTGTTGACCGGGTAAAGTTGTTGTCCGGACATGCAGAATAGTATGAGGTCCAGTGTTCGTAAATATTGCCCCTGCCCGGCCCCTCTGTCTGGTCTATGACCATCCACTGCTTGTCGCCACCGATGGCGTATGGGCCGTCGTCCCAGGTTCCCAAACCAGTAGAGCGATATACATTGCAGCTGAATTCGTTGTTGCTGTTCAGGGTGAGGCTGTTGTAGTAAAACCGGCCTTCTGCATCGGTGGCCAGTACCGGATCAGACCTGAATACACCCGGATTGATAGATCCCGGAAATGTCCAGTGCATTCCGCCATCGGTGCTGTAGGCGTAGCCCGCCTGACGAAAGCTGCTTTCAATATTGTCGAACTGCCTCCAGCCAATCATCATCTTGTTGGGCTCCACCGGACTGATGGCGATGGAAGGCTCATTGGCAGCATCATTCAGGATATTTTGTCCATTGGCATTCACATTCACCTGCACTGTCCAGATACTGGCCCCCGAATAGTTGTATGCCGGAGAAACTGCCGGATTTTCCGGAGAGGCTGGCGGCATATACGGATCTGAGGGTATCTCCAGGTGTTGCTGGGAAAAAGCCGTCTGAACGGTGATTGTCAGGAGCAGCAGGAGCTTTCCTGCGGTTTTGAAGTGACGCATCGGAAACTGGTTTCTTTAATGAATGAGCAAAGGTATATAACCATTTTCTGAATCACACCAGTCATCTCCGATTTGCATGTTACAATCATTTAATATTACAGTGGCCAGAAGGGGAATGACGTTCCGGCCTCAAATCTTGTTTTTTCTGCAGGCAATTCCAGGAAGCCGCGGGAACTCAGCAGACTCGAGTAATCGCCTGATCCCTGGTGACGGAGCGGCGTGGCGACAAGCTGGCCGTTATCGGCAATATGGAGTGATGCCTGGCTGAAAAGGGTCAGGCCGGGCTCAAAGAATATGTCTTCAGCCAGTACAACGTTATGAACCGCTGCCGGGAGCCCCATTGACATCTCAAGCCAGGGCTTCACATAACGGAGCATGCAGGCCATGGTAGAAACCGGATTTCCGGGCAGTGCGAAGACTGTTACTGTACCCTTTTTTCCAAACCAGAAGGGTTTTCCCGGTCTTTGTCTGACTCCCTTTATCAGTTTGTTTACGCCAAGGTCTGACAGAACTTCCGGGATGTAATCAAATTTTCCGGCTGAAATGCCGCCGCTTGCAATAATGGTATCATACGATTGGAGTGCAACTCCGAGTGCCGCTTTTATCTGATCCGGATTATCGGACAGGTGAAATAATCCTGCGTCGATACCGTATGGCTGAAGAAGTGCGTGACATGCGTAACTGTTGGATCGCCTGATCTGATTCGGTTGCGGGGTCTGGTCTATATCAACAAGTTCATTGCCGGATGAAAATATGGCCACACGTGGCGGTTTCACAACGTTTGTCCGGTGGAAGCCGGCCGATGCTGCGATACTTGTTTCAACCGGGCCGATACGCCGGCCGGCCGGTATCAGTATCTCTCCGCTTTTGCGGTCTTTCCCCTTCAAATGTATGTTCTGGCCATATTTTACCTCACCGTTCAGGATGGCTACGCTACCTTCCATGAGCAGTTGTTCATAGGGTATTACCGTATCAGCGAAGGGTGGCAGCGAGGCTCCGGTCATGATCTCCACGCAGGTGCCGGGGGGTATGTCTGCCGGACCGTCGTCGCCGGCGCCAATAATCCCCGAAACGGGGAATTTAAGTACGCCGGACTGATAATCGGCGTAACGGATGGCAATACCGTCCATTGACACCCGGTTATATGGAGGAATATCACGGTCGGCGCGCACATCCTGTGCGAGTACGCGCCCCTGCGCATGCAGGAGGGGTACATTTTCTGTTTCGGGTAAAAACAGATGATTGCTTACAATATCCCAGGCTTCAGCTACAGTCAGCATAGTCATCGCAGTTCTGCGGCGTATCCGTCGCAGGGGAAGACAAGCCAGGTGTCGGGTGGCAACAGGTTTCTGTCTTTCCATACTTTTTTCACCCACATGAGGGCATTCTCATGCTCCCGGGCGATGGATTGCCATTTTTTCATTCCTTCAGCAAATTCGGCAAAGACAAAAACAGCAGTTTTGGCCCCGGAATCGGCTTGCAGATCAACTTCCCATTTCAGTGTTCGTTGTCCGAAAACAGCTTCTACCGGACTGGATGCTGTCATTGCTGCTGCCGGGTACCTGCCGGCAATAAAAGCACTGAAATCATCCCATTGTTTTACCAGCTTGTCAACGGTTATGTGGTCACCCAGTTTTCTGATCTCGATCTGGTGTGCTGCAACAGTGCGTTTTTGTTCTTTGGACAGGGCTGCGCTGGTTCTGAGGAGCGACCTCAGTGCCTGGGTCAGTGCCGGGTTATACTCCCCGGTGAACTCTGCCCAGCCTCCCCACGAAACAGGTTCGCTCCATTCTGTTACGATATCGGCCGGAACTTCGGATGTGACAGATATCTGCTTCTGGATCAGTGTGTTATGGCGGCCTTTTCTTTCGGCCGGGAATTCTGCGGTCGTTTCCTCTGTGGCTGTTTCGCCCCAGTCACGCGGTTTGTATATTACTTCCGTTTCACAGTGCAGGGCTTTTCCGTGCCAATAGAAGGGTGTTTCGGTAGTATCCGGGTCAAGCGTGGGAGTTTCTTCATTCCCTTCATTGAATACCCTGTTCAGCCATTTTGTGCTCTTCACGGTGGTTGGAAATACGAGATAGTCTCTCGGACGTGTGATGCCAACATACAACAGCCGGGTTTCCTCTTCCAGTGCCTGTATTCGGGCAGTTTCCCATTCTGCAGTTTGCAGAAGCATTTCCTCAAGACTGGTTCTTGCCAGCTGGTCGGCGTAAGGGTTTATCCAGAAGCGCAGCCACCGGTTTCCCAGGATATCATTCAGATCAGGCTTTTCTGCCTCTGGCACCAGATTGATACCCCATATTTTCTCCTTCAGATTCTGGTCGAGATTATGGCACAGGGTTACAGGAAACTCTAGCCCCTTGCTTCTGTGGTAGGTAAGAACTTTTACCGCATCGTCTCCGTCACCCGAGCCCTGCAAGTCGCTGCCGGAGGCCGACAGCGTGTTGGTCCAGAGCAGGAAACCGCCGAGTGTGGCGGCCGAGTGCAGTCGCTTGCAGGCTGATTCGTAATCGAGAGCATAGCGCCGAAGACGGTCCAGATTGTCGAGTCGCTGATTGATATTTCCAAGTCTGGCAACAACCCGTCGCAAATCGAGTTCGGTAATCAGCAGCTCCAGTATTTCGGAGGCTGAAAGGTCGGTGGTATGCGACCGGAGTGTATCGAGCTTTTCAAGAAAGGGGTTGTCTTTGGCCCATCGGGAAAAGTGCTCCTCCTGTTCACGCCGGTGAAGGTACTCAAGTCTGTCATTCAGGATTTCACCCAGATCCATGGTGCCTGTGAGCAGCAGTATTTCCGCTATGCTGAGCGAATCGGATGCAGTGAGCAGGTATCTCAGGCAGGCGAGTGCCAGTCTTGTCTCTTGGGTTTGCTGCAAACCGGCACGACTGATGGATGCCTTCAGACCAGCCCGGTGGAGCGCTTCTGCTATCGACAGGCAACCGGCATTGTTTCTGCACAATACAGCTATATCTCCGGGTCTGACAGGCCTGCTTTCGCTTCTTTCCTTGTTATAAATATGTGGCGCTCTTTCCAGAAAGATCCGGATTTGATCGGCAATACAGTTGTCAAGCCAGGGCGCACCTGGTACCTTGCGTTCATCCGGCTCGGCCCTGAAATGCCAGTGAATGAGCCCCCGTCCTGCTGCAGGAAGTTCTCTTTCGGGTGTAAAGTCCGGTTCCAGCACAATCTGTTCTTCCGGCAAATTGGTAAAAGCCCGCTTGAAAACAGCATTGGCAGCATATACCAGATCAGGGCGACTGCGATATGACTTCGTTTGTATATCTTTCGGTTTCACACCGCCGGTTGCATCAATAACGGCCTGCATGAGAGCTGGTTCTGCTCCCCTGAATCCATAAATGCTTTGTTTGGGGTCACCCACCCAGATGGCCCGATCAGCCAACTGGCTTAGTTGCAGGAATATGTCAAGCTGAATAGGGGAGGTGTCCTGAAATTCATCTACCAGCAGAAGGCTGATACTTCCCCGCAAAGCCTCTTTCACATCCTCGCGGCGCAGGAGCCGGCTTACCCCTGCTTCCATGTCGGTGTAGTCAATCAGTCCGCGTTTTTTCTTGTACTGTTCGTATTCATCAAGTGCGTCGGAAGCGATGTCAAATGCCAGATCCATGTATCCCTTGATATCCTCTCTGAACTGAGGATGCTCATCATGGCTCATGGCAAATTCGGTCAGTTCCGTAATCAGCTCACGGCTTTTGGCGCCTACTGTCAATTTGCCGAGTTTTGCCCACTCGTACCAGTACAGTTCTCCCCGAAATTTGAGCTGACTGGCCGTGGCACGCAGGTTTTCGATGCCATCCCTGGTGGTTTTGGTAGTATCTGCGGTGTTTTCTTCCAGGGCTGCTGTGGTCTGGTCTATGGCCGAAAGCAGCCGGTTATGCCATACGATGGCGTCGGTATTGGCCACTGCCGGAAGCAGTCGTTCGAACGACTCCCAGGACAGTCGCCTGCTTTTCTGCAATATTTCCTTCGAAAAGTTGTTTGCGCGGGCCACTCCGGTTATTTCCATGATATCGCGCCTCCAGTCGAAAGTGCCGCCGTATGACTTCTTGGTCAGTCCGAGCCGGTCGGCCAGCAGGTTCATCCTTTCCGTGCGCTCCTGCGTGAGCACCTGCGCGAGCGATTCGTTGAAAATGCGCTGCTCGTCTCCGTCGGCGATAATTTCAACCAGCGGAGATACACCTGCCTCAAAAGCAAAACGCTGCAGCAATCGGGTACCAATGCTGTGGACGGTGCCAATAAGCGCCTCTCCAAGTTCACTGGCTTCCTTCGACAAGCCGCTCCCCAGCAACTTGAGCCTGACCCGTTCTTGCAGTTCAGCAGCTGCCTTTTTGGTAAAGGTGGTGGCAATAATCCCGGAAGGACTGATATTGTGTTCATTTATCAGCTCCAACATTTCAGCTGTCAGGCGGTGCGTTTTGCCCGAACCGGCACCTGCGGATATGATTCTTATATTCACTGAATAGACTGTCTGTTTGCGAGGGGGATGTTGACCGACAAAATTAGTCCAAAAATACGAGATTGTCCTGCAAGGCTTTGACTGTAATAAAAAACGCCCCGTGCCAGGGCACGGGGCGTTTGAATAAAATAGTTTCTCAACTGCTTAACTGACTTTTGCGAACCTCGCTTCTACTGCATTCCAGTCAACCACATTCCACCAGGAAGTGATGTAATCCGGACGTCTGTTCTGGTAGTGGAGGTAGTATGCGTGCTCCCACACATCGAGGCCGAGGAGGGGAGTGCCTTTCTTTTCGGCGATGTCCATCAGCGGATTGTCCTGGTTGGGAGTGGAGCTGATGAACAGATTGCCATCGGCATCTGCACACAGCCAGGCCCATCCGGAACCGAACCGGGTGGCACCAGCCTGGGCAAACTGTTGCTGCATGGCCTCGAATGAGCCGAAGTCCTGTGCTATCTTCGCACCCAGCGCTCCGCCGGGGGTGCCGCCACCATTGGGCGACATGCTCTCCCAGAAGAAGGTGTGATTCCAGTGGCCTCCGCCGTTGTTGCGCACAGCCATCGGAAGGGTGGAAATACTGGCCAGGAGTTCCTCCAGCGACTTGCCCTCGTGTTCAGTTCCCTGAATAGCGGCATTCAGGTTGTTTACATAGGCAGCGTGGTGTTTGCCATGGTGGATTTCCATGGTTTTTGTATCAATGTGTGGCTCGAGTGCATCGTGCGCGTAGGGAAGATCGGGAAGAGAGAATGCCATATTGGTGAATAATTTTGTCTGATTGTTAACAGGTCGCTTTAAAACAACGATTCAGTCAAAAAGTTGTCCTGACAGGTATTTTGCCGCAAATCGAGTTTTTGTCATTTTAATTAAATCTATAATTTACATTTACGCTGGTTTAACCTGATACGGAAAATTGATGGAATCGACTGTAAAAATTGCTTACCTCCCCCCCGTTTCCTGGTGCCAGTCTGCTGTTGCCACTGGCGAGTTCCTGATTGAGGGGCACGAGCATTACCAAAAAGGTTCCTGGCGCAATCGCTGTGAAATTGCTGGTCCCAACGGCCGGCAACTTCTCAGCATCCCGCTGGTTAAGGGTAAAAATAACAAAATGCCAATAAGGGATGTCCGTATCGCTTTCGATGAGCCCTGGCAGCGTCAGCACTGGCGCTCTATACGTACTGCCTATGGAAGTGCTCCGTTTTTTGAACACTACGCCGATGAACTGGTTGCATTTTACGAAAAAAAGTATATTTTTCTGTTCGATTTAAACCTTGAATTGATAGAGTTTGTACTTTTACAGAAGATGAAATGGCCGGGCCGGATTCTTGTTACGGATGTTTACCAGCCCTTTTCATCCCGCCCGACAGTATCCCCGCCCCGATATCCACAGGTTTTTGAGGATAAAAACGGATTTCTACCCGATTTGTCTGTTCTTGATCTGCTGATGTGTGCAGGCAAAAACGGCCTCGATTACCTCCAGCAACTTTAATGTCTGATGCCTTCTTTGTTATGACTTCTACCCGCCGCAGTTTTATTCGCCACACAGCAGCTCTGCTGGGTTCTGTTGCGCTCCACCAGCATGCAGCCGCTGCTTTTCCGGGGCTGTTACCCGACTATTCCGCACTGAAGGGCGCTGCTTCCGACGAGGATTTCTGGCGACAGGTGCGCATGGCCTATGCAGCCAGTCCAACCATGATCAATCTGAATAATGGGGGTGTTTGTCCGATGCCTCGAGCTACCATGGATGCGCTCGACTACTACAACCGGATGAGCAGCGAGGCTCCGTCATATTACATGTGGCGTATCCTTGATCAGGACAGGGAGCCGCTCCGCGAAAATCTGGCAGCCATCGCCGGCGCAAATCCGGACGAAATAGCCATCAACCGAAATGCTACAGAATCGCTTAATACAATCATATTTGGCCTCGATTTCAAACCCGGCGACGAGGTGGTGCTCTCGAAATATGATTATCCAAATATGATCAATGCCTGGAAGCAACGCGAAAAACGCGACGGGATCAAACTGGTCTGGGTGGATCTGGAACTGCCGTCTGAAGACGAGGAATATCTGACCAATGCTTTTGTATCCAGATTTACCGACAAAACAAGACTGGTACACATCACACACATGATTAACTGGTGCGGACAGGTGCTGCCTGTCAGAAAAATTGCCAGGGCAGCGCGTGAGCGCGGGATAGAATCACTGGCCGATGCCGCACATTCCTTTGCGGTGCTTGACTATAAAATTCCGGATCTGGAATGTGATTACTGGGGTACGAGTCTGCACAAATTTCTCTGTGGCCCCATCGGTACGGGCATGATGTGGATCAAAAAGGAAAAAATTGAAAAGGTGTGGCCATTGCTCTCGGCACCTGAAACGCAAATAACCGATATCCGGAAGTTTGAAAATCTCGGTACGCGCAGTTTCCCGATAGAAATGGCACTGGGGTATTCTGTTGACCTGCACAACCTGATTGGCAGCGCCCGGAAAAGTGAAAGGCTGCACTACCTGAAACGCTACTGGATGTCGAGGGTCAGTGATTTGCCCGGTATAAAACTCAATACCTCGCTGAAACATGAATGGAGCTGTGCCATCGGCAACTTCAGTATTGAAGGTCAGAAACCCGGCGAAATCGCCGACAAACTTTTCCAGAAGTACAAGATTCACACAGTGGCTATCGAGTGGGAACAAATCAAAGGCGTGCGTGTCACACCCAATGTCTACACTACCACCGATGATCTGGACAAACTGGTGAAGGCCATAGAAGGACTGGTGTAGCCGGTTTGTGCACGTACAAATATTCAGTCTTTACCCCAGTTCATTACCCTGACAATCAAGGCCGGGACTCTCATGCCGGTATCATTCCTGTTCTCTCCTGAACTCACCCGCCAGTTCGAGCCGCCCGGAAAGTTGCTGAAGAGCAATTTTCCGAGTGAATTCCCTCTCGATCTGTTCGGAATCAAAATTCAGAAAATCATAGAAATTATTGCCAAAATATCGGGTTAAAGCACTACCTGACGATAACGGCACGGGATTTGCGGCAAATTCAGTACAGGATAAACAATGACCGATCTGCAAAAAAGAAACGAGCTGTTCAGCGAATACCTTGAGACGCTGAATCCGGAACAACGCGCTGCCGTTGACAGGGTGGAGGGCCCCGTCCTCGTTATTGCAGGCCCCGGGACCGGCAAAACGCAGCTGCTGGCAGTCAGAATCGGTAATATCCTGCTGAACACAGATACGAAAGCCCCCAATATTCTCTGCCTGTCTTTCACCGATGCCGGTGTGCATGCCATGCGACAGCGCCTGCTCGGAATCATAGGCCCGGAAGCACACCGGATACCGGTTCATACTTTCCACGGCTTCTGTAACAGGGTTATCCAGGATAATATGGAGTATTTCGGCCAGGGTTCCCTCGAGCCGCTCACTGACCTGGAAAGAATTGAAATTGTAAGAATGCTGCTTTCCGGTCTCCCTGTCAGTCATCCGCTCAGAAGTGGCAGAAAAGATGTGTATGCACATGAGTTGCAGGTGAGAGACCTTTTCGCCAATATGAAAAAGGAAGGGTGGACGCCCGGTTTTGTCATCAAGAAGACTGATGAATACCTCCGCAGCCTCCCGACGAATCCCGCCTATATTTACCATGTGAACAGCCGGTACGGGAAAAAAGGTGACCCCAAGTTGGCGCAGATCGCAGCCGTTACCGAAAAAATGGAACGCCTGAAGGCAGCAGCCGATCTGTTTCCCGTCTATCAGCAGGCACTCGACAAGGCCGGCAGGTATGAATACGAGGATATGCTGTTGTGGGTGAACAGGGCCTTCGAAAATCACGAGGCACTTCTCAGAAATTATCAGGAACGGTACCAGTATATTCTGGTTGACGAATTTCAGGATACCAACGGTGCTCAGTTCAGACTGCTGAATCACCTGCTCAATTACTGGGATACGCCCAATGTGTTCATCGTTGGTGATGATGATCAGAGTATCTATGAGTTTCAGGGCGCGCGCCTCGAAAATCTGGAGCAGTTTGCCCACGATTATCAGCATGGGCTCGTGGTAGTGGTACTGAAGGAAAATTACCGGTCTTCACAAGAGATACTCGATGCCGCGGGCAGGGTCATTCAAAACAACAAACTTCGTGCCGTTGAACGCCTGGGTATTACCGGCGGGAAGCAGCTTGTGGCGCACGCAGGAACAGGCGCAACACCTGTAGTCAGTAAATATGAGTCCCGTATCCATGAACTGGCCGGTTTGTCGGCCCGGATAAGGAAACTGATTGAAGACGGTACAGATCCCTCACAGATTGCCGTGCTGTACAGTCGCCACAAACAGGCCGACCCTGTACAGTCGCTGTTCAGGAAGGAGGGTATTCCCTTCCAGACGAAACGCCCGCAGAATGTACTGGAAGCCCCGTTGATTCAGCATTTCAGGGAATTGCTCCTGTATATAAGGGATGAAAGCAGAATCCCGTTTTCAGGTGAACACCGTATTTTTCGGATACTTCATGCCGATTTCTTCGGTGTTAATCCGCTCGATACTGCACTCGTGGCTGCAAATGCCCGGAAATCTCAGGAAAAGCAGTCCCGAACCGGACTCTATGGTGATGATGAATCCGCACCTGTAGCAACTTCCTTTTTCTGGCGGCAAAATCTGACGAACCTGCCCTGGCTCGAATCGCTGAATCTGTCGGATCCGGTCAAATTATACAACTTCGGAGTACTGTTTAATCAGTGGATTGCCGCAGCCTCCAATATGCCGCTGTTTCAGCTGATGGAAATGGTGGTGTCTCAGTCCGGCATGCTCGACTGGGTACTCCGGCATCCGGACAGGATTTGGCAGATTCAGGCGTTATCCGCTTTTCAGCAGGCTGTCCCGCTGCCCACCACCGACAGACAACCCGATCTGAATTTCTTTCTGGAAACACTGGACAACCTCGAAGCCAATCGCCTTGGCATTCCATTCAGAGAAATTATTGACGCTGTGCCGGGTGTACAGTTACTCACAGCGCATGCCGCAAAGGGACTTGAGTTCGACTATGTATTCATGCCGGACTGTGTGGAGGAAGCCTGGGAAAAAAGTGCCGGTGATACCAGGGGACGTTTCCAGTTGCCCCCCACGCTCACACGCTCGGGTGAGGAGGATGCTCTGGAAGCACGCCGCCGACTTTTTTATGTGGCCATGACCCGCGCCAGAAAAGGGTTGTATATTTCCTTCGCAGGCACCGGAAATGACGGCAAGGCCCTGACTCAAAGCCGCTTCCCTGATGAAATCTCGCTGCCCCCTGTGCCTGAACTGCCCGACCGTGAACAGATCATACGAACGGTACAGCTTCTGCTTGCGGCACCGTCAGCTCCTGTTGTGAATCTCCCCGAAAAGCCGGTGATTGACAGCCTGACATCACAATTCGTCCTTACAATTACCGCCCTGAACCGGTATCTCAGATGCCCGGTTGCCTTCTGGTATGAAGACCTGCTGAAAGTTCCGGGAGCGATAAGTGAGGCCGCCGCCGCCGGAATTGCCATTCACAGTACCATGCAGAAGTTTTTCCTGCGAATGAAGGCTGACAATCAGAATCAGTGGCCCTCACTGGAAATACTTCATCGTATTTACAACAGGGAAATGGAAAGGATGAAGGTGAATTTCTCCACCGACGGCTTTGAACAGAGAAAAGCCCTCGGACTTGAGCATCTGCGCCGGCTGTATTCCGAACAGATACCTTTCTGGAAAAAACGCGCTGTAGTGGAACGCCGTATAAATCATGCTGAAATAAACGGAGTATCAGTATCGGGCGTCCTCGACAAGATTGAGTGGCTCGACGGTGGTAAAATCAGGATTGTTGATTTCAAAACCGGAACACCGGACTCTTCCAAAACAGCTCCTCCTGATGAGCACAACCCACTTGGCGGTTCTTATTGGCGCCAGCTGGCATTCTATCAGTTACTCCTCGAATCAGCCGGCGTTTATCCCGAAACAGTGGAAAAAACAGCAATAATTTGGCTGGAACCCGACAAAAGAGGAACATTTCCGGTTTCGGAACTCTCGTTCTCTCCGCAAGATCTTAACTTTGTAAAAGATCTGGTGCAACAAACCAGTGACAACATTCTTTCCGGAAATTTTGATACCGGCTGTGGCCAGCCCGATTGTACCTGGTGCAAAATGCACTTCCAGAGAAGCTGGACGGGTGAAGGGCGGGATGCCGAGTCAGATCTGGATGAGTGAAACCCTTTGTACTTTCTTTTCCATGCGCTTCCTGACCCCGCTCCTCGTGCTGATCGGCACAATTTCCTCCGCACAGACATTCACCGGCGGTAACGGCCCTATCCCCGACAACGGTACAGTTGTCAACTATCCAATACAGGTGTCCGGACTGCCCGATCATGTCAATACGTTTGATTTCGGGATCGAAAGCGTATGCTTTGATATCACTCATACATGGACGGCCGATCTGGCCATCTGGATTGTGGCACCCGACGGCACCTCTGTACCGCTGGTATCGGGTGTCGGTGGAGATACCGACGGGTTTGTGGGTACCTGCGTGAACAGCAACGCATCCGCTTCCATTTTTCAGCAGTGGTACCCTTATACCGGTACCTTCAGGCCGTTCGGCGATATGGGCCAGATTAACATGAATGGTATCAATCCCAATGGAACCTGGAATCTGCGCATACTTGATACATATCCCTTTGCCGATGCCGGAGGTCTGAACGCGTGCAGTGTTACTTTTGGTGCGGATCCTTGCAAGCCCTTCGTATTTGAATCAAGTGACCTGCCAATTATCAGAATCAGTACAGGCGGTCAGCCGATACCGAACGATCCCAAAATTACGGCACAGTTGTCGGTGATTGACAATGGCCCCGGCCAGCGGAATTACCCCAATCAGTCTGTAACTGCCTGGTCGGGAGAAATCGGAATCGAATTGCGTGGAAACAGCTCGCAGGGATTTCCCAAAAAATCCTACGCTATCGAAACCCGCGATGAACTGGGGGAGGACAAGGATGTGTCGCTGCTCGGTCTCCCCGAAACCAGTGATTTCGCCCTGATGGCCAATTTCAGCGACAAAACCCTCATGCGCAACGCGCTCGCGTACGACCTTTTCCGGCAAATGGGGCATTATGCCTCCCGAACCCGTTTCTGCGAGGTGATGCTAGACGGCACCTACCAGGGTATTTATATCCTGACAGAGCGTATCAAACGCGGCGATGAACGTGTGGATATCGCCCGGCTTTCACCGCAGGACACCTCGGGAACGGATCTGACTGGTGGGTATATGCTCCGAATAGACTGGAATACCTCCCCGGGCTGGAATTCGCAGTTTTCACAACCCAACAGTCCGAACATATTCACCTACTTCCAGCACGAATACCCCGAATTCGGAGAGCTGCAACCCTCTCAGGTACAATATATAAGGTCGTATGTTGACAGTTTTGAGGTAGCTCTGCGCGGCGACGGATTTCAGAATCAGGCAACCGGCTGGCGTCGTTTCGCCGATGAAAAGAGTTTTATGGATTACCTGCTTCTCAACGAAATCAGTAAAAACGTGGATGGGTACCGGCTCAGTACGTATTTTCATAAAGACAGAGATGATCGCGGAGGGAAGTTGCAGATGGGGCCACCCTGGGACTACGACCTGGCTTTTTACAACGCCGATTATTGCGATGGTTTCCTGACTTCCGGGTGGGCATACAATATTAATTATGTGTGCAATGATGCCGGAGTACCCTTTTGGTGGGAGCGTCTGAATGAAGACACCCTCTTCAGGCAGCACCTCGCCTGCCGCTGGCAATCGCTGCGAAGCCCCGGTGGCGCCATGAGCGATATCCGCCTCGGTGTCGTAATTGACTCCATGGCCAATATCCTGCAGGAAGCGCACAGCAGAAATTTCACGTACTGGCCTATTCTGGGAACTTATGTATGGCCCAATCCCGGACCTTTACCCGACACATACGCCGGAGAAGTGGAAAAGCTGAAGGGATGGATCAAGGCCCGCGCCGAATGGATTGATTTCGCCCTTTCACAAAATGTACCGCAGCTGAATGCCAGTTTCACGGCAACGCCGGTCAATGCACTCTCCTGGCAGTTCTCGGCGGCGCCCGGACTTCAATACCTCTGGGATTTCGGCGACGGCACTACTTCCAGTGAGGCTTCGCCGGGTCACATATTCCCATCAACCGGTACCTGGGTTGTCACCCTCACGGTATCAACACCGTACGGATGCGCTTCATCTTCCGAACAGATCATTCATATCGTCAGTGCAGGTACCGTATCAGCGCAGAGTATGCAGGTACAGGTAGCCCCCAATCCTGCCACCGATTATATTCTGGTGAAAGCGCAGGGGTCGGCAGCAGTATCGCTCTATAATCAGTCTGGACAGCGCGTAGCTGCCGCTGCCATTCCCGAGGATGAACGGGAGGTCCGTTTGCAGACAGCCGTACTGCCGGGTGGCTGCTATCGCCTCGAGGTAAAAGGGAAAGACGGGGTATTCAATATGATGGTAACGTTGCTTTGAGAGGTTGTCTGGCCCCCGGTGAGCGGCGGTTTCCGGACCGCGTTGATATTAACAGGCACAGGTCAGATAACCTTGTCTGCACAGGAGGACGCGGCCATAGCATCGGGTTTGGCTTTGAAAACAAAGCCCATGCTGAGAATATAGCCCATAGCCTCCTTGAGTGCTGCGTTGCTCTCAAAGGCAGGATCCGTATTGATGTCGGCGTGTACCTCGAGTGCCACGTCATACAGATCGAGCAGCGGGCATAGTGAGTAAGCTACTTCCACCGACCGGCCCACCTCCATGATCATTCGCTCCCGGAGAGACATTTTCCGGCTCATTTTGTCATTGGATATGAACATGAAACCTCCTCTCTTTTCTCGCAGGAAGACAATTACAGTAGCGAAATGTACCTCATCGGCGATTACCTGTGAATCGGTACCGATACACACCTTGAGTTTGTAGCCCTCTGCGTGTTGCTGTTCGATAGTCTGCTCGACCGCTTCAAGCAGAGGTGCATTGATACGCTGGCCGTTTAATCTTCTCCATTCCATATTGTACAGGTGTTTTTGCCGGACTAAAGTAAGGGCTTTTATCAGGATTCCCAAATTAATTTGTGATTAACCCATGGCTTCAGTTCCGGAGAAACGCGCCACTGCGCGTTCAGGGGGGGCCGAAACACTCCCGTTCAATGAAATGAAAACTGCACTGACCGAATTAAATTCCGAAACCACTACCCAATTTGCTCCCCTTTCCCTATTTTTTTCTGAAAAATAGTTTTCATGGTTTCCTAATACAAACATCTCATAGTACATTTGTGCCCGAATTGACAAAAGCCATTTCAATAGCCGATATGACCGCTATTCGCAAATACTGGATTGCATTGATTTTCAGCGGATTCGCCGCATTTTCCTTCGCTCAGGACCACCACGGGCATCACGATCATGCCACAGGGCAACATGATCACGCTGCCGGACAACCTGCAGATTCTCATCCCGCGGATGTACATGCTGCTGACACAACGGCTCATCATACTGAAGCCGGCCATACGGGGCACGAAAGCGCCTGCGGTCACTCTGTCAGTGCCGAACAGCCCTTCAATGCGGGCGATAACGCAGTACACCACATCTCCGATGCCAACGTCATTCATATCTTCGGAGAAACATACCTTAACCTGCCTGCTATTCTGAAAACAGAAAATGGCTGGCATGTTTTCTCTACCTCAGCCCTGCACCCCCACCACCACGGAAACGGCGAACAGTCACACGAAGGTTTCGTACTGGTACACGGAAGTATCATGCGCATCCAGGGTGGCGTTATGGCCGATCAGGATTACCACATTGAAGACTACACCCACCAGGATGTGGAAGCCGGTGGCAAGAAAAAAGTGGTTTACAACGCCGTTATCAACGGACAGTGCTATCCCCTCGAAGCCAAAACTACTTACGACTTGGATCTGCGGTGCTGGCTGTGGTGGGAGCGCAGATGTTGTACAAAGAACCCTTACTGCGGCACCTGTTTGGTTGACAAGGGGTCTAGAACTTGTTATACTACAGGCTCATCAAGTAAATAATGCTATGAGCAACGAAAAAGCCAAGTTTATCAATTCTAGACGACGCCACAAAACTGATGTTGCT
>CAILQK010000432.1 GCA_903836265.1 uncultured Bacteroidota bacterium | reverse complement strand
ATTTTGGTCAAAAGTACCCGTGCCGGACCCGGCCCCCCGGTGACGGCTCTTAAAACCCGGCTTGATCGTCATCATACAGGAAGGTGATCTGGCCAACTATATATGGTGACAATACACAGAAAAAATATATAAAAAGCTGAAAGTCAAATGTTTGAAATAAAATATATTCCAGAAAATGGTTGCTGAATCGTACGGTGTAGTTTGTCTCCGCAGTATTTTTTTCAACTTTCAAATATCATTTTTCGAATCAGACACGGGGTTGTACGACTTTTGTATTCTCAATATTTACAAAAGCATGATTACAACTGTTGTTCTGGGCAATAAAACGCTGTATGCAGATTTGTCAAAACCTGTTGACCTGTCAATACCGCTGAGAGACGGTACTGAAAACCCCAACTGTTTCTGGGCCCCGATGCCGGAGTTTTCTCCTGTAAGGGCCGGAAATTTTGTTGGCAGTACCGCTGAGGGTGGTTCCGTCAATTTTTTCAATGTGAAAATGAATCCGCACGGTAACGGTACACACACGGAGTGTGTTGGCCATATCTCCGGGGAAAGATATGTACTCAGCGAGTGCCTGAAGCAGTTTCACTTCCCGGCAGTGCTGGCAAGTGTATACCCGCAACGCACCGGCAATGGCGACAGGGTTATCCTGAAAGAGCACCTTGAACACTGCATCACAGATCCCGGAATCAGTGCTGTTCTGATCAGAACTATGCCAAATGACATTTATAAAAAAACAACAAACTGGTCAGATTCCAACCCGCCGTACCTGCATCATGAAGCGGTATCATTTCTCGTGGAAAAAGGTGTCAGACACCTGCTGGTTGATCTGCCCTCCGTAGACAGGGAGGTGGATGGCGGAGAGTTGCTGGGTCACCGGGCCTTCTGGCAATACCCCGGAAATACCAGAACAGATTGTACCATTACAGAGATGATTTATGTGCCGGGTGAAATCAGAGACGGGCTGTACCTGCTGAATATCCAGACACTGGCAATAGAACTGGATGCCAGCCCGTCCAGAATTGTGGTCTATCAACTTGTCAGTAATCCTGAAGGTTGATTTCAGCCTTTGATCCGGATATCCTGTTGGCCACATAGGCAAATATACAGGCTGTCCAGAAAGAATACATGGAGTAAACCAGCGCCGGTTTCACCATTTCCTGATTCCCGAGCATGGTGCTGGCAATAAGGAATGCCAGCGTGGTATTCTGTACGCCACTCTCCATGGCAGCAGTGATACGCGACGGGTGGGGATGGCCCATTTTTTTCATGGCAAAATATCCGAAAAACAGGCAACTGGCATTCTGAATCAGGGCGATCGGGGTGATGATTACGAAGTCCTCCGGCGTAAGTCCCGACCCTCCGTGTTTTTCACCGGCAAACAGCTTGATCGCAAAAACTGCCGCCAGCAGCGACAGCATGATGTATTTGGACGGCTTGCTTATCTTTTCTGCAGCAAGCGGAAATCTGCGCCGGATAAGTATCCCCAGGGTCGCAGGTATAATTGTAATGAAGAAGATATGGGCAAATGTATCCCAAAACGGCAGATGAAGATCGGTGGACTTGTACATGAATACATGCAGTGCCAGATTTACTACCACAGGAATGGAAAACAGGGTGAGCAGACTGTTCACTGAGGTGAGCGACAATGACAGTGCAACATTCCCTCTCCATAAATAGGTGAGGAATCCGGATGTGGCTCCGCCCGGACTCGCAGCCAGAATGATGAATCCTACCTTGAGCTCATCCGAAACGGGCGCAATCAGGGCAATGATGAATGCTATGACAGGCAAACCCAGCATTTGCGCACTCAGGGCTGTAACAAAACCTCCCGGCTTCCTGAATACGCGGGTTACATCGGAGAAGGTCAACGACAAACCCACACCGAACATGACCAGAGCCAGTACGGATCCAACGGCAATATCAACAATCAGCGTAGGCGACAATGACACTATTATTTTTTAAACACCACAAAGGTAATCGGGTTTGCCATACAGCGCAGCAGCAGACAGCCCCTGCCTGTGGAATTAATATTGAAAACAGGTTTCCTGCAACTATCCTTTCAGTTTCTCGTCAAGAAATCTGGTCATCAGGGTATAAAGATGGATCCTTGCGTTCCCACCGCCAATACCATGATTTCTGTTCGGATATACCATGCTGTCAAATTGTTTGTTCGCTGCAATGAGTTTGTTCAACATCTCGGCAGAATGCTGAAAATGTACGTTATCGTCGGCAATACCATGTACCAGCAGATAATTCCCCTGAAGTTGATCCGCAAAATTGACCGGCGAGTTCTGCTCATAACCTTCCCTGTTTTCCAGATATGTCTGCATGTAGCGCTCCGTGTAAACCGAATCGTACCACTTCCAGTTGGTAACCGGCGCTACCGCAATCGCCGCCCTGAACACATCTTTCCCCTTGAGCAAACAGTTGCTCGACATATATCCCCCATAACTCCAGCCAAATATACCTATCCGTTTCGGATCAACGTAAGGCAGTGTGCCCAGGTATTTCGCAGCTTCAATCTGATCCATCACCTCATAGTGACCCAGTTGCCTGTATGTTATTTTTTTAAAATTCTCGCCTCGAGCTCCCGTGCCTCTGTTGTCAACACAGGCAACCACGTACCCGCGCTGCGCCAGCATCTGGAACCACCAGTAGTTGGCACCTTTCCAGGAATCGGTTACCTGCTGACTTCCCGGCCCTCCGTAAACGAACATCAGTACCGGAAGTTTTTTTCCGTCGTAGATGCTTCCCTCCGGACGAATCATCCACCCGTTCAGAGATACATTCTCGGAGGTGGTGAACTGAAAGAATTGCACAGGCAATGTCCCGTACTCGGACATCTTTTCCCGAAGTACTGTGTTTTTTTCCAGTTCGCGCACAACCTTGCCCTCCCGGTCGCAAACACTGTAAACCGGTGGCCGGTTCGCTGCGGAAAATGAATGTATATAATAATCGAAGGTGCTGCTGAACTGCGCCGAACAGGTTCCCTCCTCCTGACTGATCTTTTTCATCCTGTCTCCCGAAAGGCTGGTTGAATAAATTTCTCTTCTGGACGGATCCTGCACAGCCGCCTGGAAAAATATCTGGCCGTTCTTCTCATCAAGTCCATAATGGGCAGTTACCTCCCAGTCACCTCTGGTTATGGCTGCTGTCTGCTTCCCGTTCATATCATAACGATACAGGTGGTTAAATCCGCTTTTCTCGCTCTGCATGACAAAACCCGTTCCGTCCGACAGAAAATCAACATCATGCAAATCTATATAGTACTGATTCTTTTCCTCCAGAAGAAGCTGACATGATCCGGTTTGCGTCTCGGCAAGCCAGAGTCGCTGTATGTTCTGGTGGCGATTCATCCAGGTCAGACACAGCTGCCCACCGGGGGTCCAGACTATTCGCGGTATGTAATCGTCAAAGCGGCCATCAACGGAAATACGGCCCGGAATGGCAACGGGCAACACATTGCGGTTTTCAAGGTTGTATATGAATGCCCCGACTACCGCATTTTTTTCTCCCACTTTCGGATACTTGAAGGTGACCTGCTCGGGATATGCTCCGTTTTTATACATCTCCATGTTCATTTCGGGTACCTCCCGCTCATCAAATCGAATGAAAGCAAGGTACTTGCCGTCGGGACTCCACTGGTAGGCCCTCACAAGCTCAAATTCTTCCTCATATACCCAGTCCGAAGCCCCGTTTATGATGGCATTCCGCGCACCATCGGTGGTAACGCGTGCAAGCTCGCCTGTGGTCAGGTTTTTGTAATACAGGTCGTTCCCCGACACAAATGCCACTTTGGTGGCGTCCGGAGAGAAGGCTGCATCGCGTTGCCTGCCACCTTCATATACTCTGGAAAGCTGGCGGCTTGACAGGTCGAGCACATAATAGTCTGTCTCCGAACTCCATCTGTATATCTGATTACTGCCCACAGAAAAGAGTACTTTCGACTCGTCACCCGAAAACTGATAGCTGTCAAAGGCATTGTTCCAGCCGGTTGCCGTACTTTTCAGACTGGCAGCGTTGATGATGGTATCGGTCACCTTGCCTGTACGCAAATCATACGCAACAATGGCACTGCCCTCCTGCCGTGTATAACGCACGCCGTCTTTCATGAAGTTGAATCCGGGTACGCCTTTGGCTGAAAAGGTTCCTTTCTGCCAGATATCCTCCAGCGTAATTTGTTTCTGCCCAAACAGGGAAACCGGGAAAAGAATGAGAAGAATATACCTCATGGATAATGTTTTTGCTTTTTGCACTTTGCAAATCTATCGGAATTTGACCGAATGGTAAACTGTAACAGGTTACTTTTGCTTTTAAATCACCCGCAGCCGTGAAAGTACACCATATTTTGATTCCTTTATTACTACCCTTCTTCTCCCGGGCCCAGGAAGAAAATACACTCAGGCTTACTCCGGAACGCCTGAATGAAAATGATGTAATGAGCCTCGACCAGTCCCGGAACGAGACGATGGTCATTACAGCTACAAGGAGCCCCGAAAAAGCCGGCGAACAGCCTTTTACGGTCTGGGTCATTACCGCCGGCGAAATTTTGCAAAACGGATTCGTGACGCTTGGTGATGTTCTGCGCGCAGCTCCGGGCATTCGTGTGTCGCAGCCCGGCAATGCCCTGGAAGGAGAAACATTTATGGTGAGGGGGCTTTCAGGCAATCAATATATGAAAATACTGATTAACGACGTGCCCGTCAAGGCTGCCATTGCACCGGGTATGTCCATCGGGGCTCAGCTGCCCATCCGGCAGGCAGAAAGAATAGAAGTAGTGTACGGTCCTTCGGGCTCAACCTATGGCGAGGAAGCCTGCGCAGGGGTCATCAATATTATTCTGAAAGAAACCGAGCGTCCGGTTTACACGCAGGCCGATTTGTCTTTTGGAAGGTTTAATTATAACAGCCTCGATCTCATGTTCGGCGGCAAACTGGGCCGTGACCGCAATATATTCAGGTATAGTATCTATGGCAGCAGTACAATCCGCGACAACGCGGATTACTACTATGATTCGGAGCTGTTCAACACAAACAGGTACCTGCCATTCGGCCTGGACTCAAATCTTTATGTCCAGAATAACAACTACAGAGGGGCCTCCTCGGCCAAGGACAGTATAGCACGCACCAATACGCTGTCGCACGAAAGCCGTTTGTTCGGCGTGAATATGACATGGCGCGGACTGCACTTTACGTACCACCGGCTGGCCCGTTTCGACCGGAGTGTACTGGGCCTCAACCCGCTGGCGGTTTCCTATGCCAATCCATCGAACAGAATCGCCGAGCGACTGGAAACTTTTTCCCTGGGTTTCCGAAGAACACATGCCAGATGGACTACCTATAATACGTTTGCCCTGGAAAGTTATCAGATCAGAAACTCTTCCACAACCAACTATGTATTTGATCGCCTGAGCGCAGCCAATTTTATCGCCCGCCGGCAACCCGGCATGTCTCAACAGGAGGAAGCGGAACTCCTGAAGAGGATTTACAACTGGTATGCATCCGATGAACGATATACCGTCGCCAACGGCGCTGATCTGCGGATTGAATCGCGTATCCAGGCTTCTGTCGGAACCAAAACCCGCCTGCACGCCGGCGGACAGGTTCACGGCGGAGCCGGTGTACCGGCAGGAGGATATTATCAGGTACCCGTGTCTGTATCCCTGGATGGATCGCTGAACCCGAACCCGCCGCTGGCCATAACCCCCGAAACGGAAATACTGGTT
>CAILQK010000431.1 GCA_903836265.1 uncultured Bacteroidota bacterium | reverse complement strand
AGTTCACCATCAAAACCGCTTTTCAATGAAAAAGACGCTCCTTTTTTCACTCGCTCTGCTCGCAGGCACGCGTGCGGGCGCGCAGGTGTTCATGCGACCTGCCGACAACGCCGCCATCTCCGCGATGGGCGGCGTTGCTGTTTCACTGCCCGATGCCGGTCGCGGCGTTCACAACGACGCGCTGCTCGGAATGGCACGCGGAGTACATGTATTTGCCTCATCGGCCATGCCTTATGGTATTGCCGGCTGGACGAACTCTCATGCCCAGCTGGTTGCGGGACTCTCACCCGCAAGTGCTGCCACCATCCGTTTGTGGCATAACGCTGCCGCAGGATACTCCGAACAGCGCCTGTCAGCCGGTTACGGACGCAGACTGTCGGAAAAAATAATGATCGGACTTTCTGCCGACGGCCTCCGGCGAGCTGCAGAAACTTACCAGCCGGATTTTCTGATTTCCTGCACTGCGGGTGTACTGACGCACATTCTCCCGCAGCTCTGGCTTGGCTGTACCGTACAAAACCCGTTCCCGCAGCAAAGCGACGGGATATGGCTGCCCGTTGTATTCCGGACGGGAGCAACCTGGAAACCCGGCGATACCTTCCTTTTTTCGATTGAAACCCAAAAAATTGCCGGGAAACCCGCCAGCGTTCAATCTGGCATGGAGTACAGACCGCAGTCCCGGTTTGCCCTGCGAGCGGGCGTGCGCACGGGCGGGGGCGCAAGGCTTTCTTTCGGAACAGCATGCAGCATGAAGAACGGACTCACCTTCCACGCGGCCACAGAATGGAGAGCCGATCTCGGAATTACTCCCACATTCATGATAAGCCGTACATTTGCACCCACTGATCAAATAAATAACAAACATTCATGAAAAACGTAACAGTAATAGGGAGCGGCACGATGGGAAACGGCATCGCGCACGTTTTTGCCCAGAACGGCTTCCATGTAACCCTCGTTGATATTTCCGCTCCGGCGCTCGAAAAAGCCCTCGCAACCATCAGCAAGAATCTGGACCGGCAAGTGGCCAAAGGCACACTCACCGAACAGGACAAACTGGACACGCTCGGCCGTATCACGACACAGACCGACCTGAAAACAGGCGTATCCGCCGCAGAACTGGTGGTGGAGGCAGCCACCGAAAATGTGGATCTCAAACTTCGTATTTTCGCCGATATGGATGCCCATGCACCTGAAAACGCGATTCTCGCCACCAATACGTCCAGTATCAGTATCACGAGAATTGCAGCAGCCACCAAAAGGCCCGGACAAGTAATCGGCATGCACTTCATGAACCCGGTACCCGTGATGAAACTCGTGGAAGTGATACGCGGATATGCCACCTCCGACGAGGTGTGCAGCACCATTATGCGCGTATCCGGCGAGCTCGGAAAGGAGCCTGTGGAAGTGAATGACTACCCCGGCTTCGTGGCCAACCGCATCCTGATGCCCATGATCAATGAAGCGATTTATACGCTCTACGAAGGCGTCAGCGGCGTGGCTGAAATAGATACCGTGATGAAACTGGGCATGGCGCACCCGATGGGCCCGCTCCAGCTGGCCGACTTCATCGGTCTCGACGTATGCCTTTCTATCCTTCGCGTGATGCACGACGGATTCGGCAATCCGAAATACGCCCCCTGTCCGCTGCTTGTCAATATGGTCACAGCCGGAAAACTGGGCGCCAAAAGCGGCGAGGGATTCTACCGATATACTCCGGGATCAAAGGAAATCACCGTGGCTTACAAGCGCTGAGTACACCACACCCCGGCGGCAACTCATGGCCGAATAGCAGCAGAGATTCCTCTTTTTCATTCGTCCCGACCAGGGAGGAATCTCTTTCCTGTTCTCAGGTGCTTCACGGACAAAGCGCCTCCAATTTTCAGAGGAATTTTCAGAAAAAAAATTCACAATAATGTAATCAATATAAAAATTGATTTTACCTTTGCGCCCGCTAAACGCGGAAGTAGCTCAGTTGGTAGAGCGCAACCTTGCCAAGGTTGAAGTCGCGAGTTCGAGTCTCGTTTTCCGCTCCGAAGCCGTTCCCTCCCGGGAGCGGCTTTTTTTGTTTATCTGTATTCTTCCAGTACCTTTTCGAGGGTATTTACGAGCAGATCGGCGTCTTTGGCAGAGAAAACAATCGGAGGTTTTATCTTCAGGACGTTGTGATATGGGCCGTCGGTACTCATCAGAACTCCGAGCTGTTTCATCCGGCCGGCAATACGCGCGGTTTCCCCCGGGGCAGGTTCCAGGGTAACCCGGTCTTTCACCAGTTCAATGCCGATAAACAGTCCGGGGCCCCTCACATCGCCGAGAATCGGGTAATGCGCTGCCAGTTCACCCAGTTTTTTGTACAGATAGCGGCCGGTATCCAGTGCATTTTGCTGCAGTCCCTCTCTTTTGATCACGCGCAGCACTTCCAGTCCGACAGCGGCAGATACCGGATTTCCGCCGAAAGTATTGAAGTATTCCATTCCGTTGGCGAATGTGTCGGCAATTTCCCTCGTTACAGCCACCACTCCCAGCGGATGTCCGTTGCCTATGGGCTTTCCGATCGTGACGATATCCGGCACAACTCCGTGCTCTTCGAAGGCCCAGAAGTATTCTCCGTGCCTGCCGCAGCCGGTTTGCACCTCATCTGACACCAGCACGCCGCCGCGGGCGCGCACAGCTGTTGCAGCGGCCTTCAGATACCCGGGAGGCAGCGGTACCTGTCCGCCGCAGCTGATGACCGACTCGCAGATGAACGCAGCAGGGCCGCGACCGGCTGACACCAGTCTTTCTGCAATTTCCTCCACATTCCGGGCGTATTTCAGGCCTGTTTCATGAGTGTTTCCGCGGTAAATTCCGCGAAAAGCGTCCGGAAGCGGAACCAAGTGCGTGTGCCCGGGCGCGCCCGAACCACCCGGACCGTCGAACTTGTAGGAACTGATATCCACACAGGCCTGCGTGTTGCCGTGATAACCCGCTTCCACAGCGATCATGTCGCGCTGTCGCGTGCGGGCGCGGGCGAGGCGCATGGCCAGTTCATTGGCCTCACTCCCGCTGTTCACCATAAAAATCACCTCCAGAGGCGGGGGAAGCGTTTTCAGTATTTCTTCTGCGAACTCCAGAATACGGTCGTGCAGGTAGCGAGTATTGGTGTTGAGCACAGCCATCTGTCGCTGACCGGCCGCCACAACATCGGGGTGTTCGTGGCCCACATGCGCCACGTTGTTCACCGTATCGAGGTAACGCCTGCCTTTGATATCGAACAGGTACTGTTTCCAGCCGCGCGCGATATGCAGCGGTTCGCGGTACGACAGGCTCAGGTTTTTGCCCAGATGCCCCCGGCGGAAAGCGATCATATCGGCTTCCTTCCTGATTTCCGGCTTTTCTGACGGCATACCGGTGAGCAGCAGCCACGGATCGGGGCACAGGCTCGTCCAGATGTGCCGTTTGTCGGGGAAGGCCACGCCGGGGAAGTCGCCTTCCATGCCCAGCATGTCGAGTATCACCTGAAAGTGCAGGTGCGGCGACCAGTTCCCGTTTTCGGGCATGGGGCCGATTGCACAGAACACCTCGCCCGCACGCACGGGTGCGCCCGTGCGAAGGCCATCCAGCGAGGAGCGCGTCAGGTGACCGTACAGCGTGTAAAAAACGCCGGTTTCGGGTGTTTCATGCTGCAATATGACAGTGGGCCCGTAATCGCGTTCCCGGTTATTGTCGCGGAAACTGTGAACAACCCCGTCGAGCGGCGCTGCTACCGGAGTGCCCGGATCCATAAAAATATCAAGACCGATGTGTACCGTTCGCCATTCGGGACCGTTATTCCCCGTCACCTCGTATGCATCGGTGGTATAAAACGGGCGGGCCTCATCATAACGGCCCACGGCCATCGGCGCGGGGTTGTCGCAGTCGGCCCACTGCCGGTGTATGGCTCGGTGCAGCCTGCCTGCATCTGAAATATCAGACCAGGAGCCCAGTGCCGGACTGCCCACACTCAGATCGAGCCAGACGGCCTCACCCGGATTGGCCGGAACGATATTTGCACATCCACCGTTCGCTTTTGCCCAGGCGGCGAACCGCGATGCGGCGGGGAACGGCTCCAGACCGCAGGCGGCCCTTGCCGTTGCGGTGAACAGGGCGGGCGGAATTTCGCGCAACCGGCGCATCAGCTCCCGGGCGGGAGCATCGCTGATTTGCAGATATTCATTGTCGGGGTGCTCCACCCTGTTTTGGGCAGAGCAGGTCAGGCTGATCAGAAGACGGGCGCCGGTGAGTGGCAGAAGAGCCTCCATTTCATCTTCCGTGAGCGGAAATTCCCGGTGAAAACCTCTCACCACCGACTCGAGTGCCCCGAGCGGATCGGGCTTGCCCATCAGTACGTAAGCGACTGCAATGGCGAGTTCATTCACCTTGTGCGTATAAACCGCATCGCCAAAATCAATCACGCCGGGCACCGTCCAGTCATTTCCATCCGGCGCAACGAGTATATTGTAATCATTGGCGTCGTTGTAGTTTACCCCTTTTCTGAGCGATGGCAGCAGCGGAACGGCCCGGCTTTCGAACAAATCGAGAAAATAGCCCGCAAGGTCATATTCCTCATCCCGGAAAAGACCGATGAACTCCCTCGTCCAGCCTGCCTGCGAGGGATCCCATTTGATAAAACGGTGCGCTGCCGGGTGGTCGAACCCGTCGAAAGCGCGGCACAGCTTCCCGCACATGGCGCCAGCCCTTTCCATCAGCGCGGCGGAATGTGGTTTCACCTCGCCGAGGCACCTGCCGCTGATCCACCGGAGCAGTCGCACGAAGCGGGAAGAGCCATCGGGGAGAGTCACGGAAGCAATCAGCCTGCCCGAAAGGTCGGGAACCACTTCAGGCGACAGCAGGCCGGTATCAGAAGCGGTCAGCCGCTCTATCAGGCAGTTCTGCAGGTCGAGATGAGCCTCCGATTCATCCGCATGCGCAATTTTCAGGGTGAAAATTGCTCCGTCTTCCGTTTCCACCCTGAAATTGAGATCAATTTCGCCGGGCAGCGGAAAAACATTGACCTCCAGTCCGTACAAACCGGAGGCTGCGGATCGGATGAAGGTTGTGTCGGGGCGGGAAAAAGCGTTCATAAGCGTGAAAGTACGGGTGAATACCCTTCAAAATTACGAAATTTGCGATTGCAGACAAAACAAAGCAGTCATGACACAAAGCAGGACCTACAAAGATCGGTTGCGCGCGCGAATTCTCGACAATACCGGCTTCAGTACCAACATGAAGTACTTATCCAGATTAACGGACTTGACGATCAGCTGTTTGTTACGGTACAGCAGAAAACCTCATATACAGCCTCTGAAATAGTGTGCGGCGCGCGTTTTTTGCCCATGATTTCGCGCAGCAGAGACGGCAGGAAAACCATTGTTGATCTGGGAAAACTGAGCAGCTACCAGTTGCTGAATGAGGTCTGAAATGTGTTTGGATAAATGGTGTTGCTATTTTACCTTTGCCTTTACAATTCAACCGGAGAGATGGCAGAGTGGTTGAATGCACCTGATTCGAAATCAGGCGTACCGTAACAGGTATCGGGGGTTCGAATCCCTCTCTCTCCGCAGACGGGTTTGCCAAAAACATCCAAAAGCGTGTAAATCAATGATTTACGCGCTTTTTTTATTCTAATATGTTCCATAAAATTCCACTTTTTTCCCCCAGCCTGGTTTCTCTGTGGGTTTCCCGAAAAAAGATGAAATTAAGAAAGGCAAATCCCCTGTACT
>CAILQK010000430.1 GCA_903836265.1 uncultured Bacteroidota bacterium | reverse complement strand
GTTCATGTCGGTCATGGAGATCCGGTAGGTAGCCGGACCGGCATACGAATGCTCGGCGATATAGACATTATATTTGACATCGGGAGCTGCCAGTTGACCGTTGCCGTTGCCATTCCGGCGCGCTACCTTCTGAACAAGGCCATCACCCCAGTTGAGTTCGAGGGTATCCCTGTCTGCATTGATACTCGGACCGCTGATTTTGGTCCAGGTAATGATGGTGGCTCTCAGTGTAAGCGGACCGATCTGCTCCACATGAATTTCTCCGGCCCGGTTGTGTGTGGCATGCAGTGCGAGTGGTGCAAGCAATGCTGCGTACAGGAATAATATGGTCTGGAGTTTTTTCATGTCAGGCAAATGTACTGGTTCAAAAATCGGTAAAGCCTGTCCACTTCTGGCCAATCTGCTCCCAGAAGGCGAGCACTTTACTCCTCGCGGGAAATTCGGAGTATATTTCACCTTTGCGTATCTGTTCCAGAACATGGCGGGTTGGCTTGGAAACCTCTTCCGGCAATGCATTTGCCTGAAACCACGATACATCTGCAAATTTGTGCAACTCCCTTGAAGCAGGCTCCCCCCTGAACCTGGACGCCCTGAAATACAGTACCAGCAACGTCTGGTTTTTGGTGAGCTTGTGCCTGTGCAGCACGTGCACCAGCGTCATGTCTTCGGTATTGACATGAATGGCAGCCTCTTCCTCTGCTTCGCGGGCGAGCGCCTCGCGGGCAAACTCCGTCTCTTCCACGTTGCCACCGATGAGTGTGTAACGCCCTCCGTTTCGTTTCCGCTGCCGGAGGAACAAAAGCCGTCCCTGATCTTCGAGAATGAGTCTTACAGCAAAAATAAGCATCTGGCCATGTAATTATTCTGCATAAATTGCCAGTACTGCTGCCTCAACAGCTTCTTTTGAAGCGCCCGAAGCAGTCATTTCTTTCCTTTTGGCTGCCCGAAGATTGCGCACTTCAGCCTGTGTTTTCTGGAAAATATCTACCTGCTCCTTTGAGTTGAGTACCCGGCGAATATTGGCGAGCGACCCCTCCTGAATGCTTCTGATCTTGGCCTGATAGAGCGACTGGTTGCTTTGTTCCAGAGAGGCGATTTCCGCCAGATTGCGATTTTTCCGCTGCTGAATCTGATATACCTGCTTGGCCTGATCTGCGCTCAGGTGGTATTTTTCCGTGAGCAGCCCGGCAGCATTTCTCATGGCAGCATCATCCGCAGGAGTCATTATCTGTGAAAAAAGCGTCTGAGTTGCCAAAAGCGCGAAAAACAGAAAAAAAAGCCTTGACTTCATATTTTGAGTTTGAATTTTACCCCTCAAAAGTAGGGATTGTTTGGGAATGCCGGTGTGTTTAATTTGCTACTTTGGGCTTTTCAGATACACCCTTCTCCCCTGTTTGAAGCCGCCAGCCGGCACTCTCGACCACAAACCTGATCAGCTCCACCATCTGATTTCCCTGATTGCGGGCCTCATTCAGCAGATTGCTTTTTGTAGCCTGATCCCGAATGATATCTTTCGCGCGCTGATTTATCCGGTTGTAGTCTTCAGATGAAAACGACTCAAATATCCCCTCCGAGATGTCATAGTAGTCGAGCGTGTGATCAATACTCAGAATCTGAGGCTCCGACAGCGCACTCATATAGACTGTTTTTGTGAGGGGGTCTGCCTCCACCTTCAGGGCATTCAGATCATATCCTGCCGCCACTGTGGCACGAACCCTGACAAGTATCTTCTTGTCCCAGAAAAAAGTGAAGTACCCCTGGTATTCGGAGTAGTTGTATATTTCTGAAAAATGCCCCTCGACAGTGATCAGTTTTTTCACTGCCTCAATCTTTTCCAGAATGACCGATGCATCTTCAACTGATCTCTTTCGGGGCTGAAAGTAATTCCAGCTCACAAAAATACCGCACAAAAATGCTATCAGAAGGAGCGGGAAGGTTAGACTGCCTTTCATTTTCAATATCTGCTGTTAAGAAAGCCCAAAGTTGACATAATTTGCGCTTACTTTGCTGGAAATTTGGCTGTTCATGCGCACATTATCTGCAAACTGGCTGTATTTGGCTCTTTTAACTGCATTTTCGGTGCCTTGTGCACCAGCTGCAGCGCAAATAAAGACTGATACACTTCTTCTGCTCTTCGCCGGAGACGTGATGGGCCACGCCCCGCAGATTGCCAGCGCCCAGTTGATCAAGGACAAAAAATACGACTACGAGCCCTGTTTTCAATATGTAAAACCCATTGTCAGTCAGGCTGATCTGGCAATCGCCAATCTTGAACTTACCCTGCCGGGAAAACCACCCTACACTGGTTACCCCATGTTCCGAAGCCCCGACGCGCTGGCAGAGGCGCTCAAAAATACAGGTTTTGATGTGCTTGTAACCGCCAACAACCATTCAAACGATGCAAGAGGAACCGGCGTGACAAACACCATACGAACTCTCGATCGCCTTAAACTGGCTCATACAGGTACCTTTGCAAATACACGCGAACGCGATACGCAGCACCCGCTGATATTATCCAAAAACGGCTTCCGGCTCGCGCTGCTGAACTACACCTACGGAACCAATGGCGTACCGACGGACTCCCCAACTATAGTAAATCTGATTGACAAAACACAGATTGCGGCAGACCTGGAAAAGGCAAAATCGCTGAAGCCGCACTATATTATTGTTTTTATGCACTGGGGGCTGGAGTATCAGCTCACCGAAAACGCCGAACAAAGAGATCTTGCCGCCTTTCTGGCGCTGAATGGCGCCGATCTGATCATAGGATCTCACCCTCACGTGGTTCAGCCGGTCCGGCAGGAGCAAACCTCCACGCCTGAAGAGCCCGATAAAAATGTGTTGGTGGTTTACTCGCTCGGAAACTATATTTCAAATCAGCTGAAACCGCATACTGACGGCGGTATCATGTTTGAAGTTGAACTGCTGAAAAAAGAAGGAGCCGACAAGGCAGAAACCGGTAGAAACGGAATAATCCCGGTGTGGAGATACATTCACAGGGAACCAACAGGCAAAACTGTTTACTTTGCAGTCCCGATTGCACGGGCCGAAGCAGACCCGGCGATGATACCCGACATGGCACCCGCGGCAAAGACTGCCATGCTTCAGTTCGCCGCCGACTTGAGAAAAAGAATCGGTTACAATGAAATCAGGCACTGAATGAATATGAAAATCAGGCTGCACGATCTGAACTTCGTACCCATGATAGCCGAGGACGACGTCAGACGACGAACGTCCGAAATGGGCAAAGAGCTGTTTAACAGACTGGGCGATAAAAATCCGCTCTTTATAGTCATACTGAACGGCGCCTTCATGTTTGCTGCCGATCTGGTACGCGCCTATGACGCCCCGTGCGAAATGACCTTCGTCAGACTTTCTTCCTATTCCGGAACCAGCTCGTCCGGTACAGTAACCACATCCATGGGTCTGGACACCAACATCAGCGGGCGGCATCTTGTAATTGTGGAAGATATTGTGGATACCGGGCGAACCCTGCACGCGTTTCTTCAGACGATCGCCGGTCACCAGCCTGCATCTGTAACGCTTGTATCATTTCTCAGGAAGCCTGAGGCTCAGGTTTTTCCGATACAGGTGGATATGACCGGTTTTGATATTGAAAACAAATTTGTAGCAGGATATGGCCTCGATTACAACCAGCTTGGCAGAAATCTGCCAGGTGTATGGGTTCTCGAAAGCCAGCTTCCATAATTTCCACCGCCATGGGCCGCTTCCTTGCTTTCATCCGGAAAGAATTCCTTCACATCATGCGCGACCGAAGAACGCTGATGATCCTGTTTGGCATGCCGGTTGCACAGGTACTGCTCTTCGGATTCGTGCTGACCAACGAAATCAAAGACGCATCTATTGCTGTTCTCGATCAATCCGGAGATTCGGAGAGTATTGCACTGCTCAACAAGCTGTCCTCCAGCGGGTACTTTCATATTGACCAGATGCTCGCTTCGGAAGAAGAGCTGGAGCCCGCCTTCAGAAAGGGAAAAATCAAGCTGGCAATCATCATTCCTGCTGATTTTGCCGCTCTTTCGAGAAAGGAAGGTGTCGGAATACAACTGATTGGAGATGCGTCCGACCCCAATACAGCTACCACCCTTGTCAACTATGTGAACGCAATCGTACTTGACTTCCAGCGCGGTCAATCCGGGATTGCGGGAACAGGGCCGGCTTATCTGATCAACACTGAAACACGCATGCGCTACAATCCGGATCAGAAAGGGGCCTTCAACTTTGTTCCGGGCGTGATGACACTGATTCTCATGCTGGTTTCAGCCATGATGACAAGCATAACCATAGCCCGTGAAAAGGAGCTGGGAACCATGGAGATACTGCTGGTGTCGCCGCTTCGGCCAATGCAGATCATTCTGGGCAAAACAACACCGTATCTGGCTCTTTCCATGGTAAACGCAATGGTTGTAGTGGCACTGGGCATCCTTGTTTTCGGAATGCCGATGGCCGGCTCCGCGCTCCTTCTCGCTGCCGAGTGCCTGCTGTATATGTTTGTTGCCCTGTCGCTCGGTATTTTTATCAGCACAAAGGTAAAAGACCAGATGAGTGCCATGTTCATCTCCGCGCTCGGTCTGATGATGCCAACGGTATTGTTATCCGGATTTATTTTCCCGCGGGAAAGCATGCCGGTTCCGCTTCAGGTGATAGGCAGCGCCATACCGGCTACCTGGTTCAATCCGATTGTGAAAGGTATCATGATAAAAGGTGCGGGGTTCGACGTACTGTGGAAACACACGCTTGTTATGGGCGGAATGGCGCTCGTATTTCTGACACTCAGCCTTCGCAACTTTAAAGACCGACTCTGATGGAGCAATCAGCACCTGCGCGCATACTGGGTATTGACCCCGGAACCAATGTGCTCGGATTTGCCATTATTGATGCCGACAAAAAAAATATCCGTGTTCTCGAAATGGGCGTGGTAACCTTTGCGCATATCAGCGACGAAGCCACAGAAAAGCTCAGGTATATATTTGAGCAGGTACAGGATATCATACAGCAGCACAAACCCGGCCAGATGGCCATTGAAGCGCCATTTTTCGGGAAGAACGTACAGTCAATGCTCAAGCTTGGAAGAGCGCAGGGTGTAGCCATTGCAGCCGGCATGGTAAATGGGCTGACTATTACAGAATATATGCCCAAGAAGATAAAGAAAGCAGTAACCGGCAACGGAAATGCGTCCAAGGAACAGGTAGCAGGCATGCTCGAGAGTATTTTGCGTATGAAGTTCTCCGAAAAATACTTCGATGCTACCGACGCCCTTGCCACGGCCATGTGTCACTGGTACCAGTCGTCGGGGCCACTTGCAGGCGGCAAGAAAACATACAGCGGATGGGATGCCTTTCTGAAAGACAATCCGGGAAGGAAAGGGTGAAAAACAGCGTTGGCTCAACCGGACAGCAGCCGGTCGAGCCAACATATATATTCTTCTGGCTCAGGCAGCCTTGAGTTTGGCTTTTTTGGCTCCTTCCAGTTTTGCCCTGACGTAGTTTGCATCAATAATCAACTGTCGGGTTTCACCTTTTTCAACCGAACCGGGAAGTTCGAACATGGCATCGGTGAGCAGGCTTTCGCACAGCGCGCGGAGGCCGCGTGCTCCGAGTTTGAACTCGAAGGCTTTTTCAGCAATCATGTCAACAGCTTCGGGCTGAAGAACAAGTTCGATATCCTCCATGGCAAACAGTTTCTTGTACTGCCGGATCAGCGCATTTTTGGGTTCTGTAAGGATGCGCTTGAGCGACTCCCTGTCGAGCGGATCGAGGTGTGCAATCACGGGCAGACGACCCACGAGCTCGGGTATCAGTCCGAAAGTTTTGACATCCTGCGCACTTACATACTGGAGAAGATTTTCCTTGTCCACCTCTTCTGTATCGTTTTTCACATAGCCGATTACCTGTGTATTTACACGGCGTGCGATGATTTTTTCGATACCATCGAAAGCACCGCCACAGATAAACAGTATGTTGTGGGTATTGATCTTTACCAGCTTCTGCTCGGGGTGTTTCCGGCCACCCTGGGGCGGCACCAGTACTTCAGAGCCTTCCAGTATTTTCAGCATACCCTGCTGAACGCCTTCGCCCGATACATCGCGGGTGATGGAGGGATTGTCCTGCTTGCGGGCAATTTTATCAATCTCGTCAATATAGACGATACCCCGTTCGGCAGCCTTCTCGTCATAGTCACAAACCTGCAGCAGGCGCGAAAGAATACTTTCCACGTCCTCACCCACATAGCCGGCCTCGGTAAAAACCGTTGCATCAACGATGGTGAAAGGAACATGCAGAAGCCTGGCGATGGTTTTGGCCATCAGTGTTTTACCTGTACCTGTCTGACCGATGAAGAGGACATTGGACTTTTCAATTTCGACATCATCGAACAGCCTGGCATTACCGGCTTCGAGTTGCTGGAGGCGTTTGTAATGGTTGTAAACAGCCACAGAAAGTACTTTTTTGGCATCTTCCTGACCAATCACATACTCATCGAGAATCTTCTTGATATCCTTCGGGGGCAAGAGCTTCAGCGGACCGCTGTATGCTCCTTCCTTTTTGGCTGCAGATTTGCTGCGCCTGGGTTCAACGCCGGCCTTTTGCAGTTCCTGATCAATGATTTCCTGCGCCTTGTCGGCACAAACCTCGCAAATTCTTCCCTCAATACCAGAGATGAGGATCATGGCGTCTTCTTCGCCGCGTCCGCAGAATGAGCAATGATTTTGGGGTGGATTGCCTTTCTTGATCATCGGGTTTATTTTTGGGGTTTGGCTCTGTCGAGCACTTCGTCAATGAGACCATAAGCTTTGGCCTCTTCTCCTGTGAGCCAGTTGTCGCGGTCACAGTCAGCTTCCACCTTCTCGTAAGACTGACCTGTATGCGAACTGAGAATATCGTACAGAGATTTCTGCATTTTTTTGATCAGTTTGTATGATATCTCGATATCGGACACCTGACCCTGGGCGCCACCACTCGGCTGGTGAAGCATTATCTGACTGTGCTTCAGACAACTGCGCTTGCCTTTGGCGCCTGCAGCGAGCAGCACCGCACCCATACTGGCAGCCAGACCCGTACAGATTGTAGCAATATCGGGAGACACATACTGCATCGTATCGTAAATACCCAGTCCATCAATCACAGACCCGCCGGGACTGTTGATAAAAATCTGGATATCGCGCTTTGGATCAGTTGATTCCATGAACAGAAGCTGAGCCTGAATCACGTTGGATACATAATAATCCACAGGCACACCAAGAAAAATGATGCGATCCATCATCAGACGGCTGAAAACATCGAGCTGTGTGGCGTGCATGGGGCGCTCCTCGATGACTGCCGGAGTGAAAGCCTGAATATTGGGAACAGAGGCAGCCATATACCTTTCGAGGTGCATGCTGCTCATACCGAGGTGCCTGGTAGCGTACTTCTGAAATTCGTTTTTGTCGAACATAGTAAACAGTTATTGAGGCATTTAAAACAAATCAGTTTTCAAAAAGTTACAGTGCGATTTCAGATGCCTGCTGTTCTTTCTTTGCCGAAGCGTTCAGTGAATCCACTATTTCATGCAGTTCCGACGAACTTACAGGCTTTTCAGTGATCGAGACCTGATCCCGGATAGCAGTAAACAGCTTTTCGAGCTCAATATCGCGCTGGGTCTCCTCTACATCCTTCTTGTTTTCCATCATCCTGTTGACGGTTGATTCGAGCAGGTGAGCAGGCACTTCGAAACTGAAATAGTTCATCAGCTTTTTTACGAAGGCTTCACGGACATCCTGATCGGTTACCTCGATGGAGAAACGCTTCTTGATGTCATCACGGATGATTGTCCAGCGAAGATTTTCAGCAAAGGCAGGAAATTCATTTTCGATCTGATCTTCGGAAAGTTCTCCCCTGTTGGTGGCTGCCAGCCAGCGCCTGAGAAATTTTTCAGGCAAATCAACCTTGTTGAGATCCATAAGATGATCCTGAAGTTTCCTCATCAGAACAGCATCGGCGCGTGTATCATAGAAACGACGGATACCTTTTCTGAGCTCCTCGAGGGCTGCATCTGCTGTTGTAACAGATTCATTGTTAAAGTAGCTTTTGAAGAACTCCTCGTTCATTTCAGCCTCCTGCAGACGACTCACCGATTCAATGGTGCCCTCGAACATGTCACTGACCTCTCTTTTATCCGAGGGGTCGAGATTAAGGACATACTTGCGGTACATATCCTCTTTATCGTAGCCCTCCAGCGAGCGGGCGTTGAAGCGCAGCGTATCTCCGGCTTTCATGCCAAGCAGCTGCGTCTTCACTTCTTCATTGGCAATACTTTTAACCAGAAAACTCATGGTGGTTTCGAGTCCACCTTCCTTCACCGAATCGCCATCCAGTTCCCTGGCAGCAATTTTTATCATGTCATTTTCCTGAATGGCATCCTCTACCTCGGCAGTTTTTCCCATCCGGCGGCGCGCATAATCCAGGTCTTCCTGAGCCAGTTCGTCCAGATTGGATACTTCAAGGCGTTCAAATACAAATGACTTGTCGAGACCCTTCAGATCGAAGTCGGGAACAAATCCGATTTCGTAACTGATTACATACTCGGGATCGGGATTGCTGATTTTGAAAGAAAACTTCTCCTGGCTCTCGACAGGAAGGGGCTGGCCCAGAACGTCGAGTTTGCTGTCTCTGAGGTAACCATACAGTTCATCCGCAACCATGTCATTCAGGGTGTCTGCGAAAATGGATGCACCATAGAGTTTTTTTATGTGCTCAACAGGGGCTTGTCCCGGACGGAAGCCCTTCAGCGGGGCTCTCTGGCGAAACCTCTTGAGTTCTGCATCAAGTTTTGGCTTGAGATCCTCTCTGGTAACGGTTACTTTCAGGATGGCGGAAGTGTTGTCTAAATCTAGGCGGACAACGGTGGGCATATATCGGTATTTTTGTATTGTTGAAGTGAACTGCCGGGTGTAGTGACTGATTGCATTATGACAAAGCAGCCTGTCGCCCAACGGCAAATCCGACTGAAGTGGTGTGAGTGCGGGCGGAGGGACTCGAACCCCCATGCCTCGCGGCGCCAGATCCTAAGTCTGGTACGTCTACCAATTTCGCCACGCCCGCCCGAAGCCCGCCTGCGCAGGCCCGGTTTGCCTTCAAGAACAAACTGATTACCCAAAAAACGGATTCCGTTGCTCAAAAGGAGTGCAAAAGTACGGAATTTGGCAAAACACCAATGTAGATTCTTCATAAATAAATGAAAAAAGAGGCAAAAAAGGCAGAACCAAAGTGTTATTCACAAGAATTAACTATATTTACCGTTTAATTTAATAAAAATGAACAAAGCCGTGATGCAAGAACTACACAGACAATCGGCATCTGTTCCGGAAACTCTGCATGAGGTGCACTACGATGAGGAGGCCGATCGCCAGCTGATTACCCAGTCATACAGAGATCTGCTGCACTCCTTCAAATCACCGCTTGAAGAAAAGGATTTGAGGATGTTGCGTGCGGCCTACGAAATGGCTGTGGAAGCTCACAAGGAGCAGCGAAGAAAAACAGGAGAACCCTATATCACTCACCCGATTGAGGTGGCCCGCATCTGCGTGGGAGAAATTGGCCTGGGGCCCACGGCGGCTGTCTGTGCACTCCTGCACGATGTAGTGGAAGACACGGAAGTTACACTAAAGGAAATACACAACCAGTTCGGCGACAGAGTAGCTCTTATTGTTGACGGCCTGACCAAGCTCGACGGCTTGCACAACTCCGAAAGTCCGCAGGCAGAAAATCTGTCAAAAGTTTTGCGTACCATGCTCATAGATGTTCGGGTAGTCCTTATCAAGCTGGCCGACCGTCTTCACAATATGCGCACAATCAGGAGCATGTCCGACAAGTCCCAGAAAAAAATTGCTGCTGAAACAACCTACATATACGCTCCGGTAGCCCATCGCCTCGGCCTCCAGAAAATAAAAACGGAACTGGAAGATATCTGCTTCAAGATTCAACATCCGGATGAATACAAGGACATCGCCCGAAAACTGGAGGAAAAGCTCAAAACACGTTCGGAGTACATAGACAAGTTTATCAAAAAACTGCAGGATATTTTCAAAGATCTTGGCTACAAACACCGGGTAATCGGCCGGCCGAAATCCATTTTCGCGATCTGGAGAAAGATATACACCAAACATGTTCCCTTTGAGGATATTTTCGACCTTTTCGCCGTCAGGGTAATTTTCGAAGCTCCCAGGGAATGGGAAAAAAGACGTGCATGGGAACTGTATTCACATGTAACTGACCACTTTCAGCCTGTTCCGGAACGTCTGCGCGACTGGATTACCACCCCCAAATCGAATGGTTATGAATCGCTGCAGACTACAGTCCTCGGCCTTGACAACAAGTTTGTGGAGGTACAGATTCGAAGCGAACGAATGAACGATATAGCCGAGCGGGGAGTTGCAGCACACTGGAAATACAAGTCGGGCGGCAAAAAGGGGGATGCCGATGTATATGAAGTATGGCTGCAGCGAATAAGAGAAACGATCGAAAACTCGTCCGGTAACGCAATAGAACTTCTGGCTGATATACGGAGTGAGTTGTTTACTGAAGAAATACACGTTTTCACCCCGAAAGGCGAGATGAAAACGCTCCCGGAAGGCGCAACTGCCCTCGATTTTGCATTCAGTATTCACTCGGATCTCGGCTGTACCTGCAGGTCTGTCAAAATCAACAACCGGCTGGTACCCATTTTTCACAAACTGAGCGAAGGTGACCAACTGGAAATTATCACTGACAGAAATCAGAAGCCTACCGAAGACTGGCTCCAGAATGTTGTTACATCCAAGGCCAAAAACAGGATTCGTGCAGCACTGAAAGAAGAGAAAAAAGTTCAGGCTGACTTTGGCAAGGAGATTCTCGAGCGCAAACTGAATAACCTGAAGGTTTCCTTTGAAGAGAACTGTGATCTGCTCGTCAGGTGGTACGGCTTTCTGAACAGAACAGAATTTCTGAGCGCCATTTACCTCAATCAGGTTGATCTGCGTAAAGTCAATCGCAAATTCAGGGCCGATGGCAACTTGCTCGCTGAAATCGAGCAGCCGAAACCCAAAACACAGGAAGCACCCGCTTTCAGGAAGAACAAGCCGGAAATCAAGCCGGAAATTATCATTAACAACGAGCCCGGCAGTTACTACCAGCACTCATTTGCCACCTGCTGCAATCCCGTACAGGGCGATGATATTTTTGCATTCGTTCTGACAACCGGCGGCGCAAGAATTCACAGGACATCATGCCCCAACGCCAGTAACCTGTACGCTCATTACGGACACAGGATTCTTTCAGCAACCTGGGGCAATATTTCGAGGTCCGACTTTCTGGCGCATGTAGTGGTGACAGGTATTGATACCGGCCCGGGAGTTATTCAGCAGCTGACAAACAGAATTTATGACCTCGGAATCAATATCAGATCATTTGAAATACGGGGCGAAGGAGGGTACTTTGAAGGGCACCTGGGCCTGATTGTTGTTAATACCGACCAGTTGCAGCGGGCTATTCTGGAACTTCGCAAGTTCGAATGGGTCTCCAATGTAACCCGGTCAGACAATTAGGCGATCAGGGCAGCAACGTCCCGCTCACCTCTCCAAAACCAACCCGCACCTCGCCATCTGACGACCATGCGCGCATAACAACCGTGTCGCCATCCTGCAGGAATGTACGCGTGCTGCCATCTTCGAGCGGAACCGGCTGTTTTCCGGCCCAGCTCAGTTCAAGCATGGAACCATAGCTTCCGGCAACCGGACCACTTATGGTACCTGATGCCAGCATGTCGCCCACCTGCAAATTGCAGCCGTTTACTGTATGGTGAGCCAGTTGCTGTGCCATTGACCAGTAAAGGTATTTCGTATTGGAACGCGAAACAACGGTTTCAGACCCGCCCTGAGGTTTGACAGCCACCTCCAGATGTATATCGTAATGCTTTTTTCCGCTGGTTTTGAGATAATCCAGTGGCGCCGGATTTTGCTTCGGCCCCTTCACCAGAAAAGGTCGAAGTGCCTCTGTCGGTATAATCCACGGAGACACACTGGACCCGAAGTTCTTGCCCAGGAAAGGGCCCAGAGGAACATACTCCCAGCGCTGAATATCACGCGCACTCCAGTCGTTGAAAAGTACAAGTCCGAAAATATACTCTTCAGCCTTTTCTATCGGGACCGGCTCTCCCAGACTGCTCTCCTTTCCAATAATAAATGCCATCTCGAGCTCAAAGTCCATTTGTCTCGATTTGGAATAGACAGGCGTATCCGGATTGCCTCCCGGAAGCAGTATCTGCCCGGAAGGACGGCGAACAGGGGTCCCACTCACCACAATGGATGAAGCACGCCCGTGATAACCAACGGGTATCCACTTCCAGTTTGGCAGAAGCGGATTGCCATCGGGGCGAAACATCTTCCCGACATTGCTGGCGTGCTCCATGCTGCTGTAAAAATCAGTGTAGTTGGGAATACGAACGGGCATCATCATGGCAGAGGATATCCTGTCGCACAAAATGATGTCGGCATTGGCCGGACGTTCAGGCATTTTCAACCACGCCTGAACCTTCTTCCTGATCTTTCCGGTGACAGGCTTTCCCAGGGCAATAAAATCATTAAGAACAGGTTGAGCGAATATTCCGGCAAAAAACCTGCGTTTGCCAAACATCCCGGTATCTGCTGCTGCCAGCAGGTCAATGATATGATCACCAACAGCTATGCCTGCGCGTGGCTGTTGGCTTCCGGGCGGACAAAAAATACCATAAGGCAGATTGTGTATGGAGAAATCGGAATCTTCCGGTATATGGAGCCACATGAGAACTGAATTGAGTGGTAGCTGAATTTACTCCTGGTAACCGTTCTTTGCCCAGCAATCAATCAGTTTGATGGTGGCATCGCTCAGCTTGCCGCCACCCTTGGGCATCGGACTGCAACCACTGCCATGATGAATAGTACACAGACAGCTGGTTGTTTCGAAGGCACTTTTTGTCTTGGCATAAGTACTCAGATCAACACCTGCCTCTCTGCTCGAAGCGTTATGGCAGCCCGAAAGGGCACAGTATGTATCCATGATATCCTTGATGTTGTTGGTATAGGTATTTGTGGCAAAATCAACACCTGAACAATCAGCCTGACTCAGATAATCAACATCGGAAGTGTTTTTTTCGCATGAAACAGCGACGGAAACAGCCAGAAATACTGAAAAAATATGAAATTTTTGCATGATTTGAATGGTTTTTTTAAAAAAATCCCCCGGCGCCTTGCGCGGCCGGAGGACAAAAGTAAAACTGTATAGCGGAAATTACTCTTCGAATTCGCAGCAATCTGAAAAAAGATTCGATACCACGAATACTTTATTTACGGATGAGGCAGCAACTGGTTGCGTTGCACCATGAATAATGTTGTTAAAGTTTGTAACTGATCCCTCCTCTCAGGAATACGCCACCCATACCCGTTCTGGCTACCTGACTTTTTCTCGAATACTCGGCCATCAGACCAAATGACCAGCGGGGCATGTCACGTTCGAACCCGAAACCCAGACGCCACTGTTCTCCCAGCAACCCGCGGTTTGTTCTGGCTACGGCATAGTATTCCGTCGGATCAGCGTACGGATAGTGATTTTGCTTGAAATAGGTATATGTAACGGTGGAAGGCACTGCCCTGATCCAGCTGTAGGACAGTCTGACCGACGGTTTCAATAACCAGCGCGTTGGAATTTCGTACCTGATACCCAATGAATAGTTTCGTGTCTTCTGGGCACTTTCAACGCCAATCAGTTTGTAGTGGTGCCAGGACCAACCCCACCCCCATACAGGCCCCGGAATTGTATCTCCCTCCGGTTGTATCAGTGTTTCAGGATAATTCGAAGCATTCAGGTCGTATGAAAGCCATTCTGCTCCAGCTCCCAGCCAGTAATTTCTCCACAGTCTGTATTCGGCAGTAACGCCCTGCCCTCTGACGGGTGAAATTCCCTCCCCCCCGGATATCACTTTCCCTGCAACTGCATTTATACCCAGTTTGTAACGATAAACTGTGCGACCCGGGGAAGGCAATGCAGGGAGCACAGCAGCACCACCTCTGCCATCATGATGTATTTCGTTTTGCCGGACTTTTGCCAGTTGATCAAAATTGTTCATCACGGGAACCTCTGCGACAGGCGACTTGTTGTCATCAGTACCAGACAGAACAGGTTCCGGAGTTTGTTCCGGCCTGACAGGAACGGGCAGATAATACCTGGCACCAGGATACTTGTAACCTGATGGCTCTTCTGCATGTTTCACAACGGCAAGCAGTGTTTTTTCCTGTATACTCCTGAGCTCCCTCATCGCATCAGCCATGCGACCGATATCAGCAACAGCAGTCTGCAAGTTTGCAATCTGCCCCTTCATACGGCTGCATTCAGACTGCATATGGTAGTTTTGCCAGGCAAACATTGTCGCAAAAGCAACTGCTATTACAGAAACTGCCTTCCATGGGCCAAGTTTCGACTTCATCAGGCCGGCGCCGGTTTCGAGTGCATCCAGACGTCCCGACATCTCCATCCAGTTCTTCTCCCGATTCGGAAACTGAACTTCTTCATTCAGCTTCTCCGAGAAATAACGATCAAACTCTTTCATAAACAGATATTTATCAGTCTTGCAGTTATTCAAAAAATTCGAACTCGTTCCGGAGCAACCTGCGCAGATACTGGCGAGCCCTGGAAAGATTGGATTTGGAGGCTCCCACGGTGATTCCGAGTGACTTCGCGACTTCTTCGTGTGTATAACCGTCAACTACGGCAAGATTAAAAACAGCACGGTAGCCTGGCGGCAGACTATCGAGCATTGCCCATATTTGTTCCCGCGTCAAATCTGCAACGATTGTGGGCTCCTCATATAACTCGGAATGAGTGAGATTATCCTGATTGATTTTTTCTGCGATATTGGAGCGAAGGCGATCAATAGCGGTATTAATAACGATTCGCCTGAGCCATGGCTGAAAAGGCATAGCCCCTTCATAGAGATTTATTTTCGTGAATGCCTTGAAGAAGGCATCGCTTACCACTTCTTCGGCCAAATCACGAGACCCCATGTAACGACGCGCGATCGTCATGGAATAATTGTAAAAGCGGGAGAACAACTGTTGCTGGCACCGCCTGTCGCCCCTCCGGCAACCTTCGATGATTTGGTCGAAATTCACAGTATACAGATAACAGTTATCACGGAATCATGAGAGGTATGGTTGCGCGACAAGTGATTTTACTGCAATCTGGTGATCACAATCAAGCAGAATGGGCTACAGAACAGTCGAAACTGTCCGTAGCCCATTATTTGTCTGGCAGTATGGAGGGTGCTTTATATCCGGAATTGTATCAGGATCCGAACAGCTCCCTGAGTTTGGCACCAAGTGCCTCTCCCCTCAGGTTTCTTGCGATAATCTTGCCATCTTTGTCGAGAAGCAGTGTCTGCGGGATAGATGTGACATTGTAAAGTGCGGCGTGAGAGCTCTGCCATCCCTTCAGATCGCTGATATGATGCCACGGAAGTCCGTCAGCCTGTATTGCCTTTCTCCACGCGCCTATTTCGCGGTCAAGACTGACACCCAGTATCTCAAACCCCTTGTCTTTATATATGTTGTAGTTGGCCACCACATTGGGATTTTCCCTTCGGCACGGACCACACCAGCTGGCCCAGAAGTCAATCATAACGACTTTTCCCCTGAGTTGCTTCAGTGAAAAATACCCGCTGTCCGGAGTCATACCTGCAAGTTCAGGTGCCTCCACGCCTGTGAGGTTTACGGATGCCCGGCGCATATCCATCTCCAGGCGCTGTATTTCGCCATAGCTGCTGTTTCTGTAAGTATCAACATACTTCTGAACGAGTGTGGTGTATGCCACGCTGTTGGTACTCTTGAGTCCGGAAATAATACCGCCCAGACCCATTCGATAGGTAGGGCTCGTTACCGGAATACCGCTTAAATGCCCTTGTGCGATTTCCGCTATGCGTTCGGTTCCGATTCCCATTGACTGCAATGTAGCTGTGTAAAGTTCGAAAGCACTGAATACTTCGGGGAGATCCTCAAACGCCTTGTCCTTCAGATCGGCATATCTGAAGAAATTGGAGCTGTAAAACAGGCCCTCTGTTGTACCTTCCTGTCCGGAATAATCAGGCGGAAGATTGAGAGCGGCATATCGCCACAGCAACGGGTTGGCAGTTTTCAGTGAATCCAGCATTTTCTCTTTTTCTTTGCCAAACTGCACCAGTTTCTCCTGAAATTTCGGACGCGCATTACCTGTGGACATATTGAACTGCGAGCGAAGGGTAGCAGCCTGCTCTCTGTATGAGGCGATACGATTCTGTGTTGCCTCGAATTCCTTGTTGGCAGGCGACCCAACCGTCCGCGCCTTGTTCATATACATGGTATTCCCCCACAGCGTCACTTCCTTTTCGGCGCCCATAATAACCTTGGCTGTTGACTGTTCGCTGGCACCAACGAGATAAATTTTGGGAGATGATGCCGGCAGAACCAGGACATAGGCACTGTCGGCGGCACGACGCCCGGCACGGGCCACGATCCTGTTCGCCAGACCCATACTTTCGTAGGCATATACACTGTCGGCATTGGCAGTAGTACCGTAAAGACGGCAAATCAGGGATACCGTGCTGTTGGTTGCTTTTTTATTCCCTTGGGCCCACATGGTTGCGGGCAACAGCAGGGCAAGGAGAAGAATCTTCTTCATGTAAAACTGTTTAGATAGAAATGTTCGATTCGGTTTCCAAAGTGTGCCTTTTTTCCGGAACAACAGAGAGCCCGGGACTCGTTGCACACGTTGTATTATGATGTGATCAAAACGACTGCAAAATTAGAATAATGTGCGCCGATTCGCTGTTTTTAAAAAGTTAACACTTTCGATTCCGATTCATGCAGCGAGTGCCCTGAGCGCCAGCCTGATTATTTCTTCCACTTTCCTTACGTCGGGATTCGAGGAAATCACGTTGTTGATTGCCTTTTGTACAGCAATTCTGTTAAATCCAAGCGCCAGCAGGGCTGATATTGCCTCCTCCCTGACAGAATTTTCAACGCTTGAAGGCAGCAGTACTGGTCCGTCAGGAGCCTCTTTACTCAGTTTGCTCTTCAGATCGAGGATGATCTGTTTGGCAGTTTTTGCTCCGATTCCTTTTACTTTCTGCAAAATATGCGCCTGCTCACCAATAATTGAAGCGCGAACCTCATCTACTGACATGGATGAGAGTATCAACTGGGCTGTTGTGGCCCCTACCCCTGTTACCCCGATCAGGTTGACAAACATACTCCGCTCGGTCTGTGTCGCAAACCCGTACAACGTGTGTGCATCCTCTCTGACAATCAGGTGTGTATAAATGGTGGCAGACTCCTGTCCTTCCACCGCTGTATATGTACTCAACGGGATATTGATGTGGTAGCCTACTCCCTGTACATCGAGTACAAGATAGGCGGGGTTTCTGAATGTGATATTTCCTTTCAGGTATGCGTACATGATATTTTTTCTGCGGTAAAGATAGGGATATGGGCAACAAATCGGATAACCGTTCCCTCAAGTAATCATCAGAAACAGCATAATCGCCGTTTCGTTCTCATTTTTAATCCGGTTCTGACAATTCCTGCCATTTTTTCGTGAACTTTGCACCGGATTAACACACTTAAGTCTATGAAACTTCTGGAAGGAAAAGTTGCTCTCATTACCGGCGGGTCTCGTGGTATCGGCGAATCACTTGTACGCAAGTTTGTCGAACACGGTGCAAAAGTCGCCTTTACCTATGTTTCTCCGGGCTCTGCTGCCCGCTCCGAAGCGCTTGCCGCAGAACTCGGCGGCTCTGCCCGCGCATATCAGAGTGACGCCGGCGATTTCGCCCAGGCAGAAGCCCTCGTAAACAGTATTGTTGCAGACTTCGGCAAACTTGACGTTGTTATCAACAACGCCGGTATCACCCGCGACACACTTATGCTCCGCATGACCGAGCAACAGTGGGACGAAGTGATTCAGACCAACCTGAAATCTGTATTTAACGTCACCAAACACGCGCTCAAACACATGATTCGCAGTGGTGGCTCTTTCATCAATATGAGTTCTGTGGTAGGCGTATTCGGACAGCAGGGTCAGGCCAACTACGCTGCGTCCAAGGCAGGAATTATCGGATTTTCAAAATCCATCGCCAAGGAATACGGCTCACGGGGTGTGCGGTGCAATGCCATCGCTCCCGGTTTCATCGCTACTGAAATGACTGATGCGCTGGACGAGAAGACCAGGGAGAGCTATCTGGCAGGAATCCCCCTGAAAAGGTTCGGCTCGGGCGATGATGTGGCCAACACCTGTATTTTCCTCGCATCAGATATGGGTGCATATATCAGCGGACAGGTCATTTCTGTTTGTGGCGCTCTCAACTGCTGATAATCCGGAGCTATAAAGGCATATCAGGCAGTCCGTCGAGGTAAGTGAAACCGGACTGCTCGAAGTCAAGCGCGCAGCAGTATGTAGCCAGGCCATTGGTGATAGCCAGATATGGCGCTCTCAATCGCAGGTTATATGCTGCTGCCTGCTCAAAAACCGACTGTGTGAGTTCGACCCGGGGCGATTTGCACTCTACCAGCAGCCAGGGGTTGACCTGCGTGTCGAAGACGACTATATCGCAGCGCTTTCTCATCCCGTTCACTTCTATACCTATTTCTGATCTGATTCTGCCCGGGGAATATTTTTTTTCTTCAACAAGGTAGAGCAGAAACAACTGTCTGAGATGTTCCTCTGGTGCCAGCGCGACGTGTTTCTTTCTGATGGGGTCAAACACCTGCCGGCTGTCTGCAGTTCCGGAGACATTCAGTTTTGACTGATATTTGAGCAGGTCAAGACGCAAAAGCATATTGTCAAACGTCTTTCCTCCTGATTTTAACCCGTACCGCAGGCTCAATGGGTTTCTCGGAAACCAGAATCAGATAGCCACCTCCTCCAGCTCCGCTGAGTTTCCACCCCAGAGCTGTTTTGCTGTAATGCTCTATCATACTCATGATTCCCTCATCAACCATATTGGGGAACATGGCGATCTGGGCCTCGAACGAGTGCCGGAAACAACGGCCGAAAGACACCGCATCCTTTGCCAGAATGGATGTCCAGCAGCCTTCCGACGCCTCCGAGAGCGCACGTGCGTGCGTGTCATCAATTTTAGTATCAGACAGTACGTCGTAATCGCTGGTTCTGGGGCCGAGTGTTACGAGATAAAGCATGTCTTCCAGCCATGCCAGTATATCTTCATCGTATATACTGTCTATTGATGCCGGCCAGTAGTTGCCATTATAATGAGATCTGTTGAGCCCGGGCATGACAATTCCGATGGAGTCCTGTGAACCGGCAATTTCTTTCGTTCCCGGTGGATTGTCGTAGGCAAACAGCAGACGCGCGATTTGTTCGGGATCACCCGGGGGCAGTGCTGTTTTCCACAATTCTATGGCCTTGTTTCTGGTACTGGTTGCCATTCCGCTTCTGAAATTGAAAGCCTGTGTTGGTTCAATACTGACAGTCAGTACCGGACCGGGGTGATGAGCCGAGACCCAGGGCTGATCCAGCCAGCCGCCTGCGAGGTCTATACGATATGGAATGGTACATACCTCGCGGAGTGCCGTGGTGCTTCTTACTGGCAGCTCACCCGCAGGAATTCGGCGTGAGACTGTATATTCAATACCATTTTCAGCACAAAGAGCCTCTTTCGCAGGTGTATGGCCATCTTCGTTCACAAAAAACACATCGGGACGTATATCTCCGAGTTCGGGAAGGAAATCCATGATCCCTGATCCGCGACTTATCCGGACTTCGTGTACGCATTTCAGTGCTTCGAGCATGAACTTTCGTTCCTGCTGGGAGTTTACCGGGCGTCGCCCCTTCAGGCCATTTACCGTCTCATCGGAGCCAATACACACATACAGATTGCCCAGTTGAGCAGCCTCCTGAAGGAATGCCACATGACCGCTGTGGAGCAGGTCGAAGCAGCCGGAGACCATAATTTTTCTGTTTGACATGTCCGTTCAAGTGCTTACTCGCCCTTCAGATATTCCTCGACAAGTTGTTTGTAATAAGGTTTCAGTGCCGGAGAAACTGTGCGGAACTGTTCAATCTCTGCCCTGCGTTTTTTCAGGTATTCCTCCAGTGCGGGCGGCATTTTCGGTTGCACCTGTCTGGCGGCTTCCGCCTGGCGTTGTTCATCCTGCTCCCGTTCGCGCTCTGCCTTTTCGTGATCGAGCAGACGGGTGAGTATTTGCTCCTGGCGGCGCATCATCTCCTCCGTGAGGCGTTTGTTGACAAGTTCTTTTTCGATCTTGTCCATCTCGCCCATGATGTCATCCAGTGCCTTGTCGCCCTTGCCCTGCTCCTGAAGTTCTTTCTGTTTCTGGCGCAGCGCATTGCGGAGGGCGGCCTGTTTGGCAGCGAGCTGGGCGAAGTCTTTACTGTTGGATGGTTGCTGTCCGCCACCGCCGCCACTTTTACCCTGTTTTTCGAGCCTTTCCTTGAGGTCCTTCATGATTTTGTTCATATCCTCCTGTCCCTTGCTGATCTTGTCGCCGGGTTCGTCGCCCTTGTTTTTACCTTTTCCCTTACCCTGGCCCTTGCCGGGTTTCTGGCAGCTCTGGCTGCCGGGCATACCGGAAGCCATCTGCTCCTGCATATTCTGCATGGCATCGGAGAGCAAAAGTGCCAGATCATTCATACTTTTCATGGCGCCCTGCTGGTGTACATTGGCTGTATTGGTACGACGCTCCTCCAGCTCATCAAGCCCGTCCTTGAAAAAACCTTTTATTTCGGTAACTTTCTCGCTGATTATTCCGGAAATCTGGAACTGGCGGGTTGCCAGCGCCTGCAGACTGTCTTCCACGATGCGAAAATCGTCCTTGATTTTGTACTGCTGTTGCATCAGCGACACATAGTAGGGTGTGTTGATGGTGGAAGATCCGATTTCTTTCATATTTTGCTCCTGTGCGAAAGAAAGTCCGACAAGATTTTCGAGCAACTGCCTGATTGCCTTGAGGTCTTCTTCCATTTCAGCTGCTGCGCCTGACTCTTTGTCCTGTTTCATCTTGTTCGCCATATTCTTCATTTTGTTGGCGGCAGATTTCTGCTTTTTGCTGGCGCTCTTGCTGTTTTTCTTCTCTCCCAGTTCCTGTTTGGCATCCTTCATATCCTGCTTTGCATCATTCATCTCCTGCTTGTTATCCTCGATTTTCTCCGGACGCTTCAGCTCTTCATTTTTTTTCAGCAACTCGTCCATTTTTTTGGTCAGCTCTTCCATCTTTTCATTCAGGTTTTGCTGTTCTTTGGCGAGTTCGTCCTGCGACTTTTCCTCATTTTCTGTTTTCTCTGCGAGTTCTTCCTGTTCTTTTGCCAGTTCATCCAGTTGTTCAATCTGCTGATCCAGCATCTGCTCCACTTCCAGCTGTTTGTACAGTTCCTGCAGGCGTTCCAGTTCTTTTGACAACTCCTCGTTGTTTGATTTCATATCATCCATTTTCTCGAGGGCCTGGTCCTTGTTCTGTTCCTGCAGGAGTTTCTCTATATCTTCCATGAGTTTCTGCATCTCCTCCGACATGGTTTCATTGAACATCTGCTCGAACTGTTCCTGTTTCTGCTGCATTTGTTCAGTTTGCTGATTGAACTCCTGCTGTTGCTGTTTATTCTGTTCGAAGTTCTGTTTTGCCTCTTCCATTTGCTGCTGCAGCGCTTTCTGACGCTCCATCAGACGCTCCATTTCCTTTCTTGTCTGCCAGTCGAGTTCTTTTTTCTGCAGTACTTTTTCACGAAGCTTGCGAAGCTCTTCCTGTATTTTCATACTCTCCCTGAGCGCTTTTTCCAGGTCTTTTTTGATTTCATCGCTGTTCTCGGCCTGTTGCTGCTGCATTTGCTCCAGTGTGGGCACCTTGTACTGCATGAGTCCGGTACGCGCACTCTTTGAGCCATTTACCGCATCATTATCCAGCACCTCGAAGTAGTACTGTACCTCGTCGCCAGGCTCCAGTTGTATATCGCGGATATCCCAGTTATAGCTGTATTGAGCCTGTTTGCCGGTGGGTTTATCCAGTTTGACTGTATTCATCGGGAGCTGGCCTCCCTTTGCCCTTTTGATCTGATAGTTGAATGTCAGTTGCTGGAGTCCGTAATCATCGGAAACCTCACCGGCAAAAAACGAGACTTTTACATTGGCACTGTCCTTGAATTCTTCTACCGTAATCTGGGGGTGCAAATCCGGGATAACAGTAATTGTATATGCTACCGAATCGGCGCCTTTGAGAAAACTGTTGCTGAGGAAAACCTTGTAAAGTTCATCTTTCAGTGCGCGTCTGCTGTACTGAAAAAGCTCATCATCAGCTCTTTTCGCATCAGCAGGCGCCTCGTTTCCGAACTTCATGACCAGATTATCGGTACTCTGTGCGTTGAATGACCACGCGATACTGGTACCTGCCGGCACCACCAGATCACCTATATTGGACAATTCCTCCGACTGCCGCCCTATGTAGGCAGGGTAACTGAGTCTTGTAGCGAAAGACAGTATATTGGGCTTTCGCAGTACGTTCAGCTGGTATTCACGACTTTCCACGCCGCCGGCGAAGAGATTGAACCTTGTATCTTTCTGAATATTGACAAACTTGTAGGAAAACTGGTCGGCGGCTTCCTTGTTCAGGCGATACTGAACATTACCAAGGTTGATGAATACCTCATTGGGCAAAGCAGTGCCCTCCACCTTTATCCGCAGATCATAATCGGAGAACTGGACAGCCTGCAGACTGTCGGCCTGAACAACAAAACGGAATGGAGCGGGCTTTTCATAAGTCGTTCTGCTGTTCCAGAGACGCGTGGCGCCCTCCCTGATAATATTCGGCGCTCCCAGCATAAGAAAGAGCAGCAACAGCAGAGGGGGAAGTGCATATCTGAGATATTTCCGGTTCTTGTTGAGATCAATGGCCGCCTGAAACGGCACAAGCCTTATCTCGTCCGACTTCTGGTTGATGCTGGCATTAATCAGTTCCGCATAAATAGCATTATGACTTTGCTGTTTGAGCTGAAGAATATTCAGCAGCTTGTCCTTGACATTGGTAAAGTGCTGACCAATAATCAAAGCTGCCTGTTCGTGGTTGATGACCTGTCCCAGATTGAAATAGTGCATCAGAGGCAAAGCGACCCACCTCCAGGTAGCCAGCATGCTCGTGCCAACGAAACCCCAGAACATGACAGTCCGGGTAGTTGTACCGAAGTACAGATAGTATTCTGCCACATTAAGCAGTATAAACAAACCGAGTACCAGACCCACAGTGTAAAGCGAGCCCCGAAGCAGCTGGTTGATATAATACTTGCGGATGAAAGCATCAAGCTTTTCAATAAGCAGGGAGTAGTTGTCTTTTTGCATGTTCAGGTTTGCCTGTATTTATTGTGCAAAATAAACGTTTTTTGCGGTGACTGGTTGGAATAAATTTCCTTTTAACCTGAGTTTGACAATTTCAGTATCCAATATGTTCTCCCAAATTGACAACAAAACACTGGTCATGTTCTCCAGCGACAATGGGGCTACCTTCACAGATGGAGCAGACACGCGCTTCTTTGAAAGCCAGGGAATACTGCGCGGCACCAAAATGGATCTGTATGAAGGTGGAATCAGGATTCCTTTCATCGCAAAATGGCCCGGGAAGATAAAGCCCGGATCTGTCAATCGCCATATTTCCACCCGGTATGACATCATGGCTACCCTGGCAGAACTGACCGGAGCCAGTTTGCTGCAAACAGATGGAATATCATTTCTGCCCCAGTTATTCGGTCATCATACCATGCAACAAAAGCATCCCTGTCTGTACTTTGAATATCCGGAGAAAGGTGGTCAGGTAGCTGTAAGAATGGGCGACTGGAAGGGGATAAAGACTGGGAGTTTCTGCGCCCCCTCCACAACCCGGTCAATACCCGGCATGATCCCTGAATGAGGGTCTTGACCTCTTCATGCTCGCCTGTTCATACGCGTACGCGAGCGAAATCAGTTTGCTCTCCTCCCAGGCACCTGCAAAAAACGACAGGCCGACCGGAAGTCCCTCCACCTGCCCCATGGGTACTGTAACGGATGGATACCCGGCTACCGCAGCAGGAGAATAGGCGCCATAACCTGTCCACTGATCGCCGTTCAGCGGATCTATACACCACGGAATACCATTGGCTGGTCCGCAAACAGCGTCAAGTTTTTTCTCCGACATCAGTGTGGTGAGCACACTCCGGGTGTGTATCGCTGATTTTTCCAGCGCCGACAAATAGGCAGGATCCGTCAGATCGCCCAGCGCCTGACTGCTTTCCAGTATTTCCTGTTTGAAGTAGGGCATTGCTGCCGATTCATGGGCTTTATTGTAATCAATTACATCCTGGAGACTTCTGACTTTGGCATTGGAGGTACTCAGGTATTTGTTCAGGCCATCTTTGAATTCAAATTTGAGTACATCAAATTCGGCATCTCCGTTTTTCTGCAGTTCGGCCAGATACTCCACTTCCACCACTTCGGCGCCCCTGTTTTTCAGGGTCTGCAACGCTTCGTCCAGCAGTTTGTCAACAGCTTCATGATTTTTCAGGTATGATTTTTCAATGCCAATTCTCTTGCCTGCCAGGGCATTGCTGTCGAGGAATTGAAGATAATCACCCTGAATATAAGGCTGAGCACGTGTGCCGGCCTCATCGTCGGGATCAGCTCCGGCAAGTACCTGAAGCAACATGACCGCGTCCCGAACTGTACGACCGAATGAACCGGCGGTATCCTGTGTTTTTGAAATTGGTATGATACCCGTCCGGCTCACCAGGCCAACAGTGGGTTTGATCCCGACAATACCGTTCACCGATGCGGGACAGGCGATGGAACCGTCGGTTTCGGTGCCTACAGCAACAGCACACAGACTGGCAGCCACGGCCACGGCCGAACCTGAACTGGAACCGCAGGGCGAACGATCGGTCACATAGGGATTACGGGTTTGTCCTCCCCTGCTGCTCCAGCCGCTGGCCGAACGGGTGGAACGGAAGTTGGCCCACTCGCTGAGGTTGGTCTTGCCGAGTATCACAACTCCTGCCTCCCTGAGTCTGTCAACAATAAAGGCATCCCGGGAGGCAATATTGCCTTCCATGGCCAGTGCACCGGCAGTAGTTTGCATCCGGTCGGCCGTATCAATATTATCCTTGAGCAAAACAGGGATACCATGGAGCGGGCTCCTGACTTTTCCCGATTTTCTCTCTTCATCCAGTGCCGTTGCAACAGCAATGGCATCGGGGTTCAGTTCAATAACTGCATTAAGCGCAGGGCCTGATTTGTCAATTTGCGCAATACGCTCCAGATAGGCTTTTGTCAGCTCTGCAGATGTGAGTCGCCCTTCATTCATCGCCTGCCGGAGCTGATCTGCGGATATTTCTTCTATTTCAAACCGGCCGGATTTACCTGTGTATATACAGGACGGGAGCCCGGCAAGTGACAGGCTGATACCGGCAAGAGCAGAATTTCTGATGAATTTTCGTCTTTGCATGACTTGTATCTGAAATAGAGGAATGAACAGAAACCATTCAGGATGATGAAGTTGCCGAAATTTTCAGGAGAAATTTACCCAAAAGTACTTCCCTGACCAGCGCCCGGGAATACTGCCGTCATATTTGTCCTTCCGGGAGAGGCTATCTTGCCACCGAATATTCCAGCACCCAGACGTATTTGCCTGTGGCGGCGGCGGTTGAAGGAATAGTGATTTCAACAGAATCTCCTGCCTGCGTCCAGCTGATGCCGGCGTTACTGCCAAGCATCCGCAACTTTGCACCCTTGTCAAAGGGCATTTTGGCAAGAATTACTTTCTCACCCGGCGGCTCGAACAGATAAATAAACCTTCGTCCGTCTCTGGAGCGGGCGAAGCGGATATCGTCACCCTCGCTGAACGTTTCGGACATTCTGGTTCCGTAAACTGCCTCCCCGTTGACTTTCATCCATTCACCAATTTCACGAAGTCTGTCATAAGCCACGGGATCAAATTCTCCATCAGGGCCCGGGCCGATATTCAGTAAAAAGTTGCCGCCCTTGCTCACAATATCCACGAGTTTCTCAATCAGTTCATCCGTCGGCTTGTACCTGTCGCCGGGTACATAGCTCCAGCTTCCGGCCATGGTCATACAGGTTTCCCACGGATAAGGCAGGCCCTCATCGGGAATATGCTGCTCCGGTGTGAGGTAATTCTGATATTGCCCGGGGACAGCCCGGTCAACGACAATCAGCCCGGGTTGTTTGGCTCTGGCTTTTTGTACAATTTCCCCCATTCTGATATCCTGACT
>CAILQK010000429.1 GCA_903836265.1 uncultured Bacteroidota bacterium | reverse complement strand
TTATCCACCACCTTGGCGTAGTGCTGCGTGCTTTTCAGGTTGGTATGACCGAGCATTTTGCTCACACTCTCGATAGGAACACCGTTCATCAGCGTGACCGTGGTGGCAAAAGTGTGCCGGGCGATGTGGAAGGTGAGTTCCTTCTCAATGCCACACAGATCGGCAAGTTCCCTCAGGTAGGCATTCATTTTCTGGTTGCTGGGGATTGGCAGAACGGGATCGTTAGGCCGTAAACTGTCCAGTCTGTTGTACTTGTTGATAATCAGACAGGGCAATTCGAGGAGGGGGACATTGGTTCTGATACCGGTTTTTTGCCGCTTGGTACGAATCCAGAGTCCGGTTTCGGAGTCGCCCGCCTCGATTTCCTGGCGTTTCAGGTTTTTGAGATCAATGTACGCCAGTCCGGTATAGCAGGAGAACAGAAAGAAGTCCCGAATCCGTGCGATGCGTTCAACAGAAATGTCCAAATCAGCCAGTGATTGCAGTTCCTTCTCATTCAGATAAGTGCGATCAACAATTTTCACTTTCATACTGATACCCACAAACGGGTCCCTGGTAATCCAGCCGTTCCGCAGACAGATAATGATGATTCTTCGAAATATCTGCAAAAATTTGATTGACGTATTGTGTCCGCAGTCAGCCGTTGTTCTTACATACAAGCTGAAATTTGAGATAAATTCAGGGTCAATTGACTTTACAGAAATATCATTGACCTTGTAGTGGGACTTCAGATACTTTTTCAGATGATTCAGGGCTGAACTGTACTTCTGGCAGGTGGCTCGCGTGGTCTCCTTGCCAATCAGTTTGCGCATTCCCTCCAGATTTTTCTCCCAGACAGTTACTATCGTTTTCATTGCCGAGCCGTTGATGCCCAGGACAGCATCGCGCAGCATTTCCGGAGTGATTTCGTCCTTGAGCTGGATCAGTTCATTGTACTTGCGGCGAACCTTGAATTTGACAGCCTCAATATACTCATTCACGATTCTTGACTGGTCAGATCTCCCTGCCATCCTGCCCTTGCCTGAGTCCCAATCCTCAGGATTGACCGATCTTTTGAGATTAAGGACGACTCTGCGCCCGTTGATGTTGATTTTGAGGAGAAGGGGTACTTCCCCACTTTTTTGGACTTTTGTTCTGCTTACATAGAATAAGAGCGAGAAGGATGAAGTTTTGGCCGACATAAGGCATCATGTTTAAAGTGAGCCCTCCATTTTGTGACGCAAAAATACGAACTTCCCAGAGATAAACAATACCTAAAATGCTGATTTTCAGTATGTTATTCCAAAATATTCCACAACAACACATTTACCTGGTTTCCTTTTTTCGATTACTTTTCGAGAAACCCGCAGAGCAACCAGGCAAGCGGAAAAAAGTGGAATTTTATGGAACATATCAGAATAAAAAAAGCGCGTAAATCATTGATTTACACGCTTTTGGACAAATTGGGAAAGGGTCTGAGCGGACTGGACGGGACTCGAACCCGCGACCTCCGCCGTGACAGGGCGGCATTCTAACCGACTGAACTACCAATCCTTGCGTTTTAAGCGGGGCAAAGATAATATCACATGTTTCAAACCGACAAGATTTTCTGAAAAAAATTTTATATTTTTTTTTCAGAAGCTGTTTCAGGGCCGAAATCGGAGGTGTTTGTATACGACTGCAGCCAAATCAATTGAAAAGAGACATTATTATGAGTTAAATCATAGTTACCTTTGCGCCCTACGATTTTAAAATCAAAACATCCTGCTACGCCATGTCAATGACATTCATGGATTTTGAAAAGCCCCTGGAAGCCCTTTACGAGCAATTGCAGAAATTGCGCGAGGTAGGGGAAAAAGGCGAACTCGATGTGTCAGACATGGTTCGCGAACTGGAGGGCAAAATCGAGAACAAGCGCAAGGAGATTTACTCCAATCTCACCGGATGGCAGAAAGTACAGCTTTCCCGCCACCCCGAACGCCCTTACACGCTGTATTATCTGAACACGATGTGCCGGAAGTTCATCGAGTTGCATGGCGACCGGTACGCAGGCGACGACCACGCTATCGTGGGCGGCCTCGCCGATCTCGACGGACAGACCGTCATGGTGATAGGCCATCAGAAAGGGGTAAATACCAAAATGCGCCAATACCGAAACTTCGGCATGGCCAATCCGGAAGGATACCGCAAGGCGCTCAGACTGATGAAAATGGCCGAGCGTTTCGGTTTCCCCGTAGTCACGCTCATTGACACGCCAGGCGCATTCCCGGGGCTTGAGGCCGAACAGCGCGGACAAGCCGAAGCTATAGCGCGCAACCTGTTCGAGATGGCGCAGCTGAGGGTGCCAATCCTGTGCTATATCATAGGTGAAGGCGCATCCGGCGGTGCACTGGGTATTGGCCTGGGCGACAAGGTATTCATGCTGGAGTACACCTGGTATTCCGTTATATCACCCGAATCCTGCTCTTCCATTCTGTGGCACTCCTGGGACTTCAAGGAGCAGGCAGCCGAGGCACTCAAGCTCGATGCCGACAATATGCTCTCTTTCGGACTGATTGACGGCATCGTAAAAGAGCCACTCGGAGGCGGGCACAATGCCCCCGAACAGATGGCAGCCATTCTGAAAGAGCATATTGTCAGGGAACTGGCAAAAATTGGGCCCATGGATCCCGATGAGCGGATTATTGCCCGCATTGACAAATACGGCAAAATGGGTCACTATCGCCGCCTGCCGGCAGCAACATCCGCCAAATAAAATCCGAAATCATGAGTCTGCAGGCATCTCTGCGCGGTACCGGCGTGGCATTGGTCACACCATTCAAAAACGGTCAGGTTGACTGGGAAGCACTTGAACGGGTTATTGAATACGTCATCGAAGGTGGGGTGGAGTTTCTGGTCAGCCTCGGCACTACGGGCGAATCCAGCACCACTACCGACGAGGAGCACCGCCGGATTCTTGACTTCTCTATCCAGATAAACCGGGGCCGACTGCCCTTTGTAGCCGGTATTTTTGGCGGAAACAATACCGCTGCGGTAGTCGAAAAGCTCAAAACGTTCAACTTTGATGGTATTGATGCTGTCCTGTCAAGTAACCCCGCATACAACAAGCCGGGACAGGAAGGTATTTATCAGCATTATATGGCACTGGCGGAGGCATCTCCCAGGCCGATCATCATCTACAATGTACCCAGCCGCACGTCTTCCAATATGACGGCAGAGACTACACTCCGGCTGGCACACGCAAGTGACAAGTTTATTGCAGTCAAGGAAGCATCCGACGATATTTACCAGATTATGAAGATCATCAAAGGCAGACCCGAGGGATTCCTCGTGCTGAGTGGTGATGATTTCATGACGCTGCCTGTAATTGCTGCCGGAGGTGATGGCGTCGTTTCGGTCATCGCCAACTGCTCGCCGCGGCCATTCACCGATATGGTACGCGCCGCACTCCGGGATGATATGCCGACCGCCAGAAAACTCAACCTTGGTTTACTGGACCTGTACAAGCAGCTTTTCGTGGAGGGAAACCCGGTGGGAGTCAAGGCTGCCCTGGAATTCCGCGGGCTCTGCTCAAGGGAGGTAAGGCTTCCACTTGTCCCCATGACGGATAATGGTGCGGCATCTCTCAAAAATCTGTTAGACTGAACACCGTGTCGCTTCAGCAAACATCCATCTTTGTAGCGCCTTCCGATTTACATGGCTCCGGCGTATTTGCAGGCCACGATATAGAAGCCGGGGAGGTCATCGAAATATGTCCCGTACTGCTTTTTCCGAAGTCGCAGCTGCCTCATGTGCGGCAAACGGTGCTCGATGATTATTACTTTGACTGGGGCGACGATGGCGAGTGGTACGCACTGTGTCTGGGATACGGCTCGCTGTACAATCACTCCTACTCTCCGAATGCCGAGTACGGCATGGACTTCGAAAACAGAACCATTGACTTCTATTGCGTGCGCAATATTCAGGCCGGAGAAGAGATTTGTATCAACTATAACGGAGATGTGGATAACCAGTCGAAAGTCTGGTTTGAAAAATAAATGCACCCGTCACCTGATACAAACGGCCGCTCCGGATATTCGGGGCGGCCGTTTGTGTTGGTATCAGGGATGAGTTTACAGCTTCACCAACTTGCCCTCGTGCGCGACAGCGCCCATGCGCGCCTGCACGAGATAAGTTCCGGCGGGCAGATCGCCCAGCTGAACTGTCAGAGTGAAATTTTCTCCCGATTTCTGTTCGGCAATCTGGCGGACAGTTTGTCCGGACTGGCTGATTACCATGATCTCCACACGGCCATTGCGATTGTTGCTGAAAGTGATAACAGTCTGGTCCGCTGCCGGATTCGGAGCGCAGGTCATGGGCAGCGCCACTATTCCGGGTGTATTGGTACCACTTACAACCGCCTCGTAGCAGCCTACGTCGGGGATTCCCACGCGGAAGCCGCCGGTGATGTCGGTTGCAGGAGCACCGGCTGCCACACCGGCATCAACAGCAGGTGAGGTCAGCGTCGGACGATACTCATTGGCATCCGGATTGGTGAACGACTGGAATGTGCTGTTCAGGTCTTTTGTTGCGGTCAGGTATGTATCCAGCGTGATATCGCTGCTGTGGTTGCCACCCAGCGATACAACGGAAGGTGTGCCCGCCTCAATTGCGTAATTGTCGCCATCAGAATTCTGAAACAGACAATTCTGGAGTGTGAGTTCCGTGTTGGCCATTTCTGATTCCTCCCACTGAGCTACCCCGCATCCGATAGCAGCGATATTGTCTGCAAACGTGCAGTTTACTGCCTTGATGCGGCTCACCTGTCCGTCGGAAGCATTGCTGGAAATGGCGCCACCTGCACCATCACCGCTATTGATATTTTTGGCAAAGAGCGAGTTGGTGATATCGCAATCCACATGATCCAGGTTGAGTGCTGCACCCTGTGTGGTAACGAAGTTTTCGAGGAAGTAGCAGTTGTTGATAATGAGCACACTGTCGCCGCTGGCCTGAACTGCCCCCCCGCGATCGGCAAAATTCTGATAGAAGGTAGTTCCCTCGATAATTGTGGCGATATTGCTGTTTACAAGAATACAGCCGCCGGAAGTTTCCACGTTATTACCGGTGAAGTAGCATCCGCGAACCGTGAGGCTTGTTGTATCGTTCTGCGTGAAAATAGCACCCCCGAACCGGGCCTTGTTTTCAATAAACTGGCAATCTTCGAATGCAGCATGCGCCTTGAAGCCGTTACTGATGGCTCCGCCGCCCTGAGTGGCCTCATTCTCGCGGAAAGTACAGCCTTTGAAAACACCGTCACAGCCAATACCATAATTGGCGATAGCTGCAGCATAGTTTCCGCGATTGGCCTGGAACAGAGTGTTACTGACCACGAATACAGTTGTATCTCCATTATAGATGGCTGCACCCGAACTTGGCGCCACATTATCACGGAAGGTACAATTGGAAACAGTATAGTTGGTCCGGTTATTCCAGAAAGTGGCTCCGTAGTCGGTATTGGTGTTATCCTCGAATGTACAGCCTTCGATATTGAAAGAGCTGTCGAATTCGCGGCCATTACAATAGATAGCCGCTGCATTTGGCGCATAGTTGCCCCTGAAAATACTGTTCTTCAGGTTGAAAGTAGCCTGCCAGCCATATACACCGGCGCCACCGAATCCGGTGGCTGTATCTTGTTCAAACACACAGCCCTCCATAACAGCCAGGTCACCGCCATCGCGGTTGTCGATATAGATACCGGCAGCATTCGCAGCCTTGTTTTTGCGGAAAATGGTGTTTTTCATTGTCCAGGATGCCTGCCAGCTGAACATGCCACCGGCAAAATTGGTTCCAGCGTTATTGCCTTCAATCAGGCAACTGTCAATGAGCACGTTGGTTGTACCGCTCGGATAAAGTGCACCGCGGTTGGTTGTATTGTTGCGAAGCGTGCAGCGTTTGATCGTGCCGCCGTTTGTATTGCGCAGGAAAAAGATTCCCGATGCTTCAGCCTTGTTGTTTTCAATCACGCAGTCCTCTACCACAACGCCATTGGCCAGGGCATCCAGCACAGCAACAGCGGCCCCGGTATCTCCGTAGTTGCCTGCAAGACGGCA
>CAILQK010000428.1 GCA_903836265.1 uncultured Bacteroidota bacterium | reverse complement strand
GTTGGCATTTCCGAATGCGATATTGAAGTCCCATATCGGACCGGCGTGGAGGAGCGGGTCAACATCATCGCGATCCTTGTGCAGATAGGTGCTGATGCGATATCCGTCCACATTTTTGGCCAGTTCGTTGAGCAGGGTAAAATCAATGAATGATGGCACGTCAACATATTTCCTGAAGCCTTTTTCCGGATCGGCGAAATCGGGACCAAAAGTGGCTGCCTCGAACCCGGTGATCCACGATTGTATATAATTCACCTGTTCGGGTTGAGCATCCTCTGCATTCGGGTAATGCAGTTGCCAGACGGTGCGCTGCCAGGCGTTGGCTGCCACCGGATAGGGAGATACCCAGTTGGGTGACGGAACTCCCTCAATTTTGTCAATTTTAACGATATAGCCACCTGTAAGGTCGTTCCCGGATATTTCTTCCGGCTCCAATTTGGAAATATCCACCCGGTCGTTCCCCCGTTTGATACGCTCGGTGACCGTATAAACACCCTCATATTTGCCATTCAGGATGAGTTCGACGAAACGGGTTCGGGGCGCCCATGGCATGATACGCCGGGCCAGTTCGTAAATCAGCGCATCGCGCAGCAGGGTTTTGTCGCTGTAAGGTGCAATAAAGGCCCAGTCAGACTCCTCCGGCATACCGAGCAGCGGAAAATCCAGATCGTTGCCTTCAGTATCGCGCAGTTCCACGGCATAAGGCTTTTTTTCCGACAAATCGGCAGACGAACTGCCGCGCATCTCGATACCAATCAGGCCATTGAAGTGCTGGGGAGGGTCGCTCAGGTTATTCCGAACGCCCGGGCCGTTATAAATTACCTGCATCTGCGCTGTGATCTTCGGCTCGTCGGGTATATACTGGCCGTTGGTATTTATAATGACAATGGGCAGATTCGAGGAGGAAAACCCCACCTGGGCAGCGGCAGAAACTGGCAGAAGAAACAGCAGCGGGAAAAACAGGCGCATATTATTTTGTTTGAAGCAAAGATATACGCCAGTATGATGATATTGGCATCTAAGCGGAAATTTGTCGTCAATCGCCTGATTAATGCCGGATTACAGCATGAATATACTGTCAATGCCGAGGCCGCCGGCAATCATTTCTTCCGGTGTTACCCCGCGGATCCGGGCGGCGCGGACATAAACAGCCTCAATCTCCAGGTCGCGCGCATCGTCTGTTTCAAGGAAAAAGCGGTCGGCAGGAACAGCCTGAAGCGAACGCGCAGCATGACTGCGGTCATTGAACAGGGCCTTCCCGAAAGACAGGTAACAACCCGCCCTGAGCAATTCCCCGGCCACCTGCGGATGCTTGTCGAAACCGTGAATAATCCAGGGCTGCGCCGGTTTCAGACTCTTTTTGAGCGCAATTACAGCATCGAATGCCTTTACACAATGAATAATCAGAGGTTTGCCGCTTTCTTCAGAAACGACGATACATGCCCGGAAAGCTGCCATCTGCAGACTGGCGGGAACATTAACCATTTTGTCGAGACCAGCCTCTCCAATCGCAATGGCATTGGCGGCATAAGACCGGAGCCACTCCAGATCCGAATTCAGAGACATTTCAGTCAGGAACCACGGATGCAGTCCGGCCGAGTAGAGGCGGGGCAATACGCCGGAGGACTCACCGGGCCTCAGGTTTACAATTTCTTCGACAGATGGACTTCCGGTGGGATAATGCGTATGAAAATTCAGGCACCTCACCTTTTCAGACCCGTAAAATATGACAGTGCAAGCCGGTAGCCATTGAGACCCAGTCCGGTAATACAGCCCACACATTTCGGAGCAATGAAAGAATGCCTGCGGAACTCCTCGCGTGCATGCACATTACTGATATGCACCTCAATAACAGGTGTTGTAATAGCAGCAACAGCATCGGCCAGCGCGATGGAAGTATGCGTAAGGGCGCCCGCGTTAAGCACAATCCCGTCGGCAGAGAAACCGGCTTCATGGAGTTTGTCTATAATGGCCCCCTCATGGTTGCTCTGGAAATACGAAATATCCGCCTCGGGGAAGAGCGTGCACAGCCCGGACAGGTAATCCTCAAAGGATTGGCTGCCATAAATACCGGGCTCCCGCAGGCCAAGCAGGTTCAAATTCGGGCCGTTGACAATCAGAATTTTCATGGTTGCAAAATTCGGCCTAATTTTGGACAATCGAAAACCTGTTATACCATGCGAAGCAGAACTTTGTTTTTAGCACTTAACTTATTCACATACAGTTTTTTATGTGCTCAGGGAGCCCTTATTTCCGACCCTTTGCCCATCAGAAACGACTATGGATACGACCTGATCGGGCGCCTTCGCGACCGGATTTTGCTGTTTCGCGACCGCTACGACAACTTTGAGGTACAGGCTTTTGACAGTCAGATGCATCTTTCCTGGAGCAAACAGCTGGAAGATCTCGATCACAGGGGTATTCAGGTACTGTCTGTAACCGCCGGAAAAAATGATTTTTCTGTACTGCATAAAGTCAGGCGCCGCGGTCATGTATATCTGCGCGTGCACAAGTACGACCCCAACGCCAACCTGATTGATACACTCACCGTCAGGGATTACGGTGAACAGGTATTTTCACCACCCTCCCTGCATCTGGTGCGCAGCGAGGATAAAAACTGCATGCTGGTTTTCAACGATGCCGAGCCTGGAAAGCTGCAGCTGACCTGTTTCAGAACCGACAGGATGATGCTGTTGTGGGATAAAACCATCACGCTGGAACAGGGCGACCGGTACGATCCGGATCCATGGGAGATCGCCCTTGGTAACGACGGCGACTTGTTTTACGTTGTGGAACGCAACAACAGGCGCAACAAACTCGACAACCACTTCCTGAGTATCCTGCGTATCAACTCAACGGGGGATCAGGTTTATACAGTGAGAATGGGCGAGTACTCCACACTTGAAACCATGTACCAGGTTGACAACCTGAACCGGAAACTCACAGGAATCGGGATATGGGGCGACAAACTGCGCAGCAGGGCCAGTGGCGTGATGTATATCAGCGTTCCCTTCGATGGAGGGGCGCACACCATACAGTATGAGGTTTTCGACGACAAATTCGTTTCCATACTGCGGCAGAAAGACGTGGAAGAAAATACACGGGGGATCAGCGACACCGACATACGCGATGTAGTACTCCGTCGCGATGGGGGAGCCCTGCTGGTAGCAGAGCGGCATCACGAGGTACAGCGCGGTACCGTGGCAGGGCGTGGATTCATGCGCGAAGGAACCCGCCTGGTAGTTGACTATTACTACGACGACATGTTCGTGTGGGCGTTCAATCCGGACGGCAAGACACACTGGAACTCGGTACTGCACAAAAAGCAGTATTCGCAGGACGATGAAGGCGTTTTTTCATCCTATTTTTTACATAAAACTGCCGGAAACCTGCATTTCCTTTTCAACGATGAAATCAAATACGAGAATACCTGCAGCGAATACATTCTCTCGCCCACCGGTATTTTCGACCGAAACGGCCTGCTGAACACCGTAAACCAGAGTTTGCGCCTTCGTTTCAGAGATGCCATACAACTGAGCTCCACGGAAACGCTGGTACCATCCGAATTCAGAAACAAACTGAGGCTGGTACTGATCAGGTATTAGCCCTTCACCTTCAATATTTTTATTTCCACCCGCTG
>CAILQK010000427.1 GCA_903836265.1 uncultured Bacteroidota bacterium | reverse complement strand
GCAGGTCACTGTTACGTTGGCCGGAGCAGAGCAGGATGGCTTGATCTTGTCTTCCACCAGCACCTGTACCATACAATCGTTGTAGTGTCCTTCGAAGGTGTCAATTTCAACCGTGCCATTACCCAGTGTGATATCATACACACGGAAGATAACCGTTATCGTATCACCCAGATCGCTGCAGCAGAACTTCACCTGATCGTCGTACTGAGAGTTGTCATCGCAGGCATTCTGATCCATGCGGCGTACCTTGTATGTCAGCGTGCTGGCGCAGTTATCGTAAGAGCCGTCATCAAACGTTTCAGCATTCACCAGAGCGAAGCCGTCAGCTGTAAGCGCTACCTGCGTGAACTGGTCGCAGGCTGCTACCGGCTGGATCAGGTCGGCTACGGTCAGCTGGAAAGTGCAACTGGAGATATTGTCGCAGCCGTCAATAGCTGTGTAAGTTACCGTATAAGTGCTGTTATTGGGCAGACACTGAGCGAGCGGGAATACAGCCAGTGTATCCGGATTCCAGTAATTATTTCCTGCAAAATCAGCCAAAGTGCCCTGTACTGCAAAAGTAACCGTATTGCTGCTATTGAAGTCAATACCCGTAATATTGGCTTCCAGGCGGGTAATATCAGAACATCCCTCACTCACAATCACATCCGGCAGAGCGGCCGTTACACAGCAGGAGAGCGGGTCAACAGATACCGTTACGTTGCCCGGGCAGGCAAACTGAGGTCCGCCGAAGTCCTTCACGCGCACTCGCTGGGTATGTATTCGCGGATTTCCGGTGCCAAGCGGCAGGCAGGTATTGCCAATTTGCCAGGTACGGTATATTTCATAACTGCCCACACAGATATCCTGTCTCACATCGGTGAAACTGATGGAGGCAGAGCATACAGTCCCCTGACTAATCGAAGCCCAGTTGATACTTGGTTCACCCGTATTAGACGGAGAAATAGATCCGGCATTGTTGTAAGCGCTCTCGCAATTCACCGTAATATCAGCAGGCATTATAACATCCGCCAGATTAAAAGCGATAACTGTGATTGTCTGTGTACATGCAGACTGATTACCCCACGCATCAGTTACAATAAAGGTACGGGTGATGATTCGACGCGGATTGCCGCATTCACCATTGTCTGTAACAGCATCCTTCTCCTGCGTAATTGTGGCAGAACAGTCATGAATAGCCACATTACCCGTATTCAGGATGTCTGTGGATTCACTGCATGCCAGGGTGATATCTGCCGGACAAGTCAAAGCTGGTACCAGCTTGTCTTCAATACGTATAGATCCCCAGCATTTGTTCACACCCGTTGTGATATGCGTTACACGATACTGGTAGGTTTTGCCAATATCGGAAGCACCAAACGTGGCCTGCTGCCATGGACCGTTACCATAAGGCAGTGTGCGATCAACCTCCACCACAAAATCGTCGTAGCAGTAGTAGGTGCCTTCCAGTACGTCATCTGCTGTAACCGTGGCATTACAATCAGCATCCATTGAAACATGCACCAGATCATTGCAAATCAGTGTGCTTGGTGTCTCGATTACATGCACGACCTGCGTGATCTTCTGCTCACAGCCCGGATCGTTGATCGCATCAGCCTCGGCACCATCTATCTCAACTCCGTTCAAAGTACGGTAGGGCTGCGGGTCACCAGCATCAAACGTGGCCATGATCGTATAAGTACCAAGGCCCAGCGCATCCGAATTGAAGGTCGTGGTATTGGATCCATTTACCATCACATTGATCACGTTGCCATCGGCATTGTTGTACTCCCCTACCCCAATCTGGAATACGGGCGTACCCAGACAGAACGGATCATCAAGGTTTGTAAAGTACGGTGTCGGGTAGTAGCATTTGTTCGTCAGTGAAACCTGACGGCTATCAGCATTCTCCATTACTACAGAAAAACCAATACCCTCTATGTGGCGACCGCGAAGTGAGTAGTACACCACTTCGTCTGCTTCATCCGTTACACCGTCGCCGTCGTTGTCCACGCCATCTGCGTTACCATTGGTGAGCAGCGTGCCCACAGTAATCGCCAACGGTGCAGCAGGCGGGGCGGGGCTGTTCTCACGATATAAATCAATGATTGATTTCACACGCCATAACTGACCTCCGACGGCATGTACCTGAATAAATTCATCAAACTGACCATCATGTAGTGTTGCGGCGTTATTCAGGCAACTGCATGGATCGGAACCATTTATATCATACTGAGGAATGCATTTTACATTGCCTTCCAGCACAGTTACAGTCGCGGTGCACGTGCTGGAGTTGCCACACGGATCTGTCACAGTCAGCGTCACCACATTATCGCCCACACTGGCGCAGTCAAACGTCAGTTGGGAAGCTGTAAAGGTCAGCACAGCATTGGCAGCGCAGTTATCAGTGGAGCCTCCGTCCAGATCACGTGGAACGATAGAGACTGTACCAAAGTCATTCAGTGATATTGTGATATTTTTGCAAACAGCCGCTGGCCGCTGTGTATCTCTCACATTGATTACCTGTACATGACTCAGCGTATTGCCTGTACAATCGGTCACATTCCATGTGCGGGTAAGCATGTACCTGTAATACTCACAGATAAACGGATCCGGGTTCTGAGTACTCAACTGATCATATCCGACGATCAGGTCAGAGGTTGCAGTACAATTATCCTGTGCGTCGGCAGTAACCAGAAGTCCGAGTACATTATTGTGATAAACATACGGTTCAGGTACAGCATCACATTCGACTGTGATATCACCGGGCATCAGCACATTGGCCTTAAAAGATGGTTTTTGCACATCATCTACGCGAATCTGAAAAGAGCAGACAACGCCGCCATTACCGTTATTATCGGATGTGACATACGTTACCGTAATTGGAGAAGGGGGGCATTCCGCCTGTATAACCGAACCTGGAGCAGGTCCACTGGATTGCGCCACTGAAACAACTCCGCAGTTATCCTGTGCTGCCGGTGTTGCCCACGTCACCAGTGTTGAGCATTGATCCGGGTCTGTTCCAAACACGAGAGTACCTGTGGGACAAGTCTGAAATGAAGGTTCCTCGTCATCTTTGAGTGTTAGCGTTGTCTGACAGGATTGAGTATTTCCACTTTCATCGGTGGCAGTGAAAGTTACCAATCGGGTATCATTATGTTGAGCACCGAATGATGTTCCAGGTAGCGGCATTTGTGTTACAGAGATATTACTGCTGACAGTACAGTTATCAGTAGCCTGCAGCGCAGCGGTCATATCAGGCACCATACCAGTGCAATCACCTGTTCCGTTAGACGACGTCAGTACATTGCGAGACGGCGGGCAAGTCACTATTACAGGGCGCTCTTCATCCGAAATACGTACCAGGAAAGTACATGTTGCAGTATTCCCGGCATTATCGGTTGCCCGGAATCCGACAACCTGAGCGGGGCCTGCTGCCATAAATGATCCTGGCAATGGACCGGAGGTTTGCTGAACTGCTACAGCACTACTACAGTTGTCATTAGCAATCGGATGAACAATATTCAGTGCTGCGCCGCAGAGTCCGCCATCATTTCTGAACGACTGTACTGTAAGCGGACAATTCTGGAAGGCAGGCGGCTCAGTATCTGAAAGCGTCAGGTAGGAATAACAGGATTTTGTATTCCCCCAACCATCCGAAACAGTAAAAGTAATGATTCGTGTATCATTATGTTGTGCTCCAAAAACTGTACCTGCCGTGGGCGACTGAGTGACTGCCAGGAAATTACTCGCAGTACAGTTATCAGTAGCCACTAGTTCAGATACCATAGCCGGTACGACTCCTGTACAGTCACCAGTTCCGTTTACACTTGTACTGATACTCCTCGATTGGGGACAATTCATTATCACAGGGGATTCACGGTCAGAAACTTTTACAATGTAAGAACAAGTCTGGCGATTACCGGCAGCATCCGTTGCGGTCCAGGTAACTGTTGTATTACCCACAGCGAAGAAGGCGTTATTCAACGTACCAGTATTATTGTAATTGTTGACGATTGAATACACCACAGAACAGTTGTCACTGCCCTGTGCATCAAGTTCGGTACCAGCCCTGTAGCCACATAAACTGTCAGAATCCAGTGTTTGTATTCCACCGGGACAGTTCAGGAACGGTTTCTGGGAGTCGAGCACCTTGACAGATGACTCACAAATACTGGAATTACCGACTGCATCTTCTGCTTTGAAGGTGGCAGTCAAGACCTGTCCCACAGGCAGAAATGTACCAGGCACAGCACCACTGATTTGGGAAATAACCACATGCCCTGTACAATTATCCGTTGCACCGGGCATACTAAAAAAGACATTGGCGCCACAGATATCCACATCATTATACAGGACAATTGTATCTGGACAATTCACAAATACTGGTGCTTCGTCATCTGAAAGCGTAACAATTGTCGAACAAAAAGTACTGTTATTTGCAGTATCACTCACCGTCAGGACCACCTGGATCTGATCGCCGTGATGTCCTCCGAAGGCTGTCCCTGCAACAGGCAACTGCGTAATAATCAGATCAGCGGCTGATGTACAATTATCCTGAGCCACTACACCGGCAATGAGTGATGGTACAGCTCCGGTACAATCTCCTGGTCCATTACTGCCCGTATTTACTGTTATATCGGCGGGGCATGCAGATATGACCGGCAAATCATCATCAATGACAGTAATTATAAGAGAGCAGGTACTTATATTATTACTCAGGTCTGTCGCTTTCCACAGAATATTGGTAACTCCCAGTGGCAACTGAACATTGCCTAATGAGTTGCCACTGCCATTGAAGGCTCCATTGGCTATAAATACCAGTCCGGAGGTGTCAGATTTTATCCCGCAATTATCTGTAGTCAATGCGTTAAAAGAAGTACCCGTGAGTGAATGTGTGCAATTGCCATTATTGGTTCCTAAAGTTTGAGTTGTCTGGGGACAATTCATAAGCGGTTTTTCCAGATCAATCACATTCACCGTAAAAGAGCATGTAGCATTATTACCAGCGTTATCGGTTGCGAGATATGTCACTACGTGTGGAGATCCGACACTAAAACTACCACCCGAAGCAGGCCCGTTGGTCTGCTTGACTGTCGACAGTCCACAGTTATCGGTAGCTGTGGGTAACTGCCAGCCGTAAATTCCATAACAATACCCCGGGGAGTTGGTGATCGTGATACTGGCTGGGCAAGAGGACAGTACGGGAGCAATATTGTCTTCGATGACAACATCGAAATCAGTTGAAGAAACACAATTATTCAGTTTGGCATAAGCGGTAACCGTAAATACTCCTGCCATGTTTCCAGCTGCAAAAGCAGGTATAACAGGGGCCGTACCGGACACTGAACCATTGCCTAACCCGGCTGATGCACCATTTTTCCAACTAAAGACAACATTATTATCAAATGGAGTACTGGAAAGTGGTGTGGCTGAAACCAATGAACCCGGGCAAATTGGCCCGATATCAGGAATCGAATCAATTTGCACCCCGGTACCACTCGTAATTGTCACCGAAGCAGTTTGGGAACAAGATAACCCATCAGTTACCGTGACGTAATATGTTCCCGGTGCCAGATTGGTTACTATTTTACTTTTCTGTAACCCGGGATCAGACCAACTGTATGTATAGGATCCACTTCCTCCTGTTACATTGGCAGCTGCTGATCCGTTATCACCCTGACATGCAGCTGTTATATCCGTGATTTGAACAGAAAGAGACGCAGACTGCAATATTTCAATTGATTTGACTCCCGTACATGTACCTGAACCTGAAGGGGTAAGTGTGACCGTATATAGACCCGGAGACAAACTGGTTACTGTTGCAGCAGTACCAGAATTACTCCAGCTGTATGTATAGCTGTACAGGTTATTACTTCCAAGTAAAACCGTAGCGGTACCATCGTCTGATCCGGAACAGGACACATCAGTTTTTCCCAATGTGAATGTTGGGCCATCAACAAATACTTGCACTGATTTGCTTGATGTACATCCACCACCGTCTGTAACAGTTACCACATATATTCCGCCAGATGCCTTGCCGATAGAATCGTAAGTAATTGTACCGCCTGTTCCTGAAAAACCGCCGGGGCCCGACCATTCATAATTGTAAGATCCAGAACCACCGGCAGCATTTGCCGACAGAGTCAATATTTCATTTTCACATACGGAAATGGAAGTGCCTGGTGTGATTGTCAAGGTTGGTCCGTTACTGCTCGAAATACCCAGTGTAACAGAAGAGGTTCCGGTACATCCGAGGTTATCAGTGACTGTAACCCGGTAATAACCTGAATTAGCTGATGTTGCTGTAAAGTTGTTCTGCTGAAGTTCGGAGATGAACCCGGCAGGACCCGTCCATTGATATGTGAAGGGTGAAATACCGCCGGTAATTATCACTTTTACCTCAGCCTGAGCATTCAGGCATAAAGGGCCATTTGTCTGTGCCTTGACGACGGGGCGTAAACTGACGGCTACACTGGCAGACGTGGATGCAGTACAACCTTTACTGTCGGTCACGGTTACTGAATAACTGCCGGGGGTATTGGCAGATGCCGTGAAACTGGCAGGATCTTCCACCATTGCAGCATAACCGGCAGGGCCCTTCCAGATAAATGAGTAAGGGCTGGAACCGCCTGTAACATCAGAGCCTATACTGACCATGGAACCTTCGCAATAAGTACCGTTTAATATACCATTTGATGCCGATATTTTAGGAAGTGGATTTTCAGAAACGACTGCTGCGGCACTGCCCTTGCAGCCCATTTTATCAGTTACTGTTACCCGGTAAGTGCCGGCAGATGCATTCGTGAGTGCTATCGGCAGCGGGTCATCCAGCGAGGAGATAAAACCACCGGGGCCAGTCCAGCTGAAACTGGAGAATGGCAGTGTCCCTCCCGTTACGGCAGCTTTAAGATCAAGTACACCGCCAGTACATGTGGGTCCGGTATTGATCGTAACAGCCGGCAATGTGGTTATATTTAATGAAACGGTAGCGGTATTTGTACAAGCCCTGCTATCTGTAACAGTAACCGAATAAATACCGCCAAGATTACCTGCAGTTTGAAAATCGGCCGGGATGGCACCCTGAGCAGTGTAACCTGATGGTCCACTCCAGGAGAATGAGTAAGATGGAATTCCTCCAGTTGCCCCAGCCGATAATCGGGCAAATTCTCCCACACACAAGGGCCCATTAACCATTGCAGTAACAGCAGGCCGGGGATTTACCTGAATCATCCGCGACGCTGTCGCGCTGCAGCCTTTTGAGTCAGTTACTGTGATCCTGTAGGCTTCAGGATACGGGAGGGTTGCGACAAACGGAGCTGGAGTACTGCTCGTTGAAACAAAGCCTGCCGGACCGTTCCAGATGTAGCTGAATGGCGCTGTACCTCCTGTATGAGCGGCAGAAAGGGTTATGTTGGTACCCTGGCAAACGGAGGTATTGGCTGAAACAGAAACAACTGGCGCCGAAAAACTGGATACATCAAGATAGGTGGTGGAAACCGACGAGCATCCATTATTCCCGGTCACAGTAACTGCATAAACACCTTCATGAATTGCCGCCGCAGGAAAGCTGTTGGGAATTTGACTGTTTGACATGAACCCTGATGGCCCACTCCACTGATAGTTGTAAGGAATATCTGTGCCACTGACCGTCACACCTGCCTGAACAGACATACCCTGGCAAACCGGAGAATTGACGAACGCAACTATTGATGGCCGTACCCGAACGAGGACGGTTACTGAACCGGTAGAAGAACATCCATTGATGTCTGTAACGGTGACAAGGTATAAACCGGAAGCATTCAAACTTACATTGTCAAGTGTCGGATCTTTCACAGATGACTGATACAACTGGGGCCCGGTCCAGTTGTAGTTAAATGGCATACCACCACCGTTCACCACTGATGAAAGCGAGATACTTCCCCCTTCACAAACGGAAGATGTACCTCCGACTGTAACGGTTGGTGCTGTACTGGCTGACACGTTAATTACAGTCTGGGAGGTAGCTGTGCATCCGTTATTATCTGTAGCCGTCACTCTGTATGTTCCTGAATAGGCAGGAGTACCCAAAAACGGCACCGGATCCTCCTGTGATGAAATGAAGCCATTGGGCCCTGACCATATAAATGAGTAAGGCGAAGAGCCAAACGAAGGTGTTGAGCCCAGTGTGACGAATTCTCCCTGGCAAACTGCTCCACTATTACCCGTAACAGTAACAGTTGGTGAACTTCTTACCAGTGCCGTTACACTTGCAGTGCAACCCAGTGTATTGGTAATCGTGACAGTGTATGTACCGGGCGTGCTGACACTTACCGTTGCAAACTGTGAACCATTACTCCAGTTGTAATCATTTCCTCCGGATGCAGAAAGTATCGTTGACCCGTTGAGGCAAACCGACGTAATTCCCCCGTTAATCAATGGGGAAAAGGGTTCGTTTGCGTCATTGGTCAACTGTACAGCAAGTGCAAGCGTATCAGAAAAACCTGACTGATTCAATACCCTGATTTTAACATCGTATCTGTTATCCGCGTTGGCATCACCCGGGCTCTCAAAATCAGGACTGAAATTGTTCCAGCCAAGAACGCCACTTGTAGGGTTGATGATAAATTTTCCCGCATCATCTCCTCCAGCAAGACTGTAGGCAAGGCCATTACCCTCCGAATTGGGGAAATCCGATGTTTGTGTATCGTAGAGCTGAAAACAGCTGTTTTCTGTAAATGTGACAAAGCCCGGAGAGATAATGTCAGGATCGAAGTCAGTTATTACGCTGAAATTGGCTGTTGAGATGCTGTTCCGGAAGGGGAACGGACAATCTCGGACTCTAAAGTTGACTGGCAATGTACCGTACCAGGACGTATCACTGACCCCTGCCTGTACCATACCATCCGAAGCAATCTGCAGAACAAGCGGACAAACCTGTATCTGAAATGGTGCGAATGAAGAGCCTGCGAAACCGCCTGGTGTAAATTGCAGGGAGGTTTTTTTTTCATACAGGTACTGCCTAGTCTGATCGTAAAATCTGAATGTGATGGTACCCGGCTGCAAGTTAGCCAGAAACAGCTCATAAACCGTATTGTTTCCAACTCCGGACGGACTTGCTTTCCCCACCAGTACTCCATTCACAAATGCTGCAAGTTCAGAGCCGGCACCACCGGGCACCACATCATCAAACAAAGGCCTTGCTATCACCGACATGAACTGATTCCCGGGAGGCACAGACGCCCATCCCGGATTTTGTACCACTCCCGAAAATGGGGTAACGTCATAATCATATTCTCTGCAACTGCCAGAGAATATCAGAAAACTGTCCAGATCAAAATTGACAAATTGCTGTCCGAGTCCCTTTTCAATTGTTTGAGAAGGTATCTGTGACAATACAGGAGGAGCATAGTAGGGTACCACCGTAAATTCTGCAGTGGCAGTTGCAGACAGTTGTCCGGGGGTTTGCTCTGTGGCCGTAACGATCAGCGCTTCCGTACCAGTCCAACCAGAGGCAGGTGTCACCGTCATCAATCCATTGTTAATCGAAGCAGCCAAATGTGGTGAAGACTGCACCGTATAGGAAACAGAATCACCATCAATACTCGCCAGATAATCAGAAAGGTTGACCGGCGAAAAAGGAATTGATTCGATGGTTGAATCACGCGGTACAGGTAAAAAAGAAGGCGGCAAATCTGCCGATTGACTGAAATCTATCCAAGCAGGCGAACTGATAGAGCCTGTGATCTGGTTACTCAGAAAAACAGCAGAATACGTTGACAGGTAAACAGCGTCATCCTGGGCATAGTAAAGCCTGAAATTCAGATTTTCGCCAGTAAATGAGTTGGAATATACAGTCATAAAGAAATAGCTCTGTCCGCCGATCAATACCGGAGTACAGACACCCCTCAATTCCGTTCCGGCGAAAACACCGAGAATATTGGCCGTATTGTTGGAGGAAACGCCATTTAATCTTACGCGTACAATCATGCTCATATTAAACTGGAAATCGGAGGAATTGATACTCCAGCCAGGTGGCGCAATATTCGCATTATTGAAATGAACTGTGCCGGAAGCACAGGTACATGTCGAAAGAAGCAGTGCAGTCAGAAAGAATGTACTCCGTGTACTGTTCCAGACAACGGTACATGTATATACCGCTCCTGCTGATATGTTCCTGAAATGTTTTTGCATATCCAATGGAATGTTAAATGAAATGAACCCACCGAAAATTTACCGCTGAAGCATAATTTTTCGGGTAGTGATACCATTTTCAGTACGCAACTTCACGAAGTAAACACCCGACTGAAGTGTGGCACCCTCCTCATTAATTCCGTACCAGACCAGTGTATTTTTGCCTGCAGTCGCATGAACACTCCACTGGGATATATCACGTCCGTTTACATCAGATACTGTAAATCTGACCTCCTCCGGTTTGTCCACGGAGAATACGATAATCGCTTCTTTACTGAAAGGATTGGGCTGAATATCAAAACCCGACTGATCTGCCAGTTCTTCGGTAGAGACAGAAGACGCCAGCGTGAACGGCAAAGGCACATCAATTGTACCCTGATGATTGTCTGCCACAAAATAGGTGGTCTCATTCAATGGTATTTCAAGTCCACTGTCGCTGTTATAGAGTCTGAACCTGAATAGTTCACCACTGTAATTTGCGTAACAGGTCAGGAAGAATATATAAGCCTCAATGGGTTCTACATAAACAGCCTTTGCGGAACCACGTACCTCATTTCCGGCAAAAGCACCGAGTTCCATGCCTGACCTGGTAATATTGTGACCATCTGCAGCAATCATCCCGATCAAAGTGGCGCTACTCTCAAACAGGGATGGATTTACTTCCCAATGATTCAGAGGCGTTTCATCTCCGTTTCTGCTGGCTGCAGGGTTGTCCGTGAACGATGGTGGCGGGTAAATCAGATTACCCGCTACTCCCTGTTTTTTCAGATTCAACTGATAACCATTGGGAGGAGTCATATACTCCAGATTCCCGATCCACTTGTTCAGACTGCCACCAATGTACTGTGCAAATGAAGTCTGGCTTTTAATCAGATCCCCATTCTGTACCATTCCTGATTCCTTCAGCGATTTCAGGGCATTGTTGACTTCAAGCGAGTAATTTGGTATGTAGCCAATCCAGCTCCATCCCGTACCCACAGGAACAGGCGTGGAGCCCGGAATCAACAAGCCATACATCTGCAACGTATCCTTCTGATCTGCACGATACAAATACATTTTTTTCTCATCAAGATTAGACAGCGATCCGAACCATGCACCGCTGTATGCAGCGAATTGTGACTGGCTCTTGATTAGATCCATTTCAGGGTGATTCAGGGTTGAAAGTGCCTGATTCAATGCATCAGTTGGCTGGAAGTCCAGATTAAAGGATAACCAGTTCCAGCCGGTATTAATCGGAATTTCCCTCAGAATAAGGCTGTTGGTGGTAGCAAATTGGGGGGTCACAGGTGAACCAATCACAACATCAGGCTGGAACTGAAAAGATTCAGCCACTGTTCCGTACAATAAACACTCCGAAGCATCCCATATCTGTAATTTTACCGGATCCAGTACATCTGCTGCATCGCCATATACAGTCATATAAGCAAGCCAGGTGTTCAAATCAGCAGAATACTGAAGATGAGCTCTTCCGCGCAGCTCCCCGTTAATAAATGCACCAACAAAATCTTCTTCATCACTGGAAACAGCCCCCTGAATATTGAGCTTCAATACCATGTTCATACTATTCTCATACTGACCCGCATCCAGCTCCCACACTGGCGGTGGACAAATAACCCTCACACGAACGGGCAGAGGCTCTGTACCACCCATGAAAAATGGATTCTGCCCCGGCTGTGTTTCCAGATTTACTGTCCCATTCCAAAGGCCGAATGCCAGACTTGAATCAACAATAAAACTTACAGGCAATATTTCATTTGGAGCCAGCGAACCCTGATCCGGGACAACGCGTACCCAATCCGGTGCACCAGTGATTTTAAAACTTGCTGGAGAACCTGCACGATTGTGTACTCCGGCAGTCACGGTTTTGGTCTGATCAAGATGCTTGGTCATCTGGAGTGTATCCTCAAGCCAGGCAAGCTCATTTCGATTGACATAAAACTCGGGAATCCTGAACTGATATTTCATCGGATCCGGGCCTGTAGAATTACCAGCCATGTCTTCCAGATTTCTCAATTCCACACGCAGGATTTTATTCTCCAAAAACTTGTTCTGGATGTCCGGACTGATGAAAATCCTGTTCCCGTAGGACGTAATCGTGGAAGAAATGAGCCCCGAACCGGATGCCGGCGCCGTATCATAAAGCTCAATTTTATTCAATGGATTTCCTGTCGGAGATGAAAACAAGCTGGAATTGAGTGGTTTGTCGAATGTGAAGGAGATCTCGTCACCAAGATCAAATACTCCGTCAAATGGTTCCCAGTTCACAATTTTGGGTGGCTCCCGTTCAATACGGACTGGTATATAATAAGAAGACCCTTCCATACCAGTCGCATTACCGGTACACACCGATATCGCACGAAGCTCATAATCACCATCGGCCAAACTGGCAGTTTCCCATTTGAAGGCGGTGGACAAGGCCCGAAGCGTATCCGGACGGGCAGATGCAGGATGCAGAATATGCCAGTTGACATATTCCGGACATCCCGGGTTCCAGCGTTCATGAGGATTTGAAGCGCCCGTGTTTGGACTGATAATATTCGTCCAGATGCCATCTCCCTCTCTCCTTCTGTACTGCATCCTGACAGCCTGAAAATTGGTGTCAGCAGTGTTGTAATTTGTAATGACAATATCACGAACAGAAGACGTTGGCGGTGATTGCGCGATATCGTTTCTGAGAATAACATACCCGGGCTTGGGTTCATCAATATCAACTTCGCTGCAAGGCTGAATGAACTTGATGCTAATCTCCTGTTTGGAGTATGCCAGGTTGTTAACTGTAGCTATGGTATCCGGTTCACTTAAATCCAGCCCCAGCGCATTGGCACGCTCCAGTTCACATGATGCCGCCAACTGAATGACCAGATCGTTATATTCGTAGTCGAGTGGCCCGCGCTCGGCAGTCACAGTGATGGGCAAACTTTCCCTGTCAGGTATTTCATAATCAACGTCTGAATTGAAAGAGGCACCATTCAGTTTAAGCACGGCCCCGAGCGGATTGTACTCACCGGGAGCAGATATAACATAATGACGTGTCTCTTCCGTCTGACTCAGATTACCCAGATTAAACCGGAAAACAGCTGCCTGCTTCGACGGGATATTGATAGCCTGTAGCGGAAAGCCGGGTACCGTTTCCAGAACCGGCAAGTCTCTGGATGCTGTACCCTTCTCGTGTGGGCAAGATGACTGACCAGATTTAACCTTGAAAACAGGCGTTTTATAGCACTCGTCACTCAAAATATCCACACTGAAAGCATCTCCGGGGTCGTCATCAGCCAACACATAACCAACTGTGGTCGCCCTTGAATCAATATCTTCACTGTGCCATATCTCGCTGAAAGTGAGATCGCGTATCCACGTCTGTTCTGCTCCCTGACCCAAAATATTGAATCCTGTATTGGCAAAGGCAGAAGCAAGTTGTGAGAAGGTATATTCATTCGCGTCAATATCATCCCGGGAAATAACACTGACATCTTCATAGGTTACACCAGCATCAAAGGAATAATTGTGCCGGAATTCTGCGTTGACCTTCGCCTCAGCATTCATCTTGATATACTCGCGCCACAGATGCGCCGAATTGCGCATGATAGCGGCGCTATCAGGCTTGTTAACCGTATTGTATTGTACAGCCAACTTGTCGAGATAAGGAATCAGATAACGCCTGACGTAGTACTCTGAGTAACGAAACAGGGTAGCCCCGCCGGGCCTGAATGAAATCACCTGGTCTGCCTGAATGACACAGTCAGTCACTTTTATCCTGTCGGAAGTGCCAAAAATAATATTCTGGGCGGTACCTACATAAACGTCTCCCCCCTGATCACCTCCTACAATCAGATCACCATCGTTGGTACTGATTGTATTGTTAAATGTCATACAGGTTTGCCAACCATCCTCTTTCAGATAAGAAAACACCAAAGAAGCACTGAATCCTGCACTGACTCCCGATTCCGCAGATTGGATAGTTCCTACGCCAAGTCCGGTGAACGTTACTAATGAAGGCGATCCGTCAAATTCATTTTCAAGGGTGATGCCCTGATCGGTAGTGAAATTGAAAGTATAACTGTGACAAACAGTTGAATCCTTTGATATATACGAATAGCTTCCATCTCCGGGCGGGTCTCGCAGAACAATACTGGGGCGATCGGGCATATACGTGGTGAAACGCTCCCCGTTGGCACGGGTTCCCTCAATAACAGCTGACAGGGATGCGGAGCCCTGACGACCATCTGCCGTTGTGGAAATCACCTGCAGTGTCTTGTAATACGGCAATACCGGATTTGTACTGCCAACCTTGAACGTGTATTTCAACGTTGTAGGTGTCAGAATCAGTTTTACCGGTACTTTTTCCTGTACAAAGAGGGAGCCACTGTTCTGCCGATCTGTCTCTATTTTCAGGTATGGCTGAGCGGGGTATGATGGCACATCTTCGAATCGCCCAACAGTGGTATCAGGGACCCCCCTTCCGGCTGTTATCCTGTAATAACCTGATGCGTCTGTCGTTACCTGATGTACTTCGGTGTAATAGGCCTCACTCAAAGGTGAAATTTCCCGGGGTTGTATGGTTAACCTGACCCTGATTGGCCTGTTCGGCACAATACCGCCACCAGGTTCCTTCAGGGTATCCTTGTATTCGATTGAGTTGCGAACAAGGGCAGTATCAAGCACCTCGTCGGCCCAACCATTATTAAACCGGATATCAGACTCATCAAAGATACATTCTCCTCCAGGATATTTCTCCTTTACCATGACAGTAAGTACGGGTTTACTGCCCTGTACCAGTACGGTAGAAGCCAGCGACTGCTTCAGACTGTACTCTTCGCCATCAATGTGAACTATATTCCCCTGAACTATATCGCTCTGACTATACTGATATATCTGTCCGTTGAGCGTAACCTTGCCGTTGACAACTGTTCGTATGGTATCTCTGTACCTGACCGAGATAGTACTCCCGTTGTAAACAGACTCGGCACCGAATGGAAGAGGCGGATCCCATATCCGTACTTTGTTGACGGTAAAATCGGTAGTAGCTCCCAATGGCAATGCCGGATCCCAGTACCTGGTATTGTCGCATAACAAAGGCAGACCACTCACTGACACCGCAAGTTTCGGATTTTTGTAAATAAACTCGACGGATGTATCACGCTCCGAAAGATCAAGGGTAGCAGCCCCAAGATTCTGTATCGCATCACGGATATCCGGATTATCATGCGAAAACAGTCCAACGGTTACCTGACGAAAAGGTGGCAAGGTGAAAGTGTATTCTGTACCAGATGTCATTTCGCCATAACTGACAAAGCATTCACTGTTTGCTGTCTTTGCCTGCAATTTCAAATTTTTATAATCTTCCCCAAGCTGGTCTCCCAGAGTACTCACACGACAACTGCCGCCAGCCACCGTTACAGTCACTTTTCTGGTCGTCACATCATTGAATACTATTCCGGCAATCGGAGTAGTCACATTGGTCAGCTCCCATGATGCCGGAATAAAACGATGCGCTGAACCAGGTGAATCTCCCGAAAATTTCGGTGATAACACCACTGACTTACCAGGCTCCAGATCAATTTTAAACTGACCTACTGTGTCTGTAAATACCTTAGGAGAATATGATTTTCCGTTTACCAGAATCTCGATGCCTGGCGCAAAACAATCAGTATTGGCATATCGTACGTAACCTGTTACTGAAATCAATGACTGGTCAACATAATCTACCTGGTCAACCGAGGTCACGCTTGGATTCAGCGTTACCTGCCTGGTTACCGGAGAGAAAATATGAGGTTCTTTATCCTGAAATTTGCTCAGGGTACTCCAGCCTGACTTCACGGCAGTACCGGTAGCCAGAGGAAGAGAACCACAATTGTTCAGCGTGGTGCCATCGCCTTCATCAAACGGAAAGTAAACACTGATACCACCTTCATGCATGTCACGGGCGCTTTCGGTATGCTGCAGGATTGTTTCATCTGGCAGAATAGTATCGTAAACAGCAAACTCATCTATCAAACCACTGAAAAAATCCTTGTAATTCTCCGGATTGGTCCAGGAAGCATATCGCTGGCTCTCGTTCCAGGCAACATCTGTCTGTGCATCGCGATTGGCACCAATAACCCAATATGTACTGGTATCCGACCAGTTTCCAGAAAGTGATCCGAATGAATAGGAGGTGCTGTGTTTTATACCGTCCAGAAATGGCTGTATGACAACACCCGAAGAGGTACTGTCAATCGTAAAGGAAAGCAAATGATAGCCACTTTCAAGAACCATCGGACTCGCCCCGGCTTGTCCACCCGCCTGAAATACAATCTCGCTGGCAGCCGGATTATTTGTGCTCTGCTTCAAAAGCACTTCAAAGCGGTTCATTCCCCACCACCTGGACAGGAGGCACTGGCTCTGATTACCTGTCAGCCCCTCGCTGTTAAGCCAAAGTTCTATGGTGGATTTGTTGTTCAGGGCAAAATCGGGCAACACGGCAAAAGAACTGTCAGCCCTGCTCAGCTGTAATGCCCTGTATTTGTAAAAATATTTGCTCGGACGAGCCAAAAATGTTGTCCCTGTACCATAACTGGCACTCTCTATCCGGTAATACCCCTCCTCGTTGGTCCGGCCGGATACGCATACTGCAGGTTTGTCAGAATCAAAATTTGCTCCGCAAAAGAAAAGTTTTCTGCGGTTGACAATGTCGTATGATATATTTCCAAGCTCCTCATCCATTTTCCAGTAATACTTCAGACCAGGGGTGCTGCGGGATGCGGTGCCTGCCAGTACTTCGCGAAGATCCACCTCTGTCAAACGCCGGTGGTAGATACGAAATTCATCCAGTTTGCCACTCCAGCCGCTTCCTGTTACATCTGAATTACCCAGATACATTTTCGTTGAAGCAACAGGCGGATAATCTACCGGTGTATATCCTGCAAGTTCTCCATCCCAGTACAATCGCATGACACCCGCAGAATAAGTCAATGCAACATGATGCCATGACTGGGCAGCGGTACCGATCGCGCCCGCATGAAACAGTTTGTCATTTTTCAGGTATGCCCGGATGCCAACGCTGTCCTGACTCCTGAATGCCCTGATACTCATATCGTACCCGTCAAACCTGATGATGGTGTCTCCATTCTGTGAGGCAGAAGTTTTGATCCAAAAGGCAAGGGTATAATCATTCAAAGCATCGTCGTTATTGGCGGGAAAAAACAAATCACCAGCCAGGGTATCGGAAACAGCACCCTGAGCCCCCGAAAAGGATAACGAAAAGCCCTGAAGAGGCATCAATGAAACCAGTACATCTGAAACCGGATTCCCGTTCGGCGATTGCACCCAGCCGGTTACAGTTCCGTTCGGAACCTGAAAACCAATGGCTTCAGCAGGACATCCGTCACCGTAATAATTCACCCCCTTGACAGTGTATTTGTAAGCTCTGCCGGCAATTACATTGAAATCATTGTAACTGAAGGTGTTTTTGTCCAGCAAAGCAAGAAAAATACCGTCCCTGTACAACTTGAAACCGCTACTCGGTGCCGCTCCTAACGGATTGACTGTCCAGTTTAATTGAATCCGATCCAGAAACTCTCCCTGGGTAGCCGAAAGAAAAGGCGGAAGCGGAGGCACCAGAAACTGCGCCCAGAACCCTCCGTCAAAACTGTTGAAGACGCTCATGGAAGAATTGGTCACGGGCTGACCTACCGACCCCTGTATTCTGTTCTTGCTCGATGCTGAACTTGAACTGCCATAGTTGAAATAAATGGTGGCCTGGTAATTCCTCTCGGCCGGTGGAAGACAGGAACCCGCCTCCTGCGCGCGCAGAAGTCCGAACATGCACAGCAATAACGCTGTACACATCAATGTTTTTATTTTCATAAAAGTCAGATTGATGATGAATAATGAAAACAGCCCGACAACCCCTGCCTGCAAACAAAGGGCACAAAGCTGGCGCAGCTGGTCATCGCCTCAGTTGATGCGTATATATACCCAGAGATTGAGGTTCTTTGGACGCGTCTCGGATCCTGTCGAGTTATTGATTGCATGTGTGTGCTTGCCCGCCAGCTCTGTAACTAAGTCGTCAAAACGCTTGGGTGTAGCCCAAAGATTGGGTTCACCATTAGAGTCGTCAGGACCATTATCTAATGTAGCTTCACCATTGTAATAAATCAATCCATAATAATCGCTGGTACCATTATGATTATCATCCAGTCCATGCTGATGTTCACCTGCCTCAAGCATACTGTGGTTGTGGGGCTTGACGTCATCACTTTGCACGACAATCTGATCAGTTGACCGACCCGGGTCATTATCACTTCCGTTTTTCACACGCCAGGCATTTCCTCCCGAATTGTCGGCCATCGGGTCGCGGGTAAAATCCTGGGATCGCAGAAATAATCCACCCGCATTCGGTATGGAATCGGCTGGATAGATACGTGTGCCATCAGGTGTTTTCATCGTTTTCAACATATCATCGCTGCCCAGAAACCTGCCATCCATGGGAACCCAGCAGTCGCCATTTACATGCCGGAACATGGCGGGCTCTAGAATGGAGTATTTTACATCGCCCAAAGCCCCCGAACATACAACGGTACCCGCACTCGCTACGCTGTAAGCAAATGGAGCGTAAGTGAGCTGGGTTCTTGGCAGCAGATCTTTCCCACGTACATTGATATTCAGGAAAACATGACCACCGTTGAATACTTTGGGATCCAGCGGATGGATGCTGCCGAGGTAGTGACTGAAAATACCACCCTGTACGTCAATATTTGCCTCCTCTTCCCACTTTACTCCATTTAAGGGCAATGAAACACCTCCGGAGGCTTCACTGTACATGCTGAACTTTACCATCTGCTGTCCATCGGGCACAGGTACCCCGTTGGCATCCTTCAGTACTCCCTGAAAACTGATACAGGGTGTGCTGCATTGTGCCGAAAGTTTGTCTGGCGTCATTACCACCAGTACTGACGCCAAAAGCAGAAGGATCAAAAAACGGGAGTATCCAACGAGTAAAAGATTTTTCATTGAGCTGTAAGTTAAAAGTGACAGAAGGCAGTCAGGTGGACGCAAAATGTGCCATGCGTACGCAAGTTCTGACCATTTACAGCATAATAATTTCCCTGACACTCCATTTGTGACACGCTGGCCCGTTTTTTTTTCTCCAAAACAAAAAAGCAGCGCTCCGGAAATCACCGGGCGCTGCCTCGCATATTTCGTAATCTTGCCAACTTCTTCCTACCGCTCCCCATCCACCAGTACATATCCAGCCCAATAATACGGTGCCGGATATTTTTTCCTGAAATTTCGCACTGCAGCCTCGAATGCCGCTCTCACCGGATAATCTCTTGCAATATTGGAATAAAACTCAAGCATAAACAGGCGGGTGGTATTATCCGGTACCCGCCACAGGGTCATTACCAGGTTTCGGACGCCCGCGAGGCGAAAAGCCCGCTGAAACCCGAAAATTCCTTCGTAATTGCGGATCTCTCCGAGCCCGGTCTCGCAGGCTGAAAGTGTGACCAGTTCTACCCCGCCGAGGTTCATCAGGCTTACCTCCTCTGCTGTCAAAATGCCATCATTCCAGTTATCCGCACTCCGGGTGCCACTCCATACCCGGTTGGCTCCTGCAAATAACAACCCCGATCGCAACATCGGATTGGACGAAGTTACGAAGCCCGGAAGCCCCGACAGATCTCTCCCACCCTGTTTTTCGTAAAAGAACCCGTGACTGGCAATATGTACCACCGACCACGGTTTTCCACCCGATTTCTTGAAGGTGGCTTCCGCCGCATCCCGACCAGTAATCAGGGTCGTCGAGAACTTTTTCTCACGCAACATGGAGTCAATACTTTGTACTTCCCGCATCGTCTCCGGAAGGGCCTCCCAGCGCTTTTTGATGCTTCCCCGATCCTCCGCTCCCGGTATGGCACCCGATTCCCGGAAAGGTGAAGGTGCAGCCGGCCCGGAACTGGTATGCTCGTCCCCGGCGTCTTTATCCGAAATCTCATCGAAATCAACGCCCCCTGTCAGCAGAGCCTCTCTCCCGGCCAAAGCAGCGGAATGCCTGAAACTCTCATCCAGTAACTGACGGGTAGATGTCAGACATACCAGATTCAGTCGGTCGCCAAGCCGGATACCGGCGCTTTCGGTTCGCAGCGCCCTGAAATTCAGCTGGTAAAGTCCTCCCGCCGGAGCCAGAAATACTTTCCTGATTCCTTTCAGATGGCTGTCAAGTGGTTTCCAGATGAGCCCGGATATACGCAGAGCTGACTCACCAGTGCCATATACACGTTCGGCATAGCTGAACGCACGACCATCAGTGTTCTGAATATACTGATTCACTTCCACAGCCTCACCAAGCAGTATCAACTCGGGCGACGATGAGTCGTGTCGCAGTACCAGGGCTGCAAAACGGCTCTTTTTATTGAGATCAGATATAACAAGATACTCAATGGCGGCCTCACCGGGCATCAGGGCCCGCTTTATTTCTGTCCAGCTCCCGGAATTGGGTAGCACAGATTTGCAAGTATAACCGGTACGGCCAATTAGCTGCCGCTCTACTGTTTCAATTTCTGCTTTCAGGTCACTCAGATCGTCCTGTTGAACAACTGGCCATGACTCAATGGCGATTGCCCGCTGACGAAGCTCCATATACCTGTCCTGCAAAATATCAGTGACAGGGTCAGCCGAATTTCTCCACAAAGAGAGTGCACGGGCATGACTGAACCCAAGCAACTCTTTTCGGAACAGAGCTGCATCATACAAGAATGAACAAACTGCCGTGTCTGACGGATATTTCAATCCCAGGGAAAGTATATTGTTAAAGAACACATCAAAAGCCCCCAAATATGCCTCCTGTTGCTCAAATGTCATAAATGTCAGTCCGTCTCTGATACGGTTCCCCAGTATGGAATATACATCCCTGTACTGAATCAGTGCCGAATCAGGTTGCCCGCGCTCTGCATATATTCGTCCGGTATAGTGCCCCCATATCGCCATATTAAGGCTCTCTTCTCCGTAATAACGATGTATTACTCCCATACCTTGCTGACTGATGCGATAGCAATGCTCAATTTGCTCCGGTGTATCAAGATAGGAGAGCAAATGCTGACTGTACAGCATGAAAAATGTCGGATTGTCCGGGGTGTACAGGGAATCTGCAATGGCAACTGCCCTGTTTGTCAGATCGTATGCCGTTGTCATGTCGCCCTCTGCTCTGTGTACTCTCCCAAGTCTCAACATTACATCTGCATACTGGATACTTTCTGACAGCCCTCCGGATTCCAGGGCCCTGAGCAGCGTGCTGTATTGCTCCCTGGCCCCCTCATAGTCACCTGTGTGTTCCTTGTAAATACCCCGCTGTTTGTACGCCAGAATTGCCATCAGCGATGGCAGTGTATTCTGTGCCGTTGCCAGATTGAAGCCGGCGTCAACATGAATATGCATCCGCTCATAATACCCGGTCTTGCCATAGTAATCGGCCAAAGCCCAGTGATAGGGAGCCAGGTTCTGATGCTCCGCACCAAACACCCTGCCGGCAATATCCAGTGCCTCCAGCAATGATCGTTCACTCTCTTCAAAAAGGCCGATCCGCATGCGGGCTATTCCAAGATTCATCAGAGTCGAACAATAGTCGGGATGAACAGGCCCGGTCAGTAATTCTGTCTTTTCAAGAGATATTTCCAGATACCTGATTGATTCCGACAGTCGTCCGAGCGACAGATAAACGTTACCCATATTACCGCATAAACTTGAATATTCATACCGCTCCTCTCCATAAAGTTCTTGCTCCAGTGACAATGCCTCCAGCAATGGTGCTTCTGCTTTTACCGATTCACCGCGCTGCTGATAAATCAGACTTATCTGATTCAGTGCGTTCAGGCGCTCATCCGATTGTACCCATGACGGATTGCCCAGAATATCAAGTGCCTCCTTCAAAAGGGGTATCTGGTCGTCTTCGTACAAACCGGTATATGAACGGGCGTGAACAAGTACAATGAGGGCACTAGCGTATTTGATATGTCGCTTGCCAAATTGCTCCTCTCTGATCTTTAAACACAAGTCAGCTTTCTCCAGCAAACCGGGTGTCACTCCCCAGTAATCACAAAGTGTGACTTCCAGCTCAAGTATGTCCGCACGCTCCCTGCTCCGGATACCATACCTGACTGAAGCGCTGTCGCCGTAAATTTGTACCCTTTCCAGCGCTTCTTCTATCCGGCTGTCACCAAGCGACTGAATTACCCGCTCAACAGCTTTATTTACCCACAGGGTGTCATACGCAGGCGAGTTGTTGCCCGGATTTTGTCCGTCTGCATCAATCATGGAAAGGGGAATCAGCGCAACAGCCAAACACAGCGCTGCAAAAAAAACATAATGACGATTCATATTGATTTGATTAACAAGAGATTGAAAATCCAAAGGCAATACTCAGAGCCCGAACCTGCCCCTGGCAATTTGAGCCCGCAATAATAATTCATTCAACGAACAGTGTCCGAAAATGTCTGTTTCATTTCGCTGCAACCTCAGATGCATCACATTGCCCAAGATTTATATCATTATATCATATATTTGCCGCGACTGAAACGGGAAAAATGCAACAAGGAGACAGAGATTACGAATGGCTCGAGGCTGTCAGATCAGGCGACAAAAAAGGCCTGACCCGGCTGTATCAGTATATTATGCCTTCCATCGTTAAACTGGTAGTCCGCTATGGTGGAACGGAAGAACACGCCAGGGATCTCTTTCAGGATGCCATCTTGATTCTCTATAAAAAACTGCAGCAATCCGAAATTACCCTGACCAGCTCCTTCTCGACATTTTTTATCGCTATCTGCCGGAATCTGTGGGCCAATCACCTGAAAAAAAAATCAAATAATCATGTCACATTTTCTGATGAAGTAAAATCAATGTATGACGACCAGCTCGACTGGCACGAACTCGAAGAAAAATCGCTGCAAGTACGAATGCTCTACAAGGCGATGAGTAAACTGGGCGATGACTGCAGGCAACTGCTCGAACTGTTTTTTCTGAAAGTACCAATGGATGAAATCATGGCCCGAATGAAATACGGGAGCTATGAATACGTGCGTCGTCGTAAATTCATGTGTAAAAACAAACTGATAGAATTTATCAAAAAAGACCCCTCGTACAAGGAACTGACAGAAAACCAAAATAAAGAACTATGAAAAACATGGAGGAATCTGAACTTATTGAGAGATATATTGCCAATGATCTGACAGAGGAAGAACGTATGGTCTTCGAAATCCGGCTTTCGGCAGATGACAATCTGCGCGAACTGCTCAGAATTCATCAGCTGGTGGACCAGGAACTCGGCGATGAAAAACAATTGAAATTACTCAATGACCTGAATGATATTACCAGCAAGCCTTATAATAAAGGCTTGTCCCGGGTAGCCAAAGGCGCTGTCGCAGTTGTCTGCCTGCTTGTGTCTGCCTGGTGTATCAGATATATGCTGACTCCTCCTGATACTCAAACACCGGTACCGGAAAGTGTACCACAACCAGCAGAACCCTTGCTCCCTGCCAAAAGTGACTCGGCAACAATCGCCCCAAATAGTCCGATTGCCGCCCTCAACTCCAGCGATTTCCGACCCAATCCCTCGCTCGATGGTCTGATCGGAACAGTGGTCAGGGGAAATGGATCTATTGAAGCATCTTTCGTAAAACCCGTACCCAATACCAGACTGTTAACCCAAAGCGGGTATGCCAGATTGTCAACAGAGGGCTTTTTCAGGATAAATGACGGAACAGCAAAGCAGGATGATATCAGACTGCTTGTTTTCTCCAACCGGGATACAGATTTCAGTGCCGGTAAATCTCTGCTCTCAATGAATCCGGTTATCAAAAAGGATTCCAATGACGATTTCCTGTTTTCCGCATCTGTCTCAACTCGCCTGAAGCCCGGACTTTACTATATTGTTCTCACTGAAGCGGGTTTCAATGAACCCATCACTGTTACAAGCTTTCTCATAACTCAATAATTAATAATGGAAAGTATCGCCAGCCAATTCCTTCATTTTGAGCATGTTACCGAAGCTTCCCCCATCGGTGATGGCAATATCAACGACACCTGGCGAATTTCTGTCGAAGAGCAGGGCACACTGCGTTCCTTTATTTTGCAACGAATCAACCACCATATTTTCAGGAATCCGGTTGCTGTTATGCAAAATATTGACCGGGTAACCTCACATATAGCCAGTTCCGACTTCCCCTACAGCTCACCCGCGCCCGTGCGTACGCACACGGGTGAGCTGCTGCATGAAAACGATGAAGGATTCTGGAGAATGTTCCCTTTTCTGGATAACACTTATATTCCGGAAGGCCAGACAAGCCCGGAGATTGCCTTTGAAGCCGCCCGGGCGTACGGGGCCTTCGCGCGAGCGCTGCGCGACTTCCCGGCTGACGAACTCTCGGAAACAATACCGGGGTTTCATGATACTGACCGCCGCTGGGAGGTATTTATCGATGTCATCAACCGGGATCCGGCCGGTCGGGTACAAATGAGCAAAAATGAAATTGAAGCCATGTTCACCGCGAAGCCCCTGTTCGACCAGATCAGTGCGCTGAAATCGTCGGGAGCACTACCCGTGAGGGTCACCCATAACGATACAAAGGCAGGAAATATCCTGTTCAGCAAACAAACGAGAAAGGCAGTCGCGGTTATTGACCTGGACACTGTCATGCCCGGAGTCATCCTGTCCGATTTTGGCGATATGGTGCGCACTTTTGTGCCCGACCGGCGGGAAGACGCCCCGGGCAATGTGATTGTACGCCCCGATATGCTGCGCGCCCTGCAGGAAGGTTATCTGTCCTCCACATCCGGTTTTCTCACGGAAAGCGAGAAGAACTATCTTGTCCTGGGTGGCGCCTGGATTACCGGCGAACAAGCCCTCCGGTTCCTTACCGACTGGCTGGCCGGCGATGTTTATTACAAAATATCGTACCCCGAACACAACCTGATTCGGAGCAGGAACCAGCTTTCACTGTTTAATGAACTGATGAAAATCAATCAGTTGTAAAGATCGTTCAGGGCATCCTGTACTTCCGGAAATTTGAATGTGAACCCGGCGGCCGTCACCTTGTCTGCCGACACCAGATTGCTGTTCAGAATGACTGCCGACATTTCCCCCAGCACGGCACGCAATACAAAAGCCGGTGCCGGCACAGGAATCGCCGGACGCTTCATGGCCCGCGCAACGGCCTTTACCAGTGCCTTGCCTCTCATCGGGGCAGGCGCCACCGCGTTGTACACGCCCGAAGCCTGTTCGTTTTCCAGCGACCACACAATCATCTCACAGAGATCGTCGAGGTGAATCCACGACCACCATGCCTGCCCGTCGCCAAAATACGCGCCAATACCGAAACGCACCGGACGGGCCACCTCGGGAAGGGCTCCGCCATCAGGGCTGAGTACAATACCTATTCTGAGCAACACCGTACGAATACCCAGTGATGCGATACGACCGGCAGCAGACTCCCACTTCTGACAGCAGTCAACCATAAAAGATGCATCAACAGGAGCATCGGATTCTGCCATCATGCGCTCGCCGGAATTTCCGTAAATACCTATGGCGGAAGCACTTATGTAGGAATCTGCCGGCTTCGAAGCATTGCGGAGCGCTTGTTCCAGAACAGCAGCCGATTGTACCCTGCTCTCTACGAGTTCTTTTTTTCGGGTAGCGGTCCAGGGCTTGTCGGCGATACCGGCGCCGGCCAGATTCACCACGGCATCAATATTTTCAAGTGCCTGTGGATCAATGAAATTTCGGGATGGATCCCAGGCAAATTCTGTGGCCCCCTTTGGTGAACGGGTGAGAATGCGCACCTGGAATCCTTTTCTTTGAAGAATAACCTGAAGACGGCGTCCGACGAGACCAGAACCACCGGCAATAAGTATGTTTTTTGACATAAGAAGTCTTTTGCTTTCTGTTAAATGCGTTGGGGTTTCAGACACAAGCGTCTGAAACCCCAACGTTTAACAATAAAAGCCGGGTAAAAGATTAATCCTCGTCTTTCTTTTTGCCAAGCAGTTTTTCCTTGTCTGTAATCACGATGGATGTGCCACTCTTCAGTTTGCGGGCAATAGCCGAATAGGGCCCTGTAACCACTGTTTCGCCCTCCTGAAGACCCGAAAGGATTTCAATGTGGTTGTTGTCCTGAATACCCGTTTTAACCTCCCTGACGGCCACTGTGTCGCCTGTAACCACAAATACGATCTCCCTGACAGCATCCGCACCGATTGCTTCCTTCTTTTATTCTTTTTGTGGTCCGTCTTCCTCTTCCTGCTTCTTC